>CAMMAZ010000020.1 GCA_946493765.1 uncultured Clostridia bacterium | reverse complement strand
GCAAGGACGGCTGAGCCGTCGCAGCAAGCCGACAATTTCTTTTTGTTGGGGTCGTGTGGCTTCACTGTGTTAAGCTGTGGAAATGACATTAGACAATTCAATATACTATATATTCCTCTATAGCTCAGCTGGTAGAGCATGGCAGCTAACACTTGGCTAAAGGCCAAGTGTGGAAAGAATTCTAAAAGACGTTGTCTTTTGTTTTGCAAGCAAAACACGAATTCTTTCACACGCCGGAAGTTCTATGGAAAAGCGCTAACAAAAGAAACAGAGGGTTGCAAGGACGGCTGAGCCGCCGCAGCAAGCCGACAATTTCTTTTTGTTGGGGTCGTGTGGCTTAACGTCTGTGATATTAAGTCGTGTTCGGCGGGTGCAAAACGCCTTGTCTAATAGGGAAACCAGCAAAACGGCGAAGTCTTTAGACTTCGCCGTTTTGCTCTTTCTTTATTGAATTTAAATCAAGGATGGTCGCGAGAACAGGATGAAAGAATTGCGGAAAATATGAATCTATTAAAATAGAAATTGCTTTATTGGCATGAAGTTGCTATAATAAAAATATATGGGAATATTTATGTTTTTCTGGGGGGATTACTGTGAAAAGACTGTTTCTTGTTGTTTTGGCGCTTTGTTTGCTAACTTTGTCTTCTTGCAAAACGACTGCCACCACCAATAAACCGGATCATTACCTATATGGCATGAATGAGGAAATCAAAATATTTGACGTCGATTCTAATCGCGAACTTGGCACATTGCAAATTACCGATGTAATTGTTTTGATGGATGAACCGTTTACCATAAAGGAACAAAAAGAATATGACGATAACGGCGATCCGGTCTATGAAAATGTTGCATACGAACAGCTCGTGCAGATTATTTACAGCATCACAACAGCCGACAGCACCAAAACATTTTCGGACTTGAACTTTTCGGTCACAGACGGCAAGGATCAACCGGCGCAAATTGATCCGGAAATGGAATATGCGTGTGTGGAAACAACCGAACCGACCTTTGTCGCCGCATTGAAAAACAAAAGCGATACGTTAACCATTGACTTTCGTTTTTACTGGACACAAGGAACAACTGCAAAAATCAAAGTTGACCTGGATAAAACGTTGGAGGCGCAAGCTTCGTCTTCCAGCGCCGCATCTGCAAGCGGTGCAACAAAACCCGCTGATGTTACAAACCATGCTGCCACAACGGAAAATAGCGAAAATTTTGCAATGAGCCGATATATCGGGTACAATCAATTGTTGGTTGTATGTGTTGTTCTGGCCGCTGCCGTGATTGCCCTTGCTGTTGTTCTTGGTGTTACATTGAAAAAGAGAAGATAACATTTTGCGATTTATCATGGATCTGTTTTTGAATAGCAGGCAGGCTTAACGTTATTTTATCAAGACGGGGCATGCGGTAGTTGCGCGGGAAAAGTGAGTGTTACGCTGACTGGTGGCAAGCATATCTAAAAATTCGTTTACAGTTCATTAATTCGAAAGTGAAGTTGTTATGGATAAGTATTTAGAAATAAAAAAGCTGTTTGAAGCACAGAAAGATCCGGAAAACGCTGTGTCGATGGCGAAATATATGCGAAACTTATTTGTGTTTTACGGACTTGCTGCTCCAAAAAGAAAAAATCTATCTAAAGATTTTTTGAAAGCGGAAAAGAAAAGAAAGCAAGTCGACTGGGACTTTCTCGATCAATGTTATGCAGATGAACATAGAGAATTTCAATATTTGGTTTGTGACTATTTATTGGTGATGCATGACTTTCTGACCTATGAAGATATCCCAAAAATAAAAAAATATATCAAAACCAAACAATGGTGGGACACGATCGATTTTTTCGACCAGGTGATCGGGAAAATAGGGCTGCGGGATAACAGAGTTGACCATCTGATGTTGGAATGGGCCAGAGATGACGATTTTTGGATCAGAAGAATAGCGATCGATCATCAACTGTGCAGGAAAGAAAAAACGAACACCGCGTTGCTGGAAAAAATTTTAGTTTGCAATTTTGGCAGTGACGAATTTTTTATCAACAAGGCCATTGGTTGGGCCTTGAGAGATTATTCTAAAACCAATCCAAAATGGGTGAAAGATTTTATTGACAGATACAAAGATAAAATGAGCAGTTTGAGTATCAAAGAAGCGAGCAAATATATTTGAAAATCAAAAGTTTCATCAAACAGTGTGACCGCTAAAAAAGAATGCGATCACACTGTTTTTGTTTCTCTTGCATTTATGAGAGGGCGGCGATGGCGTCGATCACATTTTGCACATCATCGGTGCAATGCAGGGGATAAAGAATGCCATACGGCAGCTTGTGATCCCATTTGACCGGAATCGTCACAAGCGACGGATGCACATCCTTCCAGCATTCCAGGGTGATCAAAACAGACTGTGTCTGTTCGCACCGGTTAAATACCTCCATATCGTAAAACTGCGCGGTATCCTCGATTGTAATATCAGGAAAGGCGGACAGTTCCGTTCGGATTGCATCAACCGTGCGGGAATCCCCCTTTTTGACGAGCATCACGCGGTTACCACGAAAATCCTCCGGTGTTAGCAGCTTTTTGCCGGCAAGCGGATGGGTTCGGGGGACGCCGGCACGCAGGGCTACATTACCGGTGGAATCGCACAGCATTTCGATGTCCTTCAAACGCGTCGGAAGGTAATCACACCAGACAATTGACATTCCAAACGGATATGTTATAATGAAAAAAATGATACAACGTTTTGTTACATTCCGGCTAAAGAAGGGATTTTATGAAAGATTTGTCATTGCAGAAAAAAGAAGGGATTTCGCTGCGGCTGCGCGATCATATTGGCAGATTCGTTTTGATTTTATTGGCAAGCGTGATCATGTCGGTCAACATGAAAAGCTTTGTGGAAGCAGGCGGTTTGTTTCCCGGCGGCTTTAACGGCCTGACCCTTCTGATCCAACGCAGCGTCCAGACATTTTTAGGGGTTGCCCTTCCTTTTTCCGTTATCAATTTTCTGCTTAATGCCGTGCCTGCAATCTTTAGCTTTCGGCTGATCGGAAAGCGGTTCACGATCTATTCCTGCCTGATGATCGTGCTGACCAGCATACTCACAGATGTGCTGCCTTCCATGCCGATCACCAATGATATTTTGCTGATCTGCATTTTTGGCGGCATGATTAACGGCGCCGCGATCAGTTTATGCCTTTTAGGGCGTGCGACCAGCGGCGGCACTGATTTTATTGCGGTAGCTTTATCGCAAAAGCTGCATGTGGACTCCTGGAATTATATTTTGTTGGGCAACGCCGTCATGCTGGTCGTTGCAGGATTGCTGTTCGGATGGGATAAGGCGCTTTATTCGATTATTTTCCAGTTTGCGTCCACGCAGGTTGTGAAGATACTGGACCCGCGATATAAAAGAACGACGCTGTTTATTGTTTCGGAAAAATCTGAGGAAATCTATGAGCATATCCGGGATTTGACCCATCACGGCGCGACGCTGTTTCAAGGGACCGGTCTTTACAATGGACAGCCGCGCTCCATGATTTATTCAGTTATTTCCGGTAATCAGGTGAAAAACGTTACCAAAGAAGTGCGTCGAGTGGATCCGAAAGCGTTTATCAACATTTTAAAAACGGATCAGGTGGCGGGAAATTTCTATCAGCGGCCGAATGATTAAAATACAAGGGAAAACACAAGTTGTGCGACCCGTTTATTGGAAGGAACAAAGCTTTAGTTGCATGCAAGATTAAAAAATCATCCCATTTTAATGGGATGATTTTTCTTTATGCCAATAAACAGTACCGCTTTAAAAAATAATCCATTTTAAGCCTATGCATCCAAATCGGTCGAAAATCTATCTTTAAAATCTAAAAAGAGGTTGCCCTGGGTGACCAATTCGCCTTCCTCATTGATGAAAACCTGTTCAAAGATTTCTTTGGGCACGGTCAAACACCGTGTCTTTCCGTTATCCATTTGAAAGACAAGTTTGTATGCAAAGTAATGTCCCGGCATGCGATAGGTGCCCGTCATCACTTTGTCCGACTTTTTTGCCAATAGTATTGCATGATTTTTCTCAATTGGCGCTTCATCATCCATTGCGGGCGCGTCTTTCCAACCCAACCAGTTCTTTTTCAGGCGCACCATCCAGAGTGTGAGCATCAGCACGAAAAAAATCAACAGAAAAATCAGCGAAAACATAAAAATCCCCCTTTTGGCCTGCACGCTTTAAGTTTATTTTATCGCTTTGCCCTCCAAAAATCAATCGTCGTTTTGTCGCCAATGATAAAAAAACAGGTGGGCACCGGGATATTGCGATGTTAGCGCCGCAGCCGTCGGATGATCTTTGGGATTATGCGTTCGGCGAAACCGGAAAAGGCAAGCCGATCGAAAAGCAGCCGCTGCCGTGGGTCGCCATTACAACCTCCGCCGGAACCGGCTCTGAAGTGGACCAGGCAGGCGTGATCACCAATCTTGCAACCAACGAAAAAATCGGTGTCGGCGGATATGATTCCATGTTTGCCACCATCGCGATCGTTGATCCGGAACTGATGAAAACAGTGCCGCCTAAATTTACCGCATACCAGGGGTTTGACGCATTGTTCCATTCGCTGGAAGGCTATATTGCCAAATGTCATAATTTCATGAGCGACATGGTGGAGCGCAGCGCCATTGAAAAGATCGGCAAGTATCTTGCCCGCGCGGTGCAGGACGGCAACGACATGGAAGCCAGAGAAGCGGTCGCTTTTGCCAATACCATGTCCGGCTATTCGATGGTAGCGGGCGGATGCACCAGCGAGCATTCGATGGAACATGCAATGAGCGCTTATCATCCGGAACTGCCGCACGGCGCAGGATTGATTATGATTTCCAAAGCGTATTTTCAATTCTGGATTGACAAGCATGTCTGTGACGAACGGTTTGTAGACATGGCAAAGTTCCTCGGAAAAACGGACGCTGCCGATCCGCAGGACTTCATCACAGCGCTGACAGACCTGCAAAAGATATGCGGTGTGGCGGAGCTTAAAATGTCGGATTACGGCATTCGTGCGGATGAGCTGATGACGATGGCAAAGAATGCAAGAGCCACGATGGGCGCGCTTTTTGCCAACGACCCCGCTGAGACGACAGATGCGGATATCGCGGGCATTTACCAGAGAGCCTATCGATAAAACGATTTATAAGGAAAGAATGGCGGAAAAACCGGCAGGGCTATTTGCCTTGCCGGTTTTTGCATTTGCTGGAACAGGACAAGACGTCCTGCGTGTTTGTGTGCAAAACCAATCGTTACAAATCCCAATTTTTAAGAACGCCAAAAAACAACTGTCAGGAGAGTTGTAAAGCATTAATTCTTCAAATCGGAGAATTTACCAACTTTACCTCTATTTACTCTACTATTGGTTTTGTATATAATATAGACACAAGATCCGGACTTGAAATTTTTTGCGAGGTGAATCTTATGTCCAAACACAGTTTAGCAGAAAAATTGATCCAACTGCGCACGGCAAAAGGCATAACGCAGGAGAAAGTTGCGCATGCACTATCGGTTTCCGGCAAAACAATTTCAAAATGGGAGACCGGCGCGTCCGATCCCAACCTCTCCATGCTTGCAAAACTCTCAAAATATTATCATGTAAGCACCGACGCATTGCTTGGCATCAGGCAGGAGGAAAAGCAATCAACGGAAAGTTTTATGCATTCCCAATTTGAAGGACTGGATCGTAAAGCATCTGTTTTGAAAGCTTTTGATATTGTGCGCGCGATTATTCCTGCAAGCTTTAAAACAATTTCCAATGAAAAGGATGACGTCAATGACGGCGTGGACGTGCTGCCGGAAAAGATAGATAAAATGGATCGCTCCTGCATTTCAACACATGAATTTTACGATTTTGTTGTCAATGCAGACGATGTCAATATCGCAGTGATGCTCATGCGCAATAAAGCTGATTTTGATTGGCTCCATCAAGCGGATAAACAACAAAAGATTACAAAGCTGTTTGCTTTTTTAAGTGATACCGACGTCTTGAAAATCTGCGCGTTTATCCACAGTACAGCCTGTTCAGAGACCTTTACAGCCGATTATATCGCAAAGCATACCCAAGTTGCCGAGGATAAGGCAACAGAGATTTTGGATGCCTCCTGCGAGGTTGATCTGTGCGTGAAGGCAACGGCGCATTTGGCGACCGGCGAAACCACAGTTTATGAATCCTTTGGCGACGGAAATATTTTGTCGCTCATCACACTTGCATATGAGCATATGTGCGGGAGCAAAGGCTATAATTATAATTTTAACGGCAGATGCAAAATGATTGGAGGGAAATAAAATGCGTTTATCCCAAAATATAAAGAGACTGCGGCTTGAAAAGAATCTGACGCAGGAGCAACTTGCCGCTGCTCTCGGCGTTTGCGCGCAGGCGGTATCCAAATGGGAAACCAGCGAAACCTATCCCGACGGAAGTTTGCTGGTGCCGCTAGCCCACCAGCTTGGTGTGTCGCTTGATGAACTGTTTGATAATCGCGCTGTTTCCATGGCGGATATTTCAAAAAGAATTTTGCATTTGATGCAAGAAACTGCCGCCAGCGAGCGTTTTCATGTAGCGCGGGATATTGGATGGCAGATTGAGCGGGGGCTGTTCAACTGCCTGATGCTGTTGGATGAAAGCTATAATCCCGACGCGCTAAACAATATACACAATTCCTCTTATATTGTAAATGACTATGGTTTCACGCTCGTTTCCAACGGTCGTGCGCCTTTTTTCTCTGTATTTCCTGAGCCTGCATGCGGATTTGGTGAAACGATCGGCGACGGTGAGGAAATGCGCAGGATTTTTGCGTGTCTTTCTTCTTGCGAAACGATGCGCGCGGTGATTTATCTTCATAAAAAACATAAAAACTATGTTTTTGAAAGCGATGTCCTTGCAAATGAATGCAACATCGGCGCGCGTGACATCGACAGGGTTCTAAATGACCTTATATCCCTTCATGTTGTGTATAAAAAAGAACTGGAAATCAACGGAGAAAATCGCGTTTTATATTATTCCCATCCGTCGCATAAGCTGATCGCTTTGTTTTTGATTGCGCACGAATTGAATTATAAAGGTGCTTATTCATTGCAGTCAGAAGAAAGAAATAAACCATATTTAAATGAAGTGCAGTAGCAGAATAAAAGTCCATCCTGCATGAAAATAACGCCTTAACTGTATGGATTTGCATTTTGGCGAGAATAAAACGCAGGCACGACAAGAACAGTCGTGCCTGCATTTGTATATGCCGTGAGGGCAAGAGCGGGTCCAAAACGGTGAGATTTAATCGCCCTGGGTTAGTTTATGAATCAGATCTTCCATCAGCGCGTCCCTCTCGATATGAAAAATATACTGCATCGGTTTGCCGTTCGGATTTTGCAGATATTGCCCCGCGTGCGTCACGGTCGGTGCGTTGATGATCCGTCCTTCCATAAATCTGTTCTGATCGTTTAAAAGCCACGCCACAGCCGTTACATCCCAAATCACCCTTGTCCACGGTTTGCCCAGCGCATAGGAGTCCGCTTCGTGGATTGTGTTTTGCGCTAAATAATCCGCGAGTTTATTTTTCCCAACAAGCCAATATTCCAATTCGGGTTTGGAGATTCTGCATTCACTCACCACCCCGTTGCAAGGGAGCTGCACAAATGCCGCTTCGCTTTTCAACACGACGTTCGCCGCGTCGTAATCCTGCATCATGTTGAATTCTTTGGTATGCGCATAATGCTGCGCATGACCGCCAAGCCACACGATCACAATGTTTTGCGCAATGGAAGGGTCAAAAAGCAGAGCCGACGCGATATTGGTGATCGCGCCGATAGCGACGATATATAACGGGTTTTCCGGCGTGTATTTTTTCGCCCGGTCAACTAAATCCTGCGACGCTGCGGAGATCACAGGGGTTGTCTCATCTGCAAGATAGGATTCGGAGCCTTTGTAAACATCCGCCGTTTTACCCATCAGCGATAAAAGCTTTTGGATTTCCTGATAGCTTTTTTCCATACCGTCCGCCGGGTCGGTCGACCGGCCGTTATGAAACGGCGCGGCGTAAACCGCTTGAACGCGGATTCGCTCAGTCGATGCAAAGGCATATGCAATTGCAAACTGATCGTCGATTTCGTTATAAGCGTCGGTATCCAGCACAACATCCACAATGCCGGCCGGCACAGCAAGGCGTTTTAATAAATTTTCTTTATCCATCTCATTCTTCCTTTCGGTTTGTAAAGTCATCTGTTTGAATCGATTGTAGCATATGAAAACAGAAAACACAAGACTCTAACCGATTCGCAAAAAATGAAACAAAAATATGGCGCCGGAAAGTAGGGCGTCGGTTGTCATAAAGCAAGAGATTGCACATAGTATAAAATATTTGACAATCCTGTGAAAATACGATATAGTATAATAAAAATATACATTTTATATATAAACAAGGGGGAAAACAAAATGTTTTGTCCAAATTGCGGAAATCAGATTAAAGAAAACGCCGCTTTTTGCACGCATTGCGGCAGGAAGATCGTAATAGAGGATCTGCCCGCGCAGCAAGCAAAGCAAGATGAGGCGGAAAAGTAGACTGCTGTAGAAGCGGCGCCAAATGAAATGGTCGGAGAAAAAGCAGATTTCACACAGGCGCAAACGGCGGATTTGTCTTCTGAGACCGAGGCGCGTGTCGACACGCAAGCCGATGCCGCGCAGCCGGATGAGACGGAAACGGTTTTAGACACACAACAGGAAGATCAGCCTTTGCGGGTAAAGAAAAAATGGAAGAAATTTTTATGGATTACCGTTCCGGCCGTGGTTGTGGCGGCGGCAATTCTTTTCAACCTTGGCTGGATTCGCGCATTTTGCATCCGCAGCTTTGGATCCGCGCAGGACTATCTTCAGTATGTTGAGGCCAACTCTAAAAATAGTACCGCCAACGCGCTTACTGGACTTTATGGAAATTTGCGCAATGCTTTCGACATGTCGGATCAGTCGGTGAACACACAATTTTCCGTTGAAGTCGGCGAGAATTTTTCTGGGTTGTTCAGCAGCGCCACAGGAGAAGAAATGGATTTTTCCTGGCTTGAAAATATGATTTTTGCCCAGAATGTGACGTTGCGGGACGATGTGTACAACGTTAAAATGGGAATTGGTGTCGATGGCGAGGCGCTTGTGTCCGCTGATTTGATTGCGGATATACCTAACAATCGGCTGTTGTTTGCAGTACCTGAGTTAAATGCATCCTATATTGCCTTTAACGGCGTCGATTTGAACGTCGATATGGAAAAGGTTTTTAACAATTTCAAGATGATTTCCAGTGTTTTGCCGGATGAGAAAACGTTTGAAAAATTGTTGGAAAAATATCTGGAAGTGATTGTTCAAAATATAGGAGACGTTGAACAGCATAAAGACACATTAACGATCGGCGACATTTCTCAGAACTGCACGGTTTTGACCTGTGAAATTACGAAAGATGACGTTTTTCGTATGGTGAAAGCGGTGCTGGAGACAGCCCGGGTGGACGAAGATATCAAAGAGCTGATCGAAGGATTGCAGAATGTCGTGTCGGAATCGGGGCAAGTTGACAGCGAAAATCTTTATGAACTGTTTGTTGAGTATATTGACCATGCATTAACGGAAATGCAGGAATCGGAAGAACTGCAATCAGAAGATACCGACGCGATGGAAACGATCGAGATTACCAATTATATCAATGGAAGAGATGTGATTATCGGTCGAACCCTACGTGTGATGGGAACTGAGATTTTTTCCTACGGAATGGTAGAAAAGGGAGATCAGTTTGAATTCATGGGAGAAATCGGCGCAAACACGGATGAAGCTGTTTCGATATCCGGAAGCGGCACGGTAAAAAGTGATACTTACAGCGGTGACTGTAATCTGAAAGTCGGCGGCAGCAGTTATTTTGAAATGGATTTCGAAAACTACAATGCAAAACTTGCAGCGAATGGTATGCTCAGCGGTATTTTCCGTGTTCGGTTGGGAAATGCACTGTATGAGGAGATGGGATCAGAAGCGGCCAGCGTCATTCGGTTGCTCAATCCCGCACTGGAAATTGACTGCGGCGGCGATCAGGATAAAAGCAATTTGTCCGTTCGTTTTTTGACAAATGATGAACTTCTGATCGGATTAACGGCACAGACAGAGACCGGGAAACCTGGATCCGTTTCAATACCTGAAACGGCGATCGACGGCAACAACGTGACCGAGATGGCATCGTGGGCAGAGCAAATAGATGTTGAAGGATTTTGCGCCAAACTGCGCGGAGCCGGTATTCCCGACGAGTTGGTTGATCAGATCAAAGCTGCGTTCGGCACAGACTCCGTGTTTGAATCGGATTACGGAACCGACGATTACGACTACGACTATGGTTATGACTATGGAACCGATGATTACGACTATGGTTACGATTACGGAACCGATGATTACGATTATGACTATGGTTATGACTACGGAACCGATGATTACGACTACGACTATGGTTACGATTACGGAACCGATGATTACGACTACGGCTATGGTTACGATTACGGAACCGACGATTATGGCTATGGTTATGAAAATGCGACTACACCGCTGATTTAAAGTATACATAAAAACTGAAAACGGCGCCGATTGGATGCGAAGGATCGGCGCCGGTATTTTTGTTGGAGTTTTGCCTATGTTAGTTGAAATGAAAGGTATTCAAAAGCGGTTTAAACGTAAGGAAGTGCTAAGGGACATTACCTTTAGTCTGCACAGCGGCATGTGCGCGGGAATTTTAGGGGCAAACGGCTGTGGAAAATCTACGCTGCTTTCTATTCTCGCAGGCGTTCAAAAGCCGCAAAGTGGCTCTTTTTTATGTGACGGAATGAATCTTTTCAAAAAACCGGCGCTTCATACGCAGCTGGTAGGTTATGTGCCGCAGGGTACGCCATTAATGGAGGAATTAACAGCAAAAGACAATCTTTTGTTATGGTATGGCGCGGCGCAGATGAAAAAGGAACTGGACGACGGTGTGTTGGCCATGTTGGGGATTCATACGTTTTTAAAGACACCGGTGTATAAAATGTCAGGCGGCATGAAAAAGCGTTTGTCGATTGGCTGCGCGGTGGCAAAGCATCCGCCTGTTCTCTTGCTGGATGAGCCGACCGCCGCGTTAGATCTTGTTTGCAGGGAAAATATTGTTGCCTATTTGACGCGCTATAAGGCGCAGGGCGGAATTTTGCTGTTGGCCACGCACGATGCGAGCGAATTGGATTTGTGCGATGTGTGGTATGTACTCAAGGACGGAAAGGCACAGCCTTTTGCGTATGACGGCGATGTGCATGCGCTGGTAAAAACATTTTGATATGAAAAATTTAAAGTTATATTTTTGGTTGCAATGCAAAAGAATTGCAAAAATGCTGCCGTTTGTGCTGACGGTGTCGGTCGTGCTCTGCACCGGCTTGGCGCTTGTGTTTCATATGATTTTAGCTCAGGATACCGGTAGAGCGGATAAACAAAAATTTAAAATTGGCGTGGTCGGTGAAACGGCAGGCAGTTATTTGGGATTTGGCATTCAGGCGATCAAAACGTTTGATTCCTCGCGCTTTGCCATGGAGATGGTTTATCTGGAGGAGCCGGATGCTAAAGCGCAGTTGACCGACGGGGAAATTGCCGCCTATGTTGTTATCCCGGACACCTTTGTGGAAAAAGCGGTGCAGGGGGAAATCCTCAGCCTGCGTTTTGTCAGCACTTCCGGCGCATTGAGTCTGAACACGCTGTTTAAAGAGGAAATCACCAGTGCTGTCTCAGATATTCTTTCATCGTCGCAAAAAGGAGTTTACGGTCTGCAACACGCCATGCAAGCGAATGGTTTATCCCAGAAAGCAGGCGGTATGATGGACCGGCTGGCAATCGAATATATTGATTTTATTCTGGATCGTTCGGAACTTTGTCGTGTGGAAGTATTGGGGATTTCCGACAATCTGTCGCTGCCGGGTTATTTTTTGTGTGGATTGTTTACGCTGTTTGCGTTTTTTTTGAACATACCCTGCGCGCCGCTGCTGGTAAAAAGCGATATGGTGTTTCACAGTGTGTTGGTCTCCAAAAGGATTCATGTTGCAAAACAGATCCTTTGTGAATATACGGCTTTTTTCATTTTGTTGTTTATCTTAACGGCGGTTCCAATTTCTGTGCTGTTTTTAAACGGCGCTGCAGTTCTGGAACTGTCCGACTTTTCGATCGGAATGCTTCCGTCGTTGTGGCTGCGGCTCATCCCATTTGTGGCGACAGTCAGCTGCTGCGGTTTTTTGTTGTTTGAACTCGTTTCAGAACTTATCAGCGGCGTGTTGGCGCAATTCGTTGTGTCGGTGGTGCTTTGCTATATCGGGGGATGCTTTTATCCGATGGCTTTTTTCCCGGATGTGATGCAAAAATATGCGGTATGGCTGCCGGCAGGTCTGGCCAGAACGTATCTTGCCGGCTATATCAGCGGGGAGGCTGCGTGGCCTGCGCTTTTGGGGCTTTGCGTTTATTTCGTGATTTTTTTGGGGGCAGCAATTGCGATTCGAAATAGAAAAATACGCAAAAGGAGAGCGGCTGCATGAAACGTCTGCGACAATTTTTAACGTGGTATTTTTTGCTGCATAAACGCTTGTTTAAAAAAGCCGGATTTATTGTGGTGCTGGCACTGATTCCCCTTTTTGCGCTGCTATTGGGAATGGTGTCGCAACAAGCTAGCGGAATTCTTCATGTTGCGATTGCAGCAGAGACCCAAAATGATCCCGCAGCGGCGCAGGCTATCGACGCATTGCAGCGGGAAACAAATCTGATCCAATACATCGTTTGCGATTCACCGGAGACGGCGGAGAAATATGTTCAATCGGGAAAAGCGGACAGCGCATGGATTTTCGGCGCTGATTTTGGGCAACTGCTTGCAGACCGGGTTACGGGAAAGACAGAACAACCGGCTGTTCGAATCCTGGAACGAGAGGAAACGGCGTTGCTGCGCATTTTACATGAGAAACTGTTTGGTCAGCTTTTTAAGCTCGGCTCTCCGGCGACATATCTGCAGTTTATTCGGCAGCAGGTTCCTGCGCTTGCGGATTGCAGCGACGAACAGCTTTTGCAATATTATGAATCCGTCCAATCTGCGGAAAATCTCTTTGCTTTTTCCTATATGGATGCCGAAAAATCCACGCAGGACGCAAACGTCAACTATCTTGTGCTGCCGATACGCGGACTTTTATCGGTATTGACGGTACTCACAGGACTGGCGGCGGCAATGTATTACATGCGTGATGAAGAGAAGGGAACATTTTCATGGGTGTCTTTTCGTGCCAAACCGTTTGTGGCGTTGGGCAGTCAGTTTATTCCCATTTCTGTGGCGGCAGCGGTGATGTTGGTTTCGTTATTTTTCAGTCATGTGACGGTTTCACTGTTTTATGAGCTTTTGATTTTGCTGTTGTTTATTTTATGCTGCACGGGGTTTTGTGCACTTATGCGTCTGTTTTGCAGAAAGCTTCAACTGCTCGCCATGCTGTTGCCGCTTGCGGCGGTGATAATGATCGCCGTCTGTCCTGTGTTTATGGACTTGAAAGAATTACGTTTGGTCGGAATGTTGTTCCCGCCGTATTATTATATTCACGCGGTCCACGACGAGCAATTTTTGCTGCAAATGGTTCTCTACGCTTTTGTGACGCTCACAGGCTATTTAACGCTTGCGCGACTGACAAAGTGAACCTAACATTATTCTGACAGGTCATTTGCTGCTGCCTGCCGTCAAATGGCTCGTATGCTGTTGGTATCGCCGGCCATTGCACTGATCGCCATCACGCTGATTGTGCGCGGCTCGGCGAAGGCGAAAAGCGTGGAGGAATCCCAGCAGAGCGCAGTGTTTTTGATCATTCCGGTGATTTTATTGATCGCCGGACAGTTCACCGGCGTTTTGCTCATCAACGCTTGGATCCTTTTAGCAGTAGGCGCCGTGTGTGCGCTGCTGGCATGGCTTTTGCTGAAAAAATGCATGGGACGCTTTACCTATGAATTGCTTTTAAAATAAAAACAAAGTCTCACTGATGTTTAAACATTAGCGAGACTTTGTTTTTTTATTGTGTTTTGGAGCCGTAGCGCAGCGTTTTGTAAATCGTTGTTCCGATTTCCAAAAGCGTGACCGCTAAAAAGAACACAACCAAGCAGTTCGAGACAAAATCGCCATCCCATTTATCGATGAAAAACTGTGCGGCGGAGCTGCCGCCAAACTGTGTTTGCAGCTGTGAAATAAAATGCGGATTCCAAAGCGGAAGCATTTTAAGAATCACGACCGTCAAAACCATTTGAATACCGCCGCAGATGATGTTGCTGATCATCACCGGTTTGCAATAACGTCCCATGACCAGCTTGAAAATTTCGTCTGCAAGACCGATAAAAAGCCACAGCACGAAAAAGGGCAGAATGATATGCCACTGCTGCAAATTAAAAATCGGAACGCTCGAAAGGCTTTCTCCGTTTTTGAAATATACCCCAATTAGCTGCGGTGCGAAAATCAGCAGCACACAGAAAAGCACAATAAACACAATGCCCACAACGCTGTCGCCTTTGCTGATCGCAGCATTTTTGGATGGAATAGGCGATAGCGCATCCGGTGTCCAGCTGTTTTGCCGGCCGGCGGTGCTTTCCAGATCACCGACCGACCATTCCTTTTCTTTTTTGATTTCAAATTTCATTTTCTGGCGTTCCATCACGGCAAACACCAGTGTGATGCCGCCGAACGCGCCGACGCAGGAACCGACAACATCGATGATTCCGTTTACGACCGCTTTGATCACAACCGCCATCAAAGACTGCGTTGTGTCTGTCCCCGCTGTTTGCACCCCTTCTATTATCGAAACAAGCAGGATCGGCACTGCCGTGCAGAGCAGCACGATCTTTAAAAACCAAAGGTAAGCATCGAAATATTCCGGTCCGATCAGGTAATGCCGGTCATCCTGATACTTTCTTGCGAACACCTTTGGATCGCCGAGCTTTGTCAAAACCGCTTCCATCGAACCGGTCGATTCCAGCATATCGCCGATCAGTTCCTCCAGTTCCAGCGCGACTTCTTTTCGCTGGTTCTTGGATAGGCGGCGGGTCACCTGATAAATGTATCTTTCCATCAACGCCTGTTCGTTCGGATTCATGCTTCTCCCTCCTCTAACAGCTTTTCCATGCTTTGCGCCATTTCCTGCCACCGGTTTTTGAGTTCTTTGTAAACAGCGTCGCCATCGGCGGTTCGCCGGTAATACTTTCTCGGCTTGGAACCGCCGGTTTCCCAATTGCTCTGCAATAATCCCTGCTTTTGCAGCCGCCGCAAAAGCGGATACAAGGTGTTCGGATCAATGGCAACGCCTTTTTCCTCCAGGCTCTGCACCAGGGAATAACCGTATTTTTTCTCTTGCAATTGACTCAAAACGCTCAAAACCAGCGTTCCTCTGCGCAGTTCCATCAACAGACCGTTTAATAATTCTTGGTTTGCATCCAATCCGTCCACCTCCACTGCTATTATACTGTATATAACACACTATTGTCAATATTAAAATAAAAGATAATAACTTATTTGCCTATATTGTGCTACGAAATTTTTGACACACATATTGTTGAAATTATAAACGTTATATAGATGTTTATATCCGCAGAACGACCATTAAATAAGATGATAAAAAGGTTCATTTTTAAATATATACAAAAACAGAAAAAGTGAATATTTTCGTCATTTTTCACAACATGAACTGCATAGTTCGTTCACAAAACAAATAGTATGTGGTAAATTATACCTCTGTTAGGAGGTGTAATTTCAATGTCATTGCAATCAAAATTTGCGAGCGAACTTTATCGCAAAAGAAAGCAGCTCGGTCATACACAGGAAAAGGTTGCATCCAGCGTTGGGATATCCACGCGATGGTACCAGTATATCGAAAAAGGTGAACGGCTGCCAGGTCCTGAAGTGATGCTCAAATTATTTGCGTTTTTGGAGATTGAAGGAAAGAATTTAAAAGAGGGGAATGAAACCAATGCATCGG
This sequence comes from uncultured Clostridia bacterium, assembly GCA_946493765.1. GTDB lineage: Bacteria > Bacillota > Clostridia > Oscillospirales > Acutalibacteraceae > RUG11462. Next base: position 22,944 of record CAMMAZ010000020.1, on the reverse strand, counting down.
TATCTGCCGGTTAAAGAAAATCATTTTTCAGCCGAACACGGGCAATACATATCTTATGGTATTCGAGCAGTGGATGCGAAAGGAAGAGAATGTGCATATGTGTCGGATATTTGGTTGGATGAAAATACTGCTGCCGTGCTGTGCAAACTTTATACGGAAAAAGAATTATCCATTCTGCATTTGCAGGATGTGATTGAAGATGTATTGTAAAGTAAAAAGTCCTGCGAAAGCAGGGCTTTTTGCGTTTGCCATTTTTGCAGATCCCAAAAGCGGAATATCGTTTTACATTTACTTTTCAAAAATAAATCTTTCACCCGGCCGGAAGATATGATAGCATAAATTCCCGCCGCTTTGTTCCAGACACTGCGCAACACACGCGGCGCTGACGCGGTTGACCTCATACAGATCAAAATGCATCGGCACCAACAGTTCGGCCCCCGTCGATACGGCAAGCTCGATCGCTTCATTGACATCCATATTCCCCACAATACCGCGCTGTAATCTGAAATAGTCCCGCCCGTTGACCGGCAGCATGGCGACATCGAGTTTGCCAAGCTTATCGCAAAGTCCGTCGTAAACGCAGCAGTCGCCGGCATGAAACAGCATTGTGCCATGAAGATCGAATTTATATCCTAATTCTCTGTAGTTGCCGTTTTCATCGGCATGCAGCTGTTCATGCGCTGCGGCGACCGGCGTTACAATGCCGTCGCAGCCGGCAAGCGGGATCGGTATCCCGTCATATGCCCGCACGATATTTTTCGGATCGACGCCATAGTCCGAGATGGTGTCCGCGACCGGCGCGGGGACGATATATTTTGCTTTGCCGTTAGCGGCGGATATGGCCTTGAGGGTGTCGGGATCGGCGTGGTCATAATGCGCATGGGAACAAAAAACATAATCCACAAAATCCAGCGCGCCGCCACTGATCGGCGCGGGATAATTCCTCACCCAGCGAACCTCATCTGAACAACAGTTTCTGTCGACATAATCGGAAAGATAAGCGTCGATCAGCAGGTAAACGCCGTTGTATTGAACGAGAAAACCCTCCTGCCCGAGATAGAAAAGCGCGATCTGACCATCCGTTAGTTTTGTGTTCAGCATTTTTTCTTTGAGATTTTTCACAGCAACCACCTTTTCTTTTTTAGATTGATATGCGGCCGTGCCACAAAGACACAACCCAAATAATCTTTTACGCTTGACAATTATATCACCGCGTGATATAATTGTCAAGGACAGGGGGTCGCCAAGTTGAAAAAATATATCAATCAGCAGGATATGAAACAGGCGAACGCTGCGGATGTGTTCGGTTTGATAAGGGCGCGCGGGCAGGTCACCCGCAAGCAGCTGGAACAGTGGACGAATTTGAGTTGGGGCGCTGTTTCCAATATTACCGCGCGGCTGATCCAGAGTGGATATATTGTTGAAACAAAGCCGGAAAAAATCGAAGGCGCCGGGGCGGGGCGCACACCGTCTTATCTTGCGGTAAATGAAGCGGAACACTTTTGCATCGGACTGGACATCAACAGTTCAGGACTACAGGCGGTGGTGGTGAATCTGCAAAACAAAATAGTGAAAACGCTGTCAAAACCGGCGGATTTCAGAAGAAAAGACATATTGCTTTCGGATATATACAAGCTGACCGATGCAATTGTGCAAACGGCAGGCGGACATCACATACTGGGTATCGGTATTGCGATGCAAGGACAGGTCGACGCGCTAAACGGCGTTTCGGTGAGTTTGCCGCACTGTAAAGATTGGGCGCAGGTGCCGCTGGGATCGTTGGTTTCCGAACGTTTCGGACTGCCGGTGCTGGTCGAACACGATCCGAACTGTATTTTATATGCGCAGTCGGCCGGCACAAAGACTGAAAATGTGATTCTTTTGCGTGTGGATAACGGTATCGGTATGGCGGTCATGCTGGAAGGAAGCATCTTTGACCGCCCCGGAATGTTTGAATTGGGGCACATCTGTGCGGTGCCGAACGGCGCGCCCTGCAGCTGCGGAAAAAAAGGCTGTCTGGAGGCTTATGCCTCGCAAGAAGGAATGGCAAGGCGCTATGGAAAACCGTTTGACCGGTTGGCGGCAGCCGCAAAAAACGGAGAAAGCAAAGCCGTGCTGCTGTTTGAAGATATGGCGGCACAGCTTGCCGCAGCAATATGCAACGCGTCCACGCTGCTGCATATCAAGAACATTGTTTTATGCGGCGATATGTGGCGGTATCAGGATTTGTTTTACGATAAATTTCTGCACTGTGTGCAGGCGATCAGCGGGGACAATCCGCCGTCTTTTTCGGTGACAGATGTTGAAAACGCGGCGTTCGGCGCGGCGCTGATCGCGGTTGAACGGTCGGTAAAGCACATACGGGTAGGAAAGGACGATAACAAATGAAAGCGGTTGTGATCAACAAACCGGGCGAGATCTTACTGACCGAAAGGGAGGTCTTGCCGCCGCCTGCGGGTTTTGCACAGATCAAGGTCAAAGCGGCGGCGGTGTGCGCCACTGATCTTGAGGTGCTGGACGGCAACATAGCGGCGAATTATCCGCTGGTTCCCGGACACGAATGGAGCGGAATCGTTGCAAGTGTGGGAAGCGAAACGGATGCAAAGTGGATCGGCAAACGCGTCACCGGCAGCAACGACGTCGTATGTTTAAAATGCGACGCCTGCCGCAGCGGAAACTGGCGTTATTGCAGTGAATTTGAGGAGATCGGCTTTAAGCGCGACGGCGCCTATGCCGAATATGTCAACGTCCCGGTATACGGGCTGTGCGAACTGCCGGACGGGCTTGGATTTGAGCAGGCGGCTCTATGCGAACCCCTTGGCGTTGCGCTGGGCACACTGCAAAAAGCCGACGCGGCATTTGGCGACACACTGGTCATCATGGGAGCCGGATCGATCGGCCTGTGCATGCTTGCTGCCGCCAAAGCCATGGGAATGCGGCGGATCGTTGTGTGTGCGTCGAGCGAAAAACGGCTTGCGGTTGCAAAAAAAATGGGCGCCTATGCCGTGATCGCAACGGGAAAACAGGATTTTGAAACCCAAATCAGAAAAATCCATCCGGGTGGAACGGATGTTGTGATCGACGCGACCGGGATCGAACCCTGCATACAAAGCGCTTTAAGAGTTGCTAAAAAAGGTGGGACCGTGGCGCTTGCCGGCTATGGCAGGGGTAAAGTCATGCAGATACGGGTGGATGACATCCATATCAATAATCTGCGGGTCGTCGGCGCCGGGAACAACTGGAACACGCTCCAACGTGCGGTCGCGCTGCTGGCGGACGGTGTTATCGATCTTACGCCATTGATCACCGACATCATGCCGCTTACGGCATTTTCGCACGCGATCACCCTTGCGAGAACGCGCCCGCAGGGATTTGTCAAAGCGGTGTTTCGGCTATGACGGCGGCTTTGGGACACGGCGGGATACTGGGCATTGATCTTGGCACCTCCTCGGTCAAGCTGCTTTATACCGATCGCAGCGGCCGGTCGATAAAATGCAGAGAACCCTACGATGAAATCAGCACAGACGGCTGGTATAACGCGCTGTGTGCAGCGACCGGCCGGTTAAAGGGAGAGGAGATCTGCGCGGTCGGGCTTTCTTCACAGGTTGGGACTTACATCGTCAACGGCAAAGACGTGATCAGTTGGAGCGATCCGGTCGGCGGCAAACAGCTGGAACGGGTGCTGAGTCATTATTCCCGTATCACTTTCCTGCAGGAGATTTCCATGCCGCATCCCAAGATTTTATCCTATCCGCTGCCGCGGCTGCGGTATATCCGACTTAAAAATAAAAGGGTAGACAGCGTTTGTATGCCAAAGGATTTTCTTATTCAAAAGCTGTGCGGCAAAAGCGTGACCGATCCGTTTTCCTGGCGGGGATTGTGCAACCTGAAATTCGGGCATTATAGTCAAATGCTGCTGCAGGAAACGGGAATCGACGCGTCCTGTCTGCCCGAAATTGTTCCTGTGCAGTCGGTTGCGGGCATAATCACGCAAACTGCGGCAAAGCAGACCGGCTTGCCTGCGGGCATACCGGTCTATACCGGGTGCAATGATTTTTTCGCGGGCCTGCTGGGAATGGGCGTGCTGGAAAACGGAAGTCTGTTTGATATAACCGGCACCAGCGAACATCTCGGCATCATTACATCGAACATGACAGACACAGACGACGGACTGATCTGCGGTCCTTACTTTCAAAATTATGTACACTACGGGGTAACCGCTTCAAGCGGCCGGTCTTTGCAGTTCGCAACGCAACTGGATGCACACGGCGGCATTGACCCTGCGGCATGTCTTGCACATGCGCCGCCGATTTTTTTGCCCTATTTAAACGGAGAACGGGCGCCGGTCTGGGATGAAAAAGCAAAGGGCGTGTTTTTCGGGATCGGCGGCGAAACGTCGAAAAAAGAACTTGCTTGGGCGGTCATGGAGGGCGTCGTGTTCAGTCTGTATCATATCTATCAGCACATGGGGCGGCCCCGCGCAAAATCCATAACGGTGGCAGGCGGTGCTGCGGGCAACGATGTGCTCAATCGACTGAAGGCCTCGTTGTTCGGGCTGCCGGTGATAACGCTTTGTGAGAACGACGTATCGGTTCTCGGCGCACAGATGATCGCGGCGGTGGGAGAGGGATGGTATGCCGATTTGCACGCCGCGGCGAAAGAATGCGTGAAACCGGCAGGACGTTTGATGCCGGATCCTTCGCTCAAAAAACTGTTGTTAAAGCGGTTTGCGTTATACCGCAGGCTGTATCCCGCGTTAAAGCAGTCGTTTGAGATTTTTGATAAAATTTGAAAGGAATGATTGTATGAGCTGTGTCATTTTCGGTGCAGGTAAAATTGCGAGAGGTTTTATCGGGCATCTGCTATATTTAAGCGGGATCCCGTTTACATTCGTGGAAAAATCGGACGCGCTGGCAGATCTGATCAACGAGCGAGGACAATATTTTGTCAACATTCTCGGCAATGCAAAAGAAAGCTGCACGGTGACAAATGCAAAAGCGCTCAAATTTAGTCAGGTGGACGAAATTGCGGGCGCGATTGCCGACAGCGACGCAGTATTTACCGCCGTCGGCGGCAAAAATCTGTGTCAGATCGCGCCGATTTTGGCAAAAGGTATTGCCAAAAAGTGTGAAAAAGGCGGCGTTTTGAACATTGTCACCTGCGAAAACTGGAAGCAGCCGGCCGCAATGCTGCGCGAGACAATCACGCCGTTGCTGCATGATGAACAACGGGAATATTTCAGCACGCAGGTGGGCGTGACCGAAGCGGTCATTATGCGTTCGGCGATTGAAGCGAATGCCGACCAGTGCAAAGCTGACCCGCTGGTGGTCAATGTGCAAAATTTTTGGGAATTGCCGGTCGATGCATCCCGTATCGTCGGCGAATTGCCGAATATGAAAGGCGTAAAGCGCGTTGAAGCGTTTACCGGTTTTTTGGAACGGAAATTCTACACCTATAACGCTGCAAACGGCACAACCGCCTATCTCGGCGCGCTGCTTGGCTATGAAAAGATCGCCAACGCCGCGCATGACGAAAGAATATTGAAGGTGCTGGACGGCGTTTATTCCGAAACGGCAAGGGCGCTGTCCGCCAAACATCATTTCCCGCTGGAGGAACAGCTGGCTTTCACCCGCACCTCAAAGGCAAAGCTGCAGGATTACACGATCGTTGATTTTATTGAACGCAATGCCCGTGATCCGATCCGAAAGCTCGGTCCCGACGACCGGCTGGTCGGTTCCGCAAGACTGGTTTTGGAATATGGAATCAAACCGGAAAATTTGTGTGTTGCGATTGCGGCAGCCATTTATTATAAAAGCGAAAATGATATATTTGCCGAAAAACTGGCGCAGATTCGTGAAAATGAAGGGGTGGACGCCGTGCTGCAAAAGGTCTGCGGGCTGGATCCAAACGGCGAGCTTGCAATGATGATTAAGGAAAAGATCAAACTGCTCAAGGAAAGGGGCTGGATCCATGCGTAAAGCTGCGGTTATCGGTGCGGGCAAGACCGGCAGGGGATTTATCGGAAGACTGCTTTCGGAATCCGGCTGCGCGGTGCTGTTTATTGATAACAACAAAGAACTTGTTGACAAACTGAACCGCGAAAAATCCTTCAAAGTTCATTTTTTCGGAAATGTGCGAAAAGCGCACACCGTTTGCAATTTCAAAGCCGCAACCTGGGAAAACGCCGATCTTTCCGACATTGAACTGATTCTGGTGTCGGTGGGCGGCTCCAACCTGCCGGAAGTGGGACGTGCGCTGCAAAAGCGGATAAACGACGGAAAAAAGCGGTATATCATCACCTGCGAAAACGCGTCGCACCCGGCAAAAACGCTTGACGATGCGATCGGTCTTTCAAATGTATCGATCGCCGAATCGACCGTTTTTTGCACCACCATAGAAGACGGCGGACTTTCCATTGCGTCGGAAAACTATCCGTATTTGCAGTACGACGCAAAACCGTTTGCCGGATACGATCCGCAGATTCGGGGTATTTGCGCCGTTGCGGATTTCGGGAACTTTCTCACCCGCAAGCTGTATACCTACAACGCCGCAAGCTGTGTGATCGCCTATCTCGGCTGGATAAAAGGGTACACCGATTACAGCGCCGCCGCCAACGATCCGGAAATCTTAACCCTGCTTGATCGCAATTATGCCGCAACCAACGCGGTGTTATGCCAAGCGTTTGGCTATGATCAAAAAGACCAGGCGGAATTTGCCGCCCTTTCCAAACAAAAATTCTGTGACCGCACCATTGCGGACACCGTGACGCGCAACGCAAGGGAACCGCAGCGAAAATTGCAGCACGGCGAACGCGTGATCGGTCCGCTTGTGCTGCTGGATCAATACGGCGCCGATACCGCAGTGCTGCAGCTGACGGCAGCCGCCATGCTTTTATATGAAAATGCGGACGAGGTGCAGTGGCGCAAAATCAAAGAAGAAAACACCCCCGCGCAGATTCTGGCGGATATTGCCGGACTGCCTTTGGACAGCAAGCTGTCCAAAGCCGTGCTGCAAAAGCGGGAAAGGCTCGAACGCTATCAAAACGGGAAGTGCGGCAGCCTGCTGGAATAGGCATGATGCCAAAGTGGGATATAAATACCGTTGATAAAGCCCTGCGTGATCACCACGCAGGGCTTTTTACTTTTTATTGCTCGTTATATGCTTTGACGCAATCTAAAAACGCTTCGATATTTTCAAAGGGGACTTCCGGTTCCAGCACATGTGCCGGGGACAGGATAAAACCGCCGTCGCAGCCGATATTTTCAATCAGCGACCGGCAAACCTGCCGGACATTTTCCGCATCGGTAAACGGCATAACCTGCTGGGTGCCAAGGCCGCCCCATAAGATCAGATTTTTGCCATAGCGCTGTTTTATTTGCCCTATATCCATGCATTCCGGTTGGATGGGATTGAGAATATCAACGCCGATCTCGATCAACTCATCGATAATCGCATCCACCTTGCCGCAGCAGTGATAAAAGATTTTGACGTTGGGATTGATTTGTTTTGCCTCACGGATAATGGCTGCCATGCGGCCTTTCAAAAAGGTGCGCCAAACTTCTTTGCTGATCATCATGCCGTTTTGCGTCGCAACATCGTCGCCCAGCGACAGAATGTCACAGCCGGCCGCGACATAAGCTTTCGCCAGTTCTTTCTGAACCCGGAACAGCCGCTCTAACAAATAATCCGCCAGTTCCGGCTCTGCCAGCAGGTCCATTAAAAATTCTTCCATACCGCGCATTTGCCAGGCTTTTTCAAACATAGTCTGTGTCAGCCTCGCGTTGACGATGCGGTCGTTTTGTTTGATGCGCGCACATTCCGCCTTTAAAGAAGCGGTATCATAATCTTCTACAACGGGATAAGGGTAGCGCTCGAATTCCTCCAGTGTTGTAAAGCCTTGCATCGGGTGCAATTTCTCGGTAAAATGCGCGGCGCCGCTTCTTTTATAGCCGATTCCCCAATCGCCGACCGCAACATTTTCAAGATCGGTAAAATAACAGTGGAACCGGCTGGTATCGCCGCGGTAATGAACGTTGATGTTCCGGATCGGCGCGTTATAATAATCCAGATAGTCCACAGCGCCGGTGCGGCGTTTGAATTCTTCCTGCAATGCCGGGCACAGTTCCAGATCAAACGGCAGGTACCGGCTGGATTTTTGGTTGATGGCGTCAAAAAAGCTTTCTCGCATCTGCATCGTGCATCCTCCCATTTCATCCGCAAGGAATTTTATATAAATATGTTCGGTCCCTTAAAAAAATCAATCTTTCGTTTCATGCTCCGAACGCTGGATAACAAGAATATCGTTTTCCTTTAAGACGGTTTTTCCTCTGGGGATAATCACCCGGTTGCCGCGTTTGATCAGAATAATCAGCATTTCAAAGGTTTTGTGGATCTGGGAGATTTCCAGACCCAGATATTTGCTGTTTTTATCGATCACCCGTTCGGTGAGGGTGAGCCCCTCGATCGCACCGACTGCCCTTGCACTTAAAATCAGGGTATCTCCCGCTTGTAAAACTGTTTTTCCCCGCGGGACGATTTTTTGACCATCCCGCAATAGCAAAACCAGAATGGTATCCGGGGGCAAAATGATATCCTTGAGCGCTTTCCCGGCCCAAGGGTGCCGCGCCGGCATGGAAAGTTCAATAAACTGGACGGGGACTTCGTCGCTGTAGTCGGTAAAGGTTTGCATAACATCGGCATTTTTGTCGGTCATGTTGAGCTTTTGGGCGACCAGCGGAATCAACGAGCCCTGCACAAGGATGGAAAACAAAACGATGCAAAAAACGATGTGAAAAATATCATTGTTGGTAGAAGCAGGGCTGATGGTCGCCATGACGGCGAAAACGATCGACGCCGCGCCGCGCAGTCCCGCCCAGGAAACAAGCAGCTGCTGCCGGATCGGGCTTTTAAACGGGGTCAGCAGCAAAAAAACCGTCATTGGTCGGGCGATGAATGTTAAAAACAAAGCGATCAGCAAAGCGACCGGCAGAATCTGCGGCAGCTGGGACGGAAAAGAGAGCAGCCCCAAAAGGAAAAACAGCAGCATCTGCATCATGCCGGTCACACCGTCGAAAAAATGGACAAGCGACCGTTTGTTTTTGATATTTTGATTGCCGAGCACGATGCCAACGATATAAGCGCTCAAATAACCGTTTCCGGATAAAGCGGACGGCGCCGCATAAGCGACGAGCGCGATCGCAACGATAAAAATCGCATCAAATCCGGCGGCGGAAAACTTGAATTTTTTTAAAAACAGGCTTGCCGCCAGCGCGATCACAACACCGAAAGCGAGCCCATAGACGATTTGGGCAAAGATCATATAAGCGATCTGTCCGGCAGAGGCGCTGCCCTGCATGACCGATAGCAAAATAGCGGTCAGCATATAAGAAAACGGATCGTTACTGCCGCTTTCCACCTCCAATAGAGAAGCGGTGTTGTATTTCAAATTCAGCCGCCTGGATCGCAGGATCGAGAAAACCGACGTCGCGTCGGTGGAGCTGATCACCGCGCCGAGCAATAAACTTTCTAATAGATCGATTTTTAAAACAAAATAACAAAACAGCCCGACAAAGGCGGTGGTGAAAACAACGCCAAGCGAAGACAGACAAACCGCTTTCACCGCCACCGGCCTGGCCTCGCTCCACTTGGTGCCGAAGCCGCCGTAGAACATGATAAAAATTAAAGCGATCGAACAGATCTGTTCTGCAAAACCATAGTCGTCAAAGGGAATTTTAACGAGCCCGTCCGACCCGAACACCATGCCCAGCAGAATAAAAACCAGCAGCGTCGGGATCCCGAATTTAAACGAGATTTTTTGAAACAGCACGCAGCACAGCATCACAACGGCGGCCAGCAGCAGATAGACGGACATGGGTCTTCCCTCCTTGAAAAAATAAAACGGCCGCCCGTAACATAGACAAAGCGCGGGGAACGGCACAGCTTATTTGCCATCCATAAAGCTTATGCGCCTTGCTGTTTGTGCGGGCAACCGAAAAATAGGAAAAACAAATAAAAAGTACGATATTTTTATTATACATGATTTTTACCGTTTGCACAAGTCATTTTTGGGCAGCGCTGCCGCGCGCAAAAGCATGCCGGTCAATCCAGACAGTCTTTTAAATCGACGCCCAGCGTGCTGCAAAGCGTGAGCAATCGGGTCAAACTGAATCCTTCCGGAATTTCTCCTGTTTCGATGGCTTCAATCGTTGCAATGGAAATGCCGGTCGCTTTTTCCAAATCAGATAATTTTGCAAATTTCCTCCGGCGGTATTGCCGCAAACGGGCGCACAAAACCTGTATTTACGGATTGACCTGCAGCATTTCAGTTTGTTTGACTTCCGCCGCTTCGAAATACGGGCAGTCGGCGTTCAGCGGCAGTTTGCGGCGTGCACCGGCATAAATGCAATGCCCGCAGTTGACAGCTGTCAAAACCCCGTTATCCTTGATATAATGCTGCAGAAAATACCGGCAGTCGGCACAGCAGGCAAAACGGTTGCCGGGAACCGGTGCGATTCTTGAAAAGGTGTCTTTGCTGTCGATGAGCAGCGTGTCGGCGAAAATGTCAAATTGATCTGCAATCGCCTTCAGCTCAATATCCGTCACTGCCCGCTGTCCGGCTTCAATTTCTTTGAGCTCTTTTTCATGGATTGGCAAACCGTTTTGCGAAAGTTTTTTTGCAAACGCGGCCGGTGTTGTTTTGGGAACCATCCGGCGGCGCAGCAGCGCGATCTGACTGCCGCAAAGATTCAATTTCCCATCCTCTGTTTTGTTTGTGGACATGAAAATATACCCCCCTGAAAAATTTAATATAGGTTCCATTTAGAATATAATATGTATTCTAAATAAGAATCTATTTTTAGCATACAATACGAAGTATAATTTTTCAAGAGGTGATTTTAAAATGGCTGAATTTATTCCGAAGCAATATAAAAAAGAAGTGGTAACGATTCGGATTGAGACTGAAAAGTTAAAAACCGTGGATGGCTATGCCGCGCAATATGAAATCAGCAGAAGTGATTTTATCAATCAATGCATCGATTTTTCAATTAAAAATATGCATAAGGAGAATTAAAAGCATAACAGCGAACTGATGAGAAACAGGAGTTTTGCGCTTTAACACCTCATCAGTCGGCGCTAGCGGTGGATGAGGTGGAAAATATCATTTATCAGGAAAACGCCTCCCTTGCACAAGGGAGGCGTTTTTGTTGGCCGCAAGCGCGGCAAAAGCTTTTCAAATTTGTGCCGGGACTTGATTTTCCGGCAATTGCTTGTCAGGTGCACAAATGTGTGTTATACTGAACAAAAATAGGTTTTGGGGAGAAGACCACATGAAAAGATGGCTATCGTTTTTGCTGCTATTCGCGGTATTGTGTTCCGGCGCGGCGGTGCGCGCGAAAGAGGAGCAAGCGGACAGCACGCCGGCATTGGCGGTGAAGCCTTATGGGCAGATGAAATATGTCAAAAGCACCGGGATTTTATCCGGCATTGCGCCGCAGACGTCTTTGCAGGACGTTTTGAACGGCTTTGAAAACAGCGGCGCCATAACGGTCTGTGATGCAAACGAAGACACGGTATCAAGCGGAAATGTGGCGACCGGATGGACGTTTTCGACCGGCAAAGACACGGCGACCGCGGTGATTTTCGGCGATGTGAACAGCGACGCGAAAATCAACGGAAAAGACGTGCTGCTGGCGCGATTATATGCAACACAACATTTAACATTATCGGACGCGCAGGTGCGGGCGATGGATGTCAATGCCGATCAGGACAGCGGCGGCAAGGATATTTTATTTTTGCGGCAATCCCTTGTGGGATTGACCTCGATTCGCAACAGCGCGCTGTATTACGTTGCAAAAACCGGAAGCGACACAAACGACGGCAGCGAAACGGCTCCGTTTTTGACGGTGCAGCAAGCGGCGTCGGTCATGACGGCGGGCGACACCTGCCTGATCCGCGAGGGGATTTACCGGGAAACGGTCACGCCCAAAAACGAGGGGGAGGCCGGCGCGCCGATCACCTTCATGGCCGATCAAGACGAATCGGTTACCGTTTCCGGCACCGAAGTGATCGACAGCGAATGGGAAGCTTACCAGGACGGGATCTACAAAACCAATTTCTATTTATGGCGGCGCACCGAAAATCAGCTGTTTGTCAACGGTGAAATGGCGCAGATCGCCCGGTATCCCAACAAGGAATCGGAGAATGTGATCGCTGTGGGCAATGTCTTATCGGCGGACAGCGCCTCCGATTCGCAGGTTTCGGCGGCGTCGCTTTCCCAGCCGGACGGTTATTTTACCGGCGCGAAGATTTTCATTGAGGGCACGTCCCATTATATTTATTATTCCTCGACCGTCACGGAGCACAGCGCAGGCAACGTATCCTTTGAAACGATCGCTTCCGGCTGGGATTCACCGACAACCGACAGCAATTTTTATTTTTACGACGCGCTGAATCTGTTGGACACAGCCGACGAATGGTACTACGACGGCAACGGAACGTTATATTACAAACCGGAAGCCGGCGTTGCACCGGATACGCTGCATTTTGAATATTCCGTTCGGCCGGATGCGTTCGATGTGCGGGATCGTTCCTATATCACCGTCAAAGGCTTGGAAATTTTCGGTGCCAACGTCAAAACCAATGCGGGCAGCGATCATCTGCATTTGGATGAAAACGCCATTTTATATTACTATCACACCGTGCAGTCCCGGTATTATCCCTGGGAGGCGGAATGGTACGGTCTGGAACTGTGGGGAGAATCCTCCGTGGTCGAAAACTGCGAGATCGCCTACAGCGCCGAGGGCGGCGTTGAAATCTATGCCGATAACTGTTCGGTGGTCAACAATAATATTCACGATATTAACTATATCAATTCCAACGCCGCGGCGGTGGAGGGAAAATATTGCGAGAACACCCTGATTTCACATAACACGATCGACAATATCGCCAGAAGCGGCATTGTTTTAAGCTGCAAAAACATGCGGGTAAGCTACAACAAAATCAGCAACTGCGCGGTGAATATGTATGACGTGTCGGGGATCGGGGCGTATAAGTTCGACGCGGAGAACACCGTCGAGGTGGATCACAATATCGTTTTCGACAGCAATGACGGTCATGCGTTTGTCGCCTATTATCTCGACAACGGCAGCATGAATTTTCTTTTGCATCACAATGTCTGCTATGACGTCGATCTTGCGATGATCCTCAATAACCCCTCTTATAACAACAGGATCTATAACAACACGTTTTTGTCGGAAAAACCGATTGCAACCGGCAACATGCAAAATCCCTTTGACAACAATGCCTTTATCGGCGCGCGGTGGGACGGCGATCAGTTTTACAATAACATCCTGCCCAGCGTTTATTACGGCACCGGCGCTTTTTATTCCAACAACCTGCTGAGCACCGACCCGGCGGTCAAATTAAACGACGATATGACGCTGCAAAGCGGTTCTGCTGCAATCGACCGCGGCATCAAACTGCCGGTCGGCGGTGAAGATGATACCGGTGACCGCGTGGACATCGGTGCTTATGCATTCGGGCAAACGCCCTGGACGGCAGGCTGCGATTGGAGTAGGCGTTTCGACACCGCCTTTTCCTTAACGCCGGTGGCGGATGATTTCACCCCGGTGTCCGGCGATATGTTTTTGGAAATGGAGCAGCCGGGCACGGCGATCATTGAAAATTCCAGTTTTGAAAACACCATGGAAGGCTGGGACGGTTTCGGCTATGAAAACATAACCGGCAACGCATCACATGGCGACTGGGCCGTGCGGATCCAGGAGGGCTGGATCGAACGCATATTTGACGTGCAGCCGGGACAGATGTATCTTTATTCAGGAGACATCAAGGTCGGCGCATTTGAAACGGTTGCGGAATTCGGCGTGCATTTTCTGGATGATGATTATAATATCCTCAATCAAGGCTCATTTATGGTCACGACCACCGATTATCACAGCTTTGAAACAGTGTTCACCGTGCCGGAAGGCTGCACGAAAATGCGTGTTTTCGCCGCATCCTGGGGCGGCGGGCAGGAAGTGTTTGCGGATCATATCCAGTGCGCCTTGTTAAACGAATAAAAAAACAGCGATGGATGGGAGGATGCATGGCAATGGAATTTATCACACAACCGGCAAGAAAAATCAAGGTGATTTTCAAAACACAGCTTTGTGTGCTCGGCGGGTCGCAGACCGGTGTTTTCGCCGCGGTGCGTGCAGCAAGGCTTGGCACCGAATGCGCCGTTGTGGAACAGGGCGGCTGTTTTGGCGGCGTTGCAACGGCGGGAATGGTCAATTGCTTGCACACGCTGCTGGACGACCGGTTTGAAAACCAGATCATCGGCGGATTGACCGATGAAATTTTAAAAATCATGCGCAAAAACGGCGACGCGATTTCCTATGATAAAAACCGGTCGGTCGGGTTTAAAATCAATTCGCAGATTTTGAAAATTCTGCTGGATCGGTATGTCACGCAGCATAAGATCAAACCGTTTTTACACACAAAGGTCTGCGACGGCATTGTCGAAAACGGCGTGCTGCGCGGCGTTGTGGTGGAAACGGTGGAAGGGCCGGGCGTGATTTTAGCGGATGCGTTTATCGACGCGACCGGCGACGCGATTTTGTGCGATCGTTTGGGACTGATAACCTACAAGCAATCGCCGATGCAGCCGCCTACCGCCTGTTCGGTCGTTTACCGGTTCGACCGCAGCCGAACTTTGGAATTTCGCAAGCTTTGGGAAGAACACAGCGCGGAATTTGACATGGAACCCGACTGGGGCTGGAGTGGGGAAATTCCCGGCTGCGACGATCTTTCCATGTTAGCGGAAAATCATATTTTCAATTGCGATTGCAGCAAAACCGACGATTTGACAAAAGCGGAAATGGAAGGCCGCCGCAAGACGTATGCGCTTTTGCAGATCCTGCGAAAATATGCGGATAACTCGGATGTGAAAATTGCCGCAATGTGCGACTATGTCGGCGTGCGGCAGACAAGGCAGGTCAAATGTCTGCACAAGGTCACCATGAAAGAGCTGCTGACCGGCGAACATTTCGCCGACGCTGTTTTAAACGGGACTTATCGGGTGGACGTGCACCACGAAGGACAGGGGATTTCCTTTTATTATCTGGATGGGACAAAGGAAGTCTATTCCGACCGGATCCATCAGACGGTGACCCGCTGGGCGGATGCGGATTATCAAGGTAAACTGTTTTACCAGATGCCTTATCGCAGCATGGTGCCGGACTGTTCTTTTGATAATCTGCTGATTGCAGGAAGATGTATTGACGCGGATAACGGCGCGTTCGGCGCGTTGCGTGTGATGGTCAACACCAACCAAATGGGCGAGGCCGCGGGGGTCGCGGCGCATATCATGCTGGATCAAAAATGTGCTGCAAAGGATGTGCCGCCAAAAAAACTGCGCGAACTGCTGCAACAAGGCGGATCCATCGTTTTATAGCTTGTTGTGTCCAAATGCCGGAAAGCCCGCGCTGTGCGGTTCTTTCCGGCATTTATCAGCTACAAATTGCATGTTTTTTCTTGTATTTTATCCAAAAAACGTGTTTGCAAATTGTGAAATTATACAAATATAATTTAAATTTGTTAAAATAGATTGACAAAGATAGGGTGCGTGTGTATACTAAAGGCAGAAAGTGTTTTTGTAGCAAAAAATGAAATCGATTTCATAAAAATGATCAATATGGAGCATGAAAGATGAATCATGTCAATATCAGCGTTGTAGCCAAAAAAGCAAATGTTTCACAGACGACCGTTTCCAGGGTGCTCAATAACAGTCCGTTAGTGAAAGAATCCACTGCCGAAAAGGTCAGGCAGGTCATGGAGGATCTGGGCTATACCCCGAATGAGCTGGCGCGGGGGCTGCGTAGCAACGAGACCAAAACAGTCGGGGTGATCGTTTCCAACGTGCTCAACCCCTTTTTCACCTCTATGGTGCGTGGAATCGAGGATCTGGCGAACAAGGCCAATTATAACATCATGCTCTGCAACACCGATGAAAAAGCAGAAAAAGAAAAGCAATACATACAGGCACTGGTCAGCAAACGGGTCGACGGATTGATCGTTGCAAGCGCCGGAACAAAAAACGATTATACCGCCCTTGTCGGCAACAAGCCGGTCGTGTTTGTGGACCGCCGGCCGTCCGGCGCAAACGCCGGAAAATTTGATACCATTCTGGTGCAAAACAAGGAGGGAAGCCGGCAGGCGGTTACCCAGCTGATAGAAGCGGGCTACCGGCGCATCGCCATCATTACCGGCTCCAATATTTCCACAACTGGCTATGAACGTCTTGCCGGTTATGAAGAAGCTTTTTTGGAAAAACATCTGCCGCTGGACCGGTCGCTGATTAAAATGGGAGACTTTTTGGGACACACCGCCTATAAAAATGCGATCGATCTGATTCAAAATCAGGATTGCGACGCGATTTTCGCCGCAAACAGCATGATTTTGCTTGGTGTTTTAAAGGCGGCTGCGGAAATTGGCGTGCAAATTCCGCAGCAAATGGGTCTTTGCGTGTTCGATGATCTGGAATGGATGGAATATTGCCGCCCGCAGATCACCGCCGTACGGCAGCCGACCTATGAAATGGGGACGACCGCGATGTCTTATTTGTTGGAACGGATTGCCGGAAAAAAAGAACCAGTGCGGGAAATCCGGCTTCCGGTCACCCTCACGGTGCGGGAATCTTCACAGAAAAAATAAACGCAAAACCAGTTGTGCGGCGGCGTTGTGTGTTACCCGCCGCATGCCATCATAAAAATTGATGGACAGGTAACCGGAAAACAACAAAAGGCGTCCAAAACGGAAATACAACGTGTTTCTTTTTTCATCACGTATCGGCATTTGATCATAAAACCGCCGCAGTTGCGGATCGGACAGCGAGTTGGTAGCTGATAATTTGTTTTTGAAAATGGGCGGGTTCATTTTTTTGCCGCAAAATGAAATCGATTCCATTTTTTGAAAAATATTGAAAACAATTCCAAAAATGGAAAAGTTTAAAAAGAACGGAGGAGAATGTTATGAAAAAAATGATTGCTGTTATCCTGGTGTTGGCGCTGACAATTGCGCTGACCGCGTGTTCCACGGGAGGAGAGTCCGGTGCGGACACCACCGCTGCGCCGGATGCGTCGGGTGAGAAAATCACCGTCGGCGTTTCCTTTATGACGCTCAACAGCCCCTTCTTTGAAGCGATGCAAAGAGGCGTGCAGGAGGAAGCAGACAGCAGCGGCGTGGAAGCGGTCATCAGCGATGCGCAGCTCAATTCCGCGCAGCAGATCAGCAGCGTTGAAAATCTGATCGCACAGAAGGTGGACGTGATTTTATTAAATGCGGTTGATTCCAAAGCAGTTGTTCCGGCAGTTGAAGCGGCAAACGAAGCCGGCATTCCGGTGATTTGTCTGGACGTTATGGCGGAAGGCGGCGAAGTGGCGGCATTTATCGCTTCCAACAACGTGGCGGCCGGCGAAATGGGCGGCGAGTATATTGCAGAGCAGCTCGGCGGCAAAGGCAGCGTGGTTATTCTGGACGGTCCGCCGATCAGTTCTTTCCAGGATCGGGCGAAAGGCTTTGAAAACGCGCTGGCAAACTATCCCGACATTGAGATCGTGCAGCACATCAATGCGGTCGAAAACAGCATGACGGCGTTTGTTTCCGCAGCGGACAACATCCTGTCTGCACATCCGGATCTGGACGCGGTGCTGGCGGTGAACGACTATGGCTCCATCGCGGTGGAATCGGCGGTCGAATCTGCGGCAAAAGATTTTGACGTGATCTCCCTGGGTGTGGACGGTATGGAAGACGCGGTCAACGCCATTGTAAACGGTGATATCGTTGCGGGTTCTGTTGCGCAGCAGCCTGCGGAAATGGGACGGATCGGCATCCAGACGGCG
Source organism: uncultured Clostridia bacterium (assembly GCA_946493765.1). Taxonomy (GTDB): domain Bacteria; phylum Bacillota; class Clostridia; order Oscillospirales; family Acutalibacteraceae; genus RUG11462. The sequence goes on along the minus strand of CAMMAZ010000020.1, from coordinate 5,044 downwards.
ATCAAGCTCGCCAACGGCGAGAGCGTGGATGAAACCATCGACGTTCCGCTGAAATTATTGACAGAGGAAAACGCAGAAGGCTTTTCGTGGTAACAAAAAGGAATGATGTTCGGGACGTGTGCTTTAGCCGCACGTCCCGGGAATCCGGGGGTGAACGGAAAACATGGCGGAAATTTTAAAAATGACCGGCGTGACCAAACGGTTTCCGGGCGTGCTGGCGCTGAACAACGTCAATTTTTCTTTGGAAGAAAATGAAGTGCATGCACTGGTCGGCGCAAACGGCGCCGGAAAATCCACGCTGATCAAAACGCTGGCGGGCGTCTATCCGCCGGACGGCGGCACAATCGAACTTCGGGGCGAAAAACAGGTGTTTCGAAAACCGATGGATGCAAAAATGAAGGGCATTGCGGTGATTTACCAGGAATTTACCCTGTTTCCGGATCTCGATGTTGCCAAAAACATTTATTTTAACATGGAACCGCGTTATTTTAAACACGGTCCGATCAACTGGAAAAAGGTCTATGCGCAGGCAAAGGCGCTGATTGCGCGGTTTGGGCTGGACCTGGATATCTACACCAAGGTCAGGAATTTAAGCATCGCGCAGCAGCAGATGGTGGAAATCGCCAAAGCGCTGGCGTGCAACGCAAATATTTTAGTGATGGACGAACCCACAGCCACCCTCACCATCTCGGAGGTGGAACGGCTGTTTGAAATCATAGAGGATCTAAAGAAAAAGAATGTGTCGATCATTTATATTTCCCACCGTTTAGACGAGGTGACACGTATCAGCGACCGGTTAACGGTGCTGCGCAGCGGAACGGTGGTCGGCTCGGCGGTGACAAGTCAAACCAATAAAAACGAAATCATCCGGATGATGGTCGGCGAAAACATCAAAAACGATATTCTCCCCAATCCCACGGTGGACACGCCGCCGGTTCTATCGGTAAAATCCATTTCCAACGCCTTTATCCACGACATTTCCTTTGATTTGAAAAAAGGCGAGGTGCTGGGCATCGCGGGACTGGTCGGCGCGGGCCGCACGGAAGTGGTACGCGCGCTGTTCGGCGCGGACAAGATCCGTTCCGGTGAGATCCTGGTGAACGGAACAAAACAGAATATCAACAATCCGAAAGACGCGATCCGCTGCAAAATCGGACTTTTGCCCGAAAGCAGAAAGGAACAGGGACTGTTCATGAACCTGCCGATCCGCCGGAACATCACGATCGTGCATTTAAAGGCGTTTTTGCGGGGCATATTCATCAGCAGGTCCAAGGAGACCAAAGAAGCAAACAGTCAGATGAAAACGCTCAAAATCGTCGCGCCGTCGGCGGAATTCCCGGTTTTGAATCTCAGCGGCGGCAACCAGCAGAAGGTCGTTTTGGGCAAATGGCTGTGCGCCAACTGCGACATCCTGATTCTCGACGAGCCGACAAGAGGGGTGGACGTCGGTGCAAAAGAGGAAATTTTTCAGGCGGTCAGTCATCTTTCGGCGCAGGGGAAATCGGTTATTTTCATCTCTTCGGAACTCGAAGAGGTGCTGCGGGTGAGCAACCGTATTCTCACCATGTATAAAGGGCGGATCACCGCCACGCTCAATCAAAACCAAACAGATATCAATCTGATCATGCAATATATCACAGGAGGCGATTCAAATGAACAGCTCGCTTAAAGTAAAATTGGTCAATATAACAAAACGCCGTGAATTTATCGCTTTTATCGGCCTGATCGTTATTTGTATCGCTTTCAGTTTTATCAGCAGCAACTTTTTCACGCTGTTCAACCTGATGAGCGTTTTGCGGCAGGCGTCGATCAATGCGGTGCTCGCCGCAGGTATGACGTTCGTCATCATTTCCGGCGGTATCGATCTTTCGGTCAGCTCCACCGTTTCCCTGTCCGGCACCGTCGCCGCCATGGTGATGGTCAACATGGAAATGGGAACGGTATCCGGTCTGCTTTCCGCTTTGTTAGTCGGCCTGATCGTCGGTGCGATCAACGGTATCGTCATTACCAAAGCCGGCGTGCCGCCGATCATTGCAACACTCGGCACCATGACAGTAGCCAGCGGTCTGGCGCTGGCAGTGACCGGCGGCTACTCCGTTTCCGGGCTCACGGAAGGCTTTGCCTTTTTCGGCCGCGGCAACCTTTCCTTTTTACCGGTACCGGTTTTGATCGTGGCGCTGATGTATGTCATCAGCCATCTGCTTTTGCAGAAAACAAGGTTCGGCGCCGCGGTATTCGGAGTCGGCGGGAATGAAGAAGCGGCACGGCTTGCAGGCGTTTCGGTCGACAGAACGAAAATCGGCGTTTATATGTTCAGCGGTCTGATGGCGGCGGTCGGCGGTATTATTTTGGCGTCCCGACTGGATTCCGGACAACCTATGGCTGGCGACGGCTTGGAACTGGACGCGATTGCAGCAGTCGTCATCGGCGGCGCCAGCGTCAACGGCGGCGTCGGCGGTGTTGTCGGCAGCCTGATCGGTGCGCTGATCATGAGCGTGCTGGACAACGGATTTGATCTGATCGGCGTCGGCCGGTATTACCAGATGGTCTTCACCGGTATCGTGCTGATTCTCGCGGTCGCGGTGCAGAAAAAATCCAAAAACAGATAACAGCATAAGGCAAAGAGGAGGAAACAGCATGGAAACGGACATCCGACAGGCGATCCATAACACCGTTGCCAAAAACAAGGCCGTTTATTTCTCGTTTTTAAAGGATCTCATCGCGTTTGACAGCCGCATTTTGCAGGCGGGGAAATATGGACAGGAAAAAGGGATCCAGGATTATTTAAAGGCGTATTTTAAAAAAATGGGCGCCACGGTGGACGCTTTTTCGCCGGACAACGATAAAATCTGCGGCTATGCCGGGTTCAATCCCAACCATACATACAAGGACCGGGAAAATGTCGTTGCGGTTTTCAAAGGCGCGGGCGGCGGTCGTTCGCTGCTGATGAACGGACATTGCGACATCGTGCCGCCGGGCGATGAAACGGCATGGACAAGTCCGCCGTTTGTCTGTGAGGAACGTTCCGGCCGGTTTTACGGACGCGGCACCACCGACATGAAAGGCGGACTTGCCGCGGCGATTCTGGCAGCGGGCGTGTTAAAGGAACTGGGAATTTCCCTTGCCGGCGATCTGATCATCGAATCGGTGATCGACGAGGAGGGCGGCGGCAACGGCACCATTGCCTGTTGCGACAGGGGTTACCGCGCCGACGGCGCGGTGATCATGGAACCGACCCGCATGGCGGTCATGCCGGTCAACCGCGGCGCGTTTTTGGCGCGTTTCACCGTGACCGGCAAACAGACCCACGCCGCGACAAAAGGGCTCGGTGTCAACGCGGTGGAAAAAGCGATGCGGCTGATCGAAGCGCTCAAGGAAACCGAAACGCGCTGGCTGATGACCAAAAAGCATCCGCTGCTGTCCAACCCGACCATCAATATCGGCAAAATCGAGGGCGGGTCCGGCGCGTCGGTCGTGCCGGAACGCTGTACCGTCGATTTCGACGTGGAATTCCTGCCCAGCGAATACGACAGCGACTACCGGCTGCTGCCGGTATCGCCGCAGGCGGTCAAGGATGAGATCCAGCATTGCATCGATCTTGCCTGCAAAGGGGACGCGTGGCTTTGCGAACATCCGGTCACCGTCGACTGGTACCAGGAAACGCTTTGTTTTGAAACCGATCAAAACGAGCCTTTTGTGCAGACCGCACTGCAAAGCTGCCGGCGGATCCTGCCGGACACGGCGCTTGACGGGCTTCCCTGCGGCTGCGACGGCGCGCCGCTGGCGCACATCGGCAAAATGCCGGTCATTATCATGGGGCCCGGCGATCTTGAAGAATTGCACACCACCGATGAAAGCATGGACAGTGAAAAATTCTATCAGGCGATCGAGGTTTATGCCAATTTGATGATCGACTGGATCGGCATTGCAGACTCCAAATGAGAAAGGGGATACACGATGATAACAAAAGAGCAATATAACACGATCAAAGCGCGGGTACTCAACTATTTTCAAACCGCGGGCATTGCGCTGACACAGGCGGAAAAAGAAAATGTGGAAGTTGCCGATTTTGGACTGGGCGACCCGGAACACAGCGCGCTGCAGCTTGTGACCTATATCAACACAGACCGGGTCTGCGCCAAAGAAATGGTTCTTTTCCCCGGACAGACCTGTCCGGAACACCGGCATCCCCCCTTTGGCGATTATCCGGGCAAGGAAGAAACCTTCCGCTGCCGGTTCGGCAGGGTTTACCTGTATGTGGAGGGAGAACCGACCGCCAACCGACAAGCGGTTCCGCCTGCGGCGGATCAGGCCTATTACACCGTGTTTCATGAAATCATTTTAAATCCGGGCGAACAATACACCATCCCCATCAACACGCGGCACTGGTTCCAGGCAGGAGCTGACGGCGCGGTGGTTTCGGAATTCAGCACACCGAGCTTTGATGAAATGGACGTCTTCACCGACCCGCGCATCCGGCGTATCCCGGAAATCAACGAGGAGGCTTAAACGGGACATGTTTAACAGTGAAATCTGGAAACGGCAGGCGCAGATCGTCTGCGACGTGCTCCAAAAAGCGCCGGCATTTGATAAAAACTTTCTGCTCCCGGCATCGGAATTCACCGCCCGGCAGCAAAAAGTGTGGACAATGCTGCAAAAAGAGGGGTTTGACTGCGGCATCGTTTATTCCGACGAGCATTACTGCGGCGACGTGCCGTATCTTGCGGGAAACACCAATATCATTGTGGAGCCGGTCGCGGCGGTGATTGCGAAAAACGGACTGTATTTCATTGCGGGACTGGAAAGCGGCATCGTCGCCGAACAGTTTTGCCACCGTTCCGGCGTGAAGATCCGCAAGGTGGATATTCTGCGGGTAGACGATAAGGATTATCCGCGACACCTGCTGCGTCCGCGCGATATTATCGAAGAAGCGTGCGGCGGTAAACCGCGCAACATTGCGCTGCTGACCACCAGAAGCCTTTTCCCGCTGGGCCTTTTCAACACGCTGCGGGGGTATGTGGGCGAGGAAAATATCCGTGATCTG
>CAMMAZ010000019.1 GCA_946493765.1 uncultured Clostridia bacterium | reverse complement strand
CGTCAGGCCTGATCCTGCCGCTGCTCTGGTCGTAGAACTTCAGCGGGACCTTGTCAACGCTCACGCTGCCGCCCTGGGCATCCAGCGTGACATAGACCGTGCCGGTATAGACCGGAATGGCCTCTGTTTTGACGGTGGCGGTCTGGTTGCCGGTAATCTTCGGATCGGTGTTGCGGTTTGTAATCACGCAGTAGTAGTAGACGATACTATCCTGCGAGGTGTCCGGCGTATATCTGTAATACTCGGCCTTCTCGATAGGCGTGCCGTTTTCGTTGCCGGCCGTATCGCTCCGGTACCATTTATACAAAAGCGTACCGCCGTCCGGCGACTTAGCATCGACATAAAGGCCGTTGCTGATATCGCCTATCTCTGTCTTGACAGATTTCGTTACCCAGTCGATCACCGGCGCCTGCGCGTGGGTCAGCTCCCCGGTTGCCGCCCAGTGGGCGTACAGCGTGGTGTCTTCGCGGAACACCGTATCGGTGTCGACCCGCTCGCCGCCTTCCTCCTGCGTGTACCAGCCGGTAAAGTCATGTACTTCCCGCGTTGGGATATACTGGTCCAGGTCCGGCAGCCTTCCGTTCGTCGTGTCCAAATAGATGCCGAATGCATTGCCAAAATAGCCTCGGTTGCCGTCGAGCAGGATGCGGGACTCTTTCTCCAGTATTTCTACCTTGACCGCATCGGTATCGGTATCAGCTGTCTTTTCCCCGGCAAGCGTGGAGAGGGTGTTGGTCACCCGGCAATAGTAGTAGAAGATGCCGGCCGTATCGGTCGGCGGCGTAAATTGGGGGTCTGTGGCGCCGGTTACCGCCGTGCTGGTTTCCTTGCTGTCGGTATAGACATACCACTGATAGGAAAGGGTGCCGCCGTCCGATACGCTGCTGTTGACATAGAGCGTGTCGGCGATGTTGTCCTTGGTATAGACATAGCCCTCCTCCGCTATCAGCTTGATCTCGGGTTCCTGGGCTGTGAATTCGCCGTCCGTGGCGACCCACACGTCGATTTTTGCGGTCTGCGACGGGATTTTCTCCCCCGCGGCATTGACGGCGTCGGACAGGGTGACCGTCACCGGATAGTGGCCCGCTGCGGCGTCATCCTTCACCCGGTACCAGATGGTCACCACATCGTCCTCCGAAGTGATGTTTGTCCGGTCAGTGTTGGACACGACGAAGGAATAGGGGTCGGCGCTCCAGTCATTGTGCATGGTAAAGCCTTCCCTGGGGAACGCGCTGCCTGCGGAATAGCCGATCATCTCAAAGGGGGCTCCCTCGTAATCGAGCTGCGCCATCAGGCCCCATATCCCCGTACTGTCGAGGTTGTCGAGGCTTAAGGTAATGCCGAAGGTCTTGCCCGCCATGGTCTTGACGTCCTCGCCGGTAAGCCGCAGACTGCCGTCGTCGATGGGTTCAGCCCCGTTATTGAGCGGCAAAGCCGTCGCCGCTTGCGGAGAAGCTGCCTGCACCGCAGCCTGCGCTCCCGCGTAAGCGGCCGCCTGCGCCGTCCTTGCAGACGAATTCATCATATCTATAGTGGGGTACAGCAGACCGCCGAGGCTGTATTCCGTCGTGGTGCCGTAGTAGTCGGAGCCATCGGAGATCTCCAGGCACGCACTGACTAAGAGAGTGCCGCCGAACTTCAGGTCATCCGCAGGATTGACCAATTCATCGCGATTGACTGTAAAGGTATACAAATACTTATCGTGCATCACATACTGGCCGTCAAAAATCGGCATGGTATGGGAGGCATAATCCACAAAGTTTCCATTTTCCTGCATGTATTGCAGCTTTATGGTCACCTGGTTATCCTCGGTAAAGTTGTAGCGGTCGAAATTATCCGGCAGATATACCGATACACTATAAACACTTCCCTGTACTCTCGGCAAGGAAAGAGCGGCTCCGTCCGTCGTCGGGAAAGGCGCCTTGTTGATGCGGATATACCCCTCCAGGTAGAGGTCCACCGGCTTATAGTTCTCGTTCCCCGGCCAGACAATGCGCACGTCGTAAACGCCTGCATGCACCGGCCAGTCGCTGTTTATGCTGTAAGGGTTCGCCACCTCGGTCCATTCTTCCGTGACAGCCGCGCCCTGCTCGCGGAACAGCACCTGTAAATCCTGCGTATAAAAGCCCTTGCTGTAAAAATCTGCGGACTCAAAAAGCTCCGGCATCGCAAGGCTGACAGGATTGCGGTTGTATTCCTTTTCAGTATTTGTAAACAGATCCTCGGTGATGCCGATCTCCAGCTTCTCGCCGATATGCGGGTAGAGGTAGAGATCCGTATCGCTCCGGATAATGGTATCCGCCGTGTACGGGTCGCCTGTATACTCGATGTTATCGAACCAGCCTACCAGCCTCTGGGTGCTGGTCATGCCGGAGATTTTGGGCAGCTCTCCCAATTCGCTGCCGTTGAGCACAAGCCGCGTCTCCAGCTCGGTGGTGGCGTTTTGCATGATATGCACCTCCACCTGCGTAGAGATGTACCGGGCATAGAGGGTCATTCCACCCTTCGGCATCCGCGCGCTGCTGAAATCAAAGGGCTTGGTGCAGGCCTCGTCCGTATACCATCCGTTCAGATACGCCCCATAGAGCGTCGGCAGCTTGGGCGCGAATATGATCGAGTTTTCAGGATAGTTGACCGAATCGATGGTCGGCATATCCTCCTCTGACTGGTGCTCGGACGGTTTGACGGTAAAGTCGACCGGATAGACCGGCGTATCCTCTGTCACGACCTGGCAGGTCACCGAATAGGTGACCGAGTTTTCACAGACCGTCACCGCCGGGCTGATGTCGTCAATCGTCACCTGGCCGTCAAAGTACTGCGCAATATGCGCCATCAGATCCCCTGCCTGGGGCGCGGTCCCGGCCCGGAAGGTCACGGTATAATCCGGCACGCTGATGCCCTGGAACGTGAAAGTGGCCAGGCGCGACGCGTCCGTGTAATTCGCGCTGAGGTCGGCAGACGTGCCGTAATTCTCATAAAAGCTCATGTCCGCAGCGGTATCCAGCGCAAAAATCTCGTCGTCGTTTCCCTCCCGGGTCAGGTTTAGGAATGCGCTGAATTTGCCGTTGTCGGGGTCGTTAGCACCTGTGTCCTCCAGAGAGGCGAGCTGCATAAACGGTTCGCCGTAGGTGGTCGTATAGGTGCTTGTGTAAGGGATGCCGTCTTTGCCCTGGATGTTTTTCACATACAGGCTGTAGGTCTTAAGGCCGATGTCATAATAGAAGGTGGTGTCCGCCGACAGGGTGAGATCCGTCGTTTTCTCCGCCCTGTAGGAGCCGGCGTCGGCATATTTCAGGTTGGTCCCGTCCTCGGTCACATAGGCGTCGTAGCCGATGAGGTCATGGATCTCCTCTTCTGTGGGCAGATCGAAGGTCTGGATGCGGTTGAACTGCCCGCTCCACACCGTTTCATAGCCGTAGGTCTCGTTGCCGACCGCCACATAGACGTTATAAAGCTTACTGATCTCGCTTTCGCTGTAGCTGGTCCACACGACCGGTACGGTGATGGCCAGGTCATACTCGCTGAAGGCGAGCTTGCCGTCTTTCCACGTCACGATCATGTCGCTGTAGGCATAACGGTCGTCTTCACCTATTTGGGTTTTGTCAAAGCGGATGATCCCGTTTTCGTCTATGGAGAAAGCCGGGTTGGTAAAGCGGATATGGTAGTTGGAAAGGTCGTAGATGCTCTGCGCCTTTTGCCCGCTGGTTAAATCGATCGTCTTCATGTTCCGGTACCCCTCCGGCAGCTCCATGGTGATGCCGTCGGCAAAGTCGCCGTTTTCATCCAGAATATAGAGGATATCGGTGGACGTGGGCGCAAGGGCGAAATCGTAGACGTTTTTCTTGTCGCCCGCCGTCAGCAGCGGGAACTCGCCGTCGTAGAGGGTGGGCTCGTATTTAATCAGATCTTTTAACGCCTGCGCCTTGAACTTGACGGTCAGATACAAGCCGAAGTCAATGTACATGGCGCCCATTGCCTGTTCTTCCACTTCCCAATTGGAGGTGCCTGCGGGCCGTTCCTTGATATAAATATAGAGAAAATAGCCGTAGAGCTTGACATAGGGTCCGAATTCCACGTTGGCGCCCACGCTGGCGATGGAGGTGCTCAGAATGCCGATCGCCACGTCGATCTTGAAGCCCGCCTTCACGCCGATATAGCCCATGATATAAAACTGGAACCCAAAGCGCTCGTCTAAAAGGTCGGTTTCGCTGCTTCCCGATGTGCCGGAAAAGATCTTGACCCAGAAATTGTAGCGCTTTCCGACCTCGTATTCCAAATCGGTCCCCATGGTCAGGTTCACGTCGGCGCGGACGATAAAATCTACTTTAAGCTTGATAGCGAGGATCTTGATATGGTAAGTCTTGGAGAACAGCTCCCGGCTAAGCAGCTGCGCCCAGTCGCTCTCGCTGTTCAGCAGCTCGGAATACCGGTTCATGAGCTGCTCGATCCCCACCTTGTTGTCCTCAATGTTCTCGGCAGACAGAACCTCCTCAAACTCGGAGCTGACATCGGTCATGTTGAGCTCCTTTTCCAACTCCTCATAGGAATATTCCGTACCGCCTACATTGATCTTGGGCAGGGAACCCAGAATGGTGTCTATCCGGTCGACGACGGCTTGGCCGCCGCCCAGCTTGCGCTGCATGCGCAGATCATTCAGCTCGCGCAGGGCATCGGTATACCGACCGTCCCTTACAAAGTCGATAAAGTCGTTGAAAGACTCTTTCTTCTGCTCGGAAACGGTGTAGGTCTTAGCGCTTAAGGAGATGTTGGAGTAGCTCTTGATGTCAATGGACACCGAGCAGGTGACCTCCTTGAGCACGGGAATAATCAAGTAAACCTTCCAGTCCGTGTCCACATCCACGTTCAAACCAAAGGCGCCCTGCTGCTCAAAGTAGGCGCTGACCTCAATCTTCAGGGAGGAGGTCTGCCCGGAGCCGACTTTTTTGCTCACAGAGAAAATGGCGCTGACATCGAGGCCCAGGCCGTAGCCGTCGTCGTAGCGGTCATGCACAAAAACCGACGGCGTTACCCTGACGTCCTCAACCACGAACTTGGTCCTGCCGCTGCCGCTTCCGCCGGCTGCTGCCGCCAGGGGCTGAGCCGATATGGCTTCAATCTCCGATTGGCTGACGCCCATATCCAGCAGCTGGTTCTGAATGCTCGGGGTCTGAAGGGCGCCCGTCGCCAGAATGGACGTGGCCTCGTCTGTAAAGCTGCTGTCCTCCAGCGCGGCGGTCACGGACGCCTGCAGCTCCTCTGTCTCCATATCGTCAAGGGTGATCGGTGTGCTGATAAAAAGCCCGCCGGTGAGATCTTCAATGTCCGCCTTGTTGATGATTTCGTAGGTGGCGGTGAGCTCGTCGTCCTGAATGCCCGTTACCTTGGCGTAGACAACCGGGCTGTCTTCTGTAAGCTTTGCAAAATCCTCGGCGTAAAACGCCAGCAGGTCGCCGGTGTTAAATTCCGGCGCCTCCGTCATGCCGAGGGCCGCCCGCGCGATGTGATCATAGCCGTTGACATTCACGGTGCCGGTGGTGCCAACACTCCCGGAAGGCAGGGTGTCCACCTGATAGGGGATGGTGTCGGGCGTGAAGACGACCTCGTCCATGTCCTCTTCGGACAGAGATTCAAATTGGAAGGCCCAGGGCACGCTCACAGCTGTCACGCGTATGTAAGCGATGGAATCGTCCTCATACAAATCCTTCGTGTAGTCCCTCTCCCGCGGGTCCACATTCTCGTAGACACACACAATGTCGCCCGCCTCCAGGTAGGTGTCAAAAGCAGGGATATCATCAGGGATAGGATTAGTAGTTATGTGCATGCTTCCGGTCGTGACCTCGGCGGAGCCGTCGGCATAGATGGGGATGTCCAGGACTGTCACAAACTCCTCATCTACAGAACCCGGTACATCGAGATAATAAGAGTAGTCGTCGGTATCCTGAATAAACTCCACGTCAGGGTCGAACGCGATGGTGTCTTCCTCTTGTTTGGCAAAGGTCAGCGCCACGGTGCGGTAGCGCTCATCCTTATCCGTGAAGGTCAGGCCGTCCCCCAGCGTCATTTCGTAGGTGCCGCCCGCACGGAAACCACCGTCCGCACGAACGGTAAAGCTGCTGCCGCCATTGTCAGCGACGACAAGGTCCACCGGATCCGAGCCGTCCTTGGCAAGCAGGGTGATGGCCTCCTTGACCTGCTCGGCCGTTTTACCCGGCGCGGTGATGCCGATTTCCAGATCTGTTTTCTGGTCCGTCAGGGCAAAGGAGTCAATGTAGACCTGTTCCGCAGGCTCCATCGGCTCGTACACGGCATGCAGGGTCATATCCTCTCTAATGGGATCGGTCTGGTAAAAGTCGGTGCCGTCCGCCTTTTGCCAGCCGATAAAGATCTCTCCCTCTTTACCGGGAGAGGGAATTTCCTGCATAATGGCATAGTCTCTGCCGACCTTGATCGGAGCGATTTCCCCGCCGCCGTTCGTCTCAAAGCTGACGGTGCAAAGATCGCTTGTTAGCTGGATGTTGCCGGCGAGGTATTCTTTGACAAGCGTCACGTCGTCGCTGTTAACGGCGCCGTCCGCATTGACATCCGCTTCGTTGAAGTGAATGCCGGTCTGCGCATTCCCTTCGATATACTGCTCCATTAGGTTGACGTCCGACATATCCACTGTTGCGTTGCCGTCGGCGTCGCCATACAGGATATTATCCTGGGCAAATGCCGTCAAAGCGCCCATCGGAATGATGGACAACAGGATGCTGAAGGTCAATGCCAAGCTTAAAATCCTCTTTTTCATCCTCATATTCCTCCTTCATATGGTTTCGTTTCAGCCGTATCACACGCACGGCGTTCTGATGGGATCTGCCGCTTTTGCTCATGTTTGCAAACGCCGATCAGCGTGCCCGGCGTTTGCCGGTAAAAGCGACAGGAACCGCAGTCGATGCAAGATGTTCCGTCCGGTGATTTCCCGTATGTACAGGCGTCCTCCCCGGTAAACAGAACAGGGTGTCCCTGCGCGGTGTAGACCGGGTTCTCGATAAAGTCCGGGAAAATTTCGATCTCCCTACCGGTAAGCTCGTCATAACACAGGGGGATTTCCAACAGCGCCCCCTCAATGTTGTACTGCCGTGTTTTTCCCATTTTTATCCTCCTTCCTCTACGGCCTTTGGTTCACAACCCCCTTATTCACCTATAGGATAACAGAAAAAACCGGCTTTGACATCGCCCGTTTTAAGGGGTAAAACGGGCAGGGTCAAAGCCGGTTTTCCGGTGGATTTGACTATTTCAGCATATATTTTTTCAGTTCCTGCCGCTGGCGGATATCCAGCTTTTGCAGGACGGTGGAAATATACCGTTTCACGGTGTGTGCGGATATGTTCATGTGCGCTGCTATTTCCTGATTTGTCCATCCGCGCGCCGCCAGCATAGCGGTCGCAAATTCGGTGGTCGTCAGGTCGTCTGCGACCTCGTGTCCGGTTGCCGGGTTGTGTATTTTCCGCCATCCGGCGGAAAAACGGTAGGTAATGGCGATAATTCGTTTGAAATCCTCCGGCCAGCCGGGTTTGATGACCGCCTCGAGCATCCCGCCAAGAAGTCCGTGATGTTCTCCGAATCCCTCGATCAGGTCGTCGGGACGGGCGATTTCCCACGCGGCCAGCAGGTGCTTTTGCGCCTGCTGGGTCTGTTTTAAGCTCATATAGTCCATGACCGCGACCAAATGCAGGTAAATAGCGGGGATCGGATAGCGCTCCGCCCCCATATCCAGAGTACCCTCCACGATACCGACGCTTTTTGCGTAGTCCTCTTTCAGATAAAGATAGTGCGCCTGAACATACAGGGCAAACGCCCGCAGGCCGGATGGCAGCAGCGGCAGGAACTCCTGCGCCGGGGGCATTTCTTCCGGCAGCGGAAGGTGCAAAAGCACGGAGGATGCAAATACGACGAAGGCTTCAATGGCACGGACACAGGGGGCTTTTTCTGCATTGGCTGCCAACGTGTTTTTGATCTCTGTCAGCGCATACCGGGCGTGCTGGATCTGACCGACGGATAAATTCGCATAGGCATAGATCAGGCACGCGGAAAAGCGGTATGCCGCATCGGGACAGGTCAGGTACAGCTCCGCTTCCTGTATCGCTTTTTCGGGCTGGCCGCTGAAATAGTGATATTCTATAAACGCAATCTCTTTTCTGGGGCCGGTCTCCATTTCGTTGATGCAGTCCAGGCAGCGCCCCGGCTCAAAAGGCGTGTTCATCAGCGGCATGAATCCCGGAAAGACTTCCGGCTGCGTTCGGGAATGCTGGGAAACCGTGCGCCCCCCTTCCTTTCGCGGGTCCTGCGGTTTCACTGCGCTGGACGGAATACCCCATGATTTTCCGAATTTGCGGATCCCATCGATTCGGCCTTCCGCGCAATATTTCTGCACCAGTCGGTCTGAGATCTTCCATTTTTTTGCGGCTTCCTGCACTGTGATGTATTCCATATGAACCTCCATGCGTTGCGGACGGTAAAACTGTTCGCCGTTGCGCATACTTTCAAATTTTCCCTCTTGCTATCCGAATATGCGAATGCTTTTTGCAGGAATTCTCCTGATTTTTCTGTTCGCGATCCCGTATAGTTTTATTATATTGATTTTCCGATATTTTGCAAGTGGGGAAATCTGATATGGGAGATATCGCATCAAAGCGAAAGGATGTCGGTGCGCTTTCCATTTTGTTGCGCTGCAAAGCGCAAATGATTGCCGGCGGTGTGGGCACCGCCGACCGTCTAACCCCGCTTTATTATTGTAATACAATTTGCAGATCATTTTTATTGATCAGCTAAAGCACTACATGAACGGACAGTTGTTTTGAACTGCCCGTTTTTCTTTATCCCGGCTCCTTTTCCGCTCTTAACGTTTTTATCAAACAGAAGGGAATTGCTGCAAAATGTTTTTCAATCACTATCGGTTACAGCTTCTTTTTCCGTGATAGATGACTGTGCCTGTCAGGGCAGCGCCCGCAATAACCAGCAGCAACATCCAAAGGGACAACATGCCGTCGCTGCCGGTCGCCGGTGTGGGTGTGTGCCTGCATTTGCGCTTGTTGCAGTCGGAACTTCCGGTGCAGTTGTATCATCCGTTATATCTGCCGGGGTCTCACCTGATGCAGTCGTGTAGGCAACGCCGTCAAGCCCCTTTTCGCATTTATTTGAACAGAAAACCGACTGATTTTCAGGAAAAATCAGTGCAAAATTTTGGATTCTTTGGTAATGCAACCGGTATCTATCAAAAGCCGCCGTGCAGATTCATTTTTAAAAACATTTCATCAAAAAACAATGCGGGCACTTTTGCGCCCGCAATTGTTTTTGCAAATGATAAAATTTTAAGCGACCGAATCGAACACGCTGGTGTCTGCGCTTGCAAGTCCGGATTCTTCCATACCATCGATCGCCTGCACCATGATCTGCTGCACGAAATCCGACTGCATGAGGTCCATCATCAACGACTGCGCACCTTCGGCATCGCTGATCGCAACCGCATCGTCCGGCAGAGCCGGCGCTGTGTCGTTTGCTTTGACGGTAACGGTCACAACAATGTCTTTTAACAAATTCTGTCCGCCGGCTTTGATCTCTTTCAGACTGAAAACAGCTGTGTCGTCTGTTTGTTCCACGCCGATGGAAACGGAAAGCGCCTGTTCACCCACGGCCATTTCCATTTCAATGCCGGTTAGTTTGATCGTTTCAGGATCCAATGTTGCTTTCACGTCGCAGGTAATATTGGACGCTTTGATCTGTTCGATCATTTCTTTCATCTCATCCGCCGAAATCTGTTCACTTGCCTGCCCGATCATGTCGGCCACCTGATTGACTGCCGTCATCACGATGTCAATCATTTCCGAAACATGTTCCGCGGTAAAGGAATAGGAATAAACGATCGTTTCTCCCTCCTCAATGGTGGGTGGAACCGTTTTCAGATATTCCTGAAGCTTTTCCGCCATTTCTTTGAGTGCAGCCGTGGCTTCCGCCTGGGCGCCGGCGTCAATCGCCTGTTCTGTCGATCCGCCGGCAGCTACCAATTGGTTTAAAATTTCAATGAACTTATCCTTTTCAATCGAATAGCTGTTGGACAACAGTGTATCTGACGCGACCATATACATCTTGTCGGTCTCAAAAAACGTCGCGTCTGCCTGTATATCCGCCGATGAAAGATCGACATCGACCGCCTTTGTTTCCCCGAAAAAGCTTGTGACATCCGTTTTTGAACCGTTTGCCGAGAAGGATATGCCCAGCGAGCCGCTCTTTTCCATCTGTTCAAACAGATCCGACAACCCGGATTCCTCCAAAACATCCTCGGAGAGCGTTTTTCCGCATCCGGTCAATGCAAGACTTGCGATCAGCATTGCCAACACGAGTGTACATGCGACGATTTTTCTGATTTTCATCATAAATCCCCCGTTTCTTTTTTTCTATTGTAACATTTTTATCAGAATCTGTCAATAAAATTGAATTTGTGCATATTGTACTATATATAAAATAAAACTTTGTGCAGTATATCTAAAATAATGATTGACAAATGAAAAACAGTGTGGTATCATAATGGCAGGGAAATAGACACAGAATATTTTCCAAATATAAATATATTATGAAGGAGGTTTGTAAATGAGTTCTGAAATGAAGCTGCATGAAATCGATGTTGCCGATTTTATCAAAACGATCGACAGCTGCAAAGGCAATGTGTTTTTGGAAACGGATGAAGGGGATTGTTTGAATTTGAAGTCAAAGCTTTGCCAGTTTGCAGGATTGACGAAATTGATTCAAGGCGGTGTGATCGCGCAGGCAACCATTCGTTGCGAACTGCCTGAAGACGAAACTAAACTCTTTCGTTTCAACCTTTACAAAGAGGTGCCGGAAAAAGAATAATTCTGTGAACATTCTTTTTTTGAAATATTCATCAATCGATTTTATATAGCAAAAGCCTTTGTGCTGCAAAAACACCCGTTGTCGGCAACGGGTGTTTTTATTTTTCCTGTTTCATTGAGATCATCTTCTATCAGGCAGCTTATGAATCTTTTCATATTTGCCCATCGCATCACAAGTTATGTGATCCTGCAAATATCTACACCGCGCATTCCAATTGACAGTCAAACGGTTCTTTTTGCACATGCGGCGCATAGTATTCTTTTGCTTCCCGGCAGCCCACCGCCTTGTAAAAGGCTTGCGTCTCCACTGCCGAATGCGCGGAAATATAAAGTTTTTGGGCGCCCTTTTCTTTGGCCCACGCTTTGGCTTTTGTGAACAAAACGCTGCCGATCCCCCGCCCGCGCATTTCCTGTGAAACATGCAAACTCGACAAATCGAGATACTGCCTTTTTGATCCGAAAAATTCCGATTCTACCGAAACAAAGCCTTTGAGCTTGCCCTTGTCAAATGCGCCGGTGACCATGCCGCCGGTGCGCACTGTGTTTTGCAGACAGTCCACCAACTTTTGATAATCTTTCTGCGTCCAATCATCAATAAATGCATGCGGCCGGACGCACCACACCCCGTCGATTTTCCGCCAACAGTGGGTCACCACCTGCCTCCGGTGAAAATGCGCGAACAGTTCCGGATTGATCGCTGATGCCGTCAGTTCGAGATATTCCATTTTTATTTCCCTCCTTTGTCGTTTGGGGTTACCGCCGTATCCATAAAAACATTTTTATTTTTAAAGATTCTATCACAGTTGGACGAAAATAACAACCATCGATAGGATAAGGTGCGTTTCATCTGTCTTACACAACGGCATTTTGCTGTCTGTTTTGGCGTCTTTGTATTTTTCGGTAAAATCCGACCGCAACAATCAACGAAATCGTATCCACTACCGGCTGTACGATCATACAGCCGTACAACGGCAATACCGCATCCAGTATAAACAGAAGTGGAATATCCAAAAGTCCTTTGCGCAGCACAGAAGTAACCAGTGCCGCTTTTACCTGTCCTATCGCCTGGAACTGGATGATCATCGGATAACAGACCGACATCATCGGCATGGCCAGCACCATGATGCGTAAAAATGCCGCACTGTATTGCACGGTTGCGGTATCTTTGATAAACAATGCGGACAACTGTGGAGAAAACAATTCATATACCACAAGACAAAGCAGTGAAAAACCAAGCGAGACAAAGCAGCCGAAACGGAATGCGCGCTGCCGACGTGTATGATTCCCATTTGCGTGATGATAGGCAAGTAGCGGTAATAAACCGTTGGAAACTCCGATGGAAAAATATAGTGGGAGCTGATCCAGCTTCTTCACAATTCCAAGGCCCGCAACCGCTTCGGTCGCATATTTGGAAACGAAACGGGATTGCGCCGCAATGGACACTACCGTTAATGCATTTTGCAGGGCAGATGGAAAACCGATTGCCAAGATACCCTTTATATATTTCAGCGTGTAGCACAGGTGCCGGGGATGGATGCTCACAATCGCCGTTTTGCGTCTGAGCAGCAGGTAGACCAGAAAATAAACGACCGCCGCCATATTTGACAATGCAGTTGCGACTCCTGCCCCCACAACGCCAAGTCCCGCAAACTGCGGCAGAACCAAAAATGGATCTAAAATAATATTTAAAATACCGCCCATCGATACGCCAACAGACGCATGCACTGCGCTGCCTTGTGCGCGCACAAGGTTGGCAAGCAATGTGTTTAATATCGTGAAGGGACCGCCGATGACGATGACCCATTTTGCATAATCAAAAACAATCGGATAAATATCGGCGGTCGCGCCGCAAAGGGTAAGGATCGGGCGTGCAAACCCGAAAAAGAGACCCGAAAACAAGACGGAAGACACCACGCCGCCCCAAAAGGAAACGGAAGCAATCCGTTTTGCGTCTGTTACATTTTTGCTTCCCAAGGCCTGCGCAATCATGCTCGCACCGCCAACGCCAAACAGATTGGAAACGGCCGTGAGCATCACAAACGAAGAATAAACGATGGTAATCGCTGCGGTTTGTGCCGGCGCATTTAAGATGCCGACAAAATAGGTATCGGCTAAATTATAAAGCAGTGCGATCATCTGACTTGCGATTGCCGGAATAATCTGCCGGCATACAGCTTGCCGCACCGGCAGCTTTTCAAACACCAGAATGCTGTTGTTTTTCTCCATCCTCTGTCTCTTTTCTTTCATGATTTTATGATTTTATTTTGCCGGTTTCCGGCGCAGACATACGTCGACAGTCCCGGTATCCCAATATTCGCAAGGATATCCGCTTCTTCCTTTCCCATCAGTGGCAAACCAGCAGTTGATTTTTGGGCGGCAAAGCGATAAAATAAGCTTAGCATGTACATGCTGAAAGGGGGATTTTTATGTTTTCGCTTGTTTTTTCACTGCTTTTGCTGTTTATTTTTTTCGGGCTGATGTTCACACTCTGGATTGTGCGCCTGAAAAAGAACTGGTTGGGCTGGAAAGACGAGCCGGAGCCAAAAGAAATGCCGGTCAAAAAAAACCAGGCGACGGTGTTGGAGAAAAAGACGGAAAAAGTGATGACAGGCACCTATCGTATGCCGGGACATTATTTTGTATATCAACTTGTTTTTCGAATGGAAAACGGAAAGACCCGGTGTTTGACCGTGCCAAAAGAAATCTTTGAACAGGTTTTCATCAATGAGACCGGCGAACTGGTCACACAGGGCGATAGCTTTTTAGATTTTAAAGGCCGGTTTTCCACCGATTTGGATTCACCGTCATAAAACCGGTTCACCCATCACACTTTTCTAGCGTACTGAAAAGGAAAGTCATCCCAATAAAAATGGGATGACTGAAAACAACTGGTATAAAACCGAACAAGGCATTGTTGCGCATATGGATATAAAACAGTTTACAATACAACGATACTTTATGGCAGCCCGATCAGCATTATAAATATAACTCATTTCTGTTTTTCAACCTCAAAGGTATCCTTGCTGCATACAAGAATCGGATATTGTCCGATAGGAGCATTTTGAATAACATTATGGTCTGTTGCGCATTCGTAAACCAGCCCTGTATACAAATCAATGATTACGGGATCTTCAATACCGGCATTTTCAAGAGAAATTTCCGCTTCAAACCGGTTCTCTATTCGATCCTCGACATAATATGGCTTGTAGTAGGCGAATATTTCTTTTTTGTCTCTTTGAAATGAAATGGTAATGATTTCTTCTTCGTCCTGCTGCCTGTCAAAAACTTTAAGTTTTGGCGCTGTGCGTTCAATTTCTCCGCTAAACACTGTTGCAATTCTGGAAATAACATAATAAGATTGTTTTTTTGTGTATGTAAGGCCGTTCAAAATACCGTGAGCAGCAGGCTTATCAATCACTTCTCTCGCTTTTTCATACGGCTTTTCCCAAAGGTCCGCCATTTCAAAATAAGATGATAATTTTGCGCCCGCCAGCAAATCCAGAAAAAATCTGCGTATGATCCAGATGGCCTGCGTGCGCTCTGTGCCTTCACATTTATTATTCAACCAATGATTTTTCGGGAAGTAGGAAGGACAGCCGCCTTCACCCTGCCAGAATTCAACATGACCAAGCCCGTTTTTTCGAAATAATTCCATCGTATTTTGGACGCTTGTCACATAATTCTTTTCAGGCTTCAAAGAATACGCATGATATGCGAAAAAATCGATATTTTCTTTATGCACGCAACAAGCAAAATCATTCAAAAAATCCAAATTAAACAATCCCATTGCACTGCCGCCGGTTTTCGCGTCCGGCTGAATTTTTTTGATGATTTGTGCGGTTAGATTGACAAGATAAGCATATTCTTTGCCGTCAGGCTCATTTGGATACCAGAATTGCTTACAGTCAGGCTCGTTCCAGATTTCATAATAGCTGATGCGGTGCTGATAATGATTGACCAGCGCTGCTATAAAGTTTTTCCATGCATGGATCGCTTCTTGACCGTAATGAATGGGAACGCATCCGACACAGGTTGAATTTGTGGATAAATCCACATCCGTCATATACAGCGGATTTCCGAATCCGACATTAAACCAGGGAACAACGCCTCTGCAAATCAAACTGTCCACGATTTTATCAAGCCATTCAAAATGATAAACGCCTTTTTGTTTTTCGCAGATCGCCCAACCGGTCTGCACTCTTGCATATTTTATCCCGCTTTCACAAAGCGGGTCGTAGCATTTTTCGGGATTAAATAATCCTCTGTCTAAACATTCAAATCCAATACTCACCCTTGACTTTGTGATTTCTTTTGATGAATACGTTTTGAGCTTTCCGATGATTTTCATAAAACCGCACCCCTTTGGTATCATTCTAATACTTTCAGTTGCATTTCAAAATATAAAATATATGCAGATTTTATACTATTCGCGCATTTTTCTTGAAAAAATGCCAATATAGTGATAAAATTTAATCAAAGGGGCTGGCACTATGAAGATGATAAATTTAGCAAACGCAAATGTTCAAATGTTGCATTTAAACTGTATATCAGCGTTTGAATATCAACCCAGAATTTTTCATAACACAATAAAAGAGCGTAGAAGCTGCGCATTTTTATACATAGTAAGTGGAGAGTATAAATACACTTTTTCAAGCGGTAAATTCACGGCAAAATCAGGGCATGTCATCTATTTGCCTAAAGGCGCGAGCTATAAATATGAGATTAAAAGCAGCCAGGCGAAATGTATGCAGATTGAATTTGATTGTTTGTATAATGATGAAACAGCGGTTTTTAGCAATTCGCCTTTGATTATCACGGAAAATGCAAATGCCGAAATCGAAAACAGCTTTTCGCAGACGATTTATTTGCAGCTAACGGATGCGAATGGCGAAACGCTGCGGATAACAGCGAATATGCTGTTGCTGTTATCTTATCTCTTAGACAAATTAAAGGGAAAGAACTTTTCATCGTCCTATAAAAGCATATTGCCGGCAATTGAATACATGAAAAAGAATTTTACCGGTAAAATTTATGTCAAAGAGCTTGAAAGGGAATGTAATCTTTCGGCTTCACAAATTCGTAGAATTTTTCAAAAAGAACTAAAATTGTCGCCGATAGCGTATAAAAATACACTGTTAATCAATTCTGCCTGTAATATGCTCAAAGGCGATAATACCGTCAGCGAAATTTCGGAAAGTCTGGGATTTGATAATATTTATGCTTTCAGTCAGTTTTTTAAAAAGCATATGGGCGTGTCTCCGAAACATTATTTATTATCTATTTAAAGGTTGTTGTGGGGCGTGTGCAGACAACGATCAAAAAAATGAAAGTCCCCGCAAAAGGGGACTTTCATTTTGTAAAGGTGAGACAAAAAGAATTCCCGGTGTTTTTTAGAAGGGAATTTGAACCCTCGCGCATCCCGCAAAAAGTTGGTAGCGCAGTGGAGGCGTCATGCCCGCGTTTACAAGGGCATAGCCTAAGCCGCGCGTGACTTTTTGCGGAGAAGAGGAATGACGAAGCGGTATGAGAAATCCCCAGCCATTTGGCTGGGGATTTTGAATGGAGCGTAGTCCATTCCGACGTGGTCGAGGCGACAGGACTCGAACACTGCTCGTTGTCTTGCAACGGTAAATTTTTGCGCTTTATATCCGTTTTCATGCTCTGCAAGACATTACCTTGCCATGAATCCTTTCTCCTCAAATGAAAATGAAAGTCCCCGCAAAGCGAGAACTTTCATTTCTCAAGATATAGTAAAAGAGGTGCCGGTTCAATTTTCTGATAAAGACGCAGACCCGTAAAAAGTTGGTAGCGATAGCGAACCGTCGTGAGGATGTTTACAGCCGAACAGGCATATATCGGGAACCCGCAAAGTCTTTATGACTTTGTGGGATGAGGAGGGACAGCGAAGCGGACGACTGATTTTTATAGAGAAAAATCGGAGTAAACGCAGCTTGTCCTGACGAAGCGTGACTTTTTACGGAAAGGAGGAGCAAGGGATATATCTTCCTCTTCGATGCGTAAACAGATTTTCCCTTTTATTCAATGCTTTGCATAAGCAAAATTCAGATTCTTTTCTCTCTTATCTCTTATCTTTTCACTGGAAACGGAAATTTTAGAGAATAGAGAAAAATGAAAAGAGAATAGAGAAAAGTGCAAAAAGAAACGACAATCTTCTGATCGAAAATTGTCGTTTCTTTTTGGTCGAGGCGACAGGACTCGAACCTGCGGCATCCTGGTCCCAAACCAGGCGCGATACCAAACTTCGCCACGCCTCGATATTTTTCTATTCTGTTTTTTAAACGCCGTCGTCCCAAGCCTGCCCCTTCGGGGTGCGGCATGCCTTGCCCAAACACAGCGCTGTACCAACTTTTCAACGCCTCGACATCTTTCTATTTACGACGTTTTACAGCCTTTTTATTATAAACGCCGCACTGCCTTTTGTCAACAACAAAATCAAAGACAAACGCATATCACACGTCTTTTTCAAACACGCAATAGCACCGGAAGCATTCGCCGCGGTCGTGCTCCCCTTTGAAATACACCGTGTTGCCCTGCTGTGCGGTATAAACGCGCAGGTTATCGTTTTCTCTGGCTTCCCGCACATAATCCACGCCATAGCGCACGATCCGTTTGCCGTCCATGCCGCCGGGCATGAAATCGGTGATGAAATCGGCATAACAGGTGTTGTTCAGATGACCGTTATAATCGATCAGGCTATAGAAAATATGCTTTTGACCGGACAGCGTCATGGTTTCTGGTAAAAGGATCCGTTTAGGGGTACCGGCTGCATTGACACGGTCAAAATAGGACGCCATCTCACTGGACAGCACATCCGAACGCACCGGTTTATGCGTTTTAAAATCCACCAGCGCAAAGGAACTGCAGGCCTCGATCACGCAAGCGCCTGCCGCATCATACCAATTATAGCAGCGGTAAAATTTGACCCCTTTGGCTCCGCGGTTCCAGGTGACCATTTTGCAGGTTTCATGCAGCAACGGCATTCTGTGGATCACCGCATTGGTGGAGACCACCACAAACGCATAGCCGCGGTTTCGCAGCGCCGTGTAGTCCAAATCAAAATAGGTCAGCTGATGTTCACCGATATCCTGCTGCATTTTCATCTGTGAAGACAGGCGCAGTGACGTATCCTTGCTCGCATCAAAGGTGTTGACTGCAAAGGTTTCGGCAAATTCAACATTATAATCTGTCATGATTTCATCCCTTGTATTGATAAACTACCGCGCAAAAGAAGCCGGCTTTTATTTATTATAATAAAATTTTTATCCGTTTACAATATGTTTTTTCATGCGTATTGATTTTTTAAAAATGGAGAAGTATAATAATAGACAATAACAGATGAAAAAAACGGAAGGATTGGCAAATATATGCGCAAAATCCCATTTTCCCCGCCGGATATCACCGAGGCGGAAATCGATGCGGTCAGCGAGGTGCTGCGTTCCGGTTGGATCACTACCGGTCCGAAAACCAAAGAATTTGAAAAGCGGATCGCCGCTTACTGCGGCACTAATAAAGCCGCGTGTCTTGGTTCGGCGACCGCCGCAATGGAATGCACGCTGCGGCTGCTTGGTATCGGTCCGGGCGATGAGGTCATCACCACTGCCTATACCTACACGGCAACGGCAAGCGCGATTTTCCACACCGGCGCGAAAATTGTGCTGTGCGACACCCAAAAAGACTGCTTTGAAATGGATTATGAACGGCTGCCTGACCTGATCACCGAAAAGACAAAGGCGATCCTCCCGGTGGATATTGGCGGGAAGCTGTGTGATTATGACAAGGTTTTCGCAGCGATCGAACAAAAAGCGGGTCTGTTTTGCCCGGCAAACGAATTGCAGGCCGGCTTTGCAAGACCGATCGTGATCGCCGACAGCGCGCATGCGTTCGGCGCCGAGCGCCACGGTGTGCGTGCCGGCGCAATTGCGGATTTCACCTGTTTTTCTTTCCATGCGATCAAAAACCTCACCACCGCCGAGGGCGGCGCGGTCACCTGGAAATCCCGTGATTTTATAGACGATGAACAAGTCTACAGATCCTTTATGCTTTTATCGCTGCACGGGCAGGACAAGGACGCGCTTGCCAAAACCAAAGCCGGCGCCTGGGAATATGACATCGTCGCCCCGCTTTACAAATGCAACATGACCGACATCATGGCGGCGATCGGGCTTACACAGCTCTCGCGCTACGACGGACTGCTGCAAAAGCGCCGGGATTTTATCCGAATCTATGACGAAGCGTTTGCCGATGCGCCGGTTTGCCCACTGCAGCACAAGGGTGCAAACGATCTATCCAGCGGTCATCTTTATATGCTGCGCATTTTCGGTGCAGATGAACAAAAGCGCAACCGGCTGATCGAACGCATGGCGGAAAACGGCGTTGCGACCAATGTGCATTTCAAGCCCCTGCCGCTGCTGACGGCCTACCGGAACCTGGGGTTTGCCATTGCGGATTACCCGAACGCTTATCATTTATATGAAAACGAAATCACCCTGCCGCTGCACACCAAAATGACGGCGGAAGATGTGGCATACACCGCACAGACATTAAAAGAACTGTTGTGATTGAAAAACCAGGAAAAAGGGATTTATAAAAAATCCTTTCAATAAAAGATAAACGGAGGTACTTATCATGGCGGACAGAATCATTTTGAACGAAACATCCTATTTCGGCGCGGGATGCCGTGCCAGCATTGCAGACGAGGTCAAAAAACGCGGTTATAAAAAAGCGTTGATCGTGACCGACAAGGATCTTGTGAAATTCGGCGTTGCAGCAAAAGTGATGCAGGTGCTCGACGACAACGCGCTGGCTTATGATTGCTTTGACGACGTGAAAGCCAATCCGACGATCCAGAATGTGCTCGACGGCGTTGCTGCGTTCAAAGCGTCCGGCGCGGATTACATCATTGCCATCGGCGGCGGCTCCGCCATGGATACCGCAAAAGCCGTCGGTATTATTATCAATAACCCCGAGCACGCCGACGTGCGTTCGCTGGAAGGCGCTGTGGACACCAAAAACAAATGTGTCGATATCATTGCCGTTCCGACAACAGCGGGCACCGCGGCGGAAGTGACGATCAACTATGTCATCACCGATGTGGAGAAAAAGCGCAAATTCGTCTGTGTTGACCCGCACGATATTCCGATCGTTGCGGTGATCGATTCGGAAATGATGGCCAGCATGCCAAAAGGTCTGACTGCCGCCACCGGCATGGACGCGCTTACCCATGCGATCGAAGGTTATATCACCAAAGCCGCCTGGGGCATGACCAATATGTTTGAATTAAAGGCTATTGAAATCATCTCCAAAAATCTGCGGGGCGCCGTTGCCGGAGAACCGGAAGGCCGTGAGGGCATGGCGCTTGGACAGTATATCGCGGGCATGGGGTTTTCCAATGTCGGGCTCGGCATCGTGCATTCGATGGCGCATCCGCTGGGCGCGGTCTATGACACGCCGCACGGCGTTGCCAATGCGATCATTCTGCCGACTGTGATGGCGTATAATGCCGATGCGACCGGCGACAAATACCGGGACATCGCCGTCGCCATGGGCGTTGAAGGCGCGGCGGGCATGTCGATCGAGCAGGCGCGTAAAGCCGCGGTCGATGCGGTGCGGACACTTGCAAAGGATGTCGGCATTCCGGCGACACTGTCGGAAGTCGGCGTGAAAGAAGAAGATATTCCGTTTTTGGCGGAATCCGCCATGGCGGACGCCTGCACACCGGGCAATCCCAAAGATCCGACGCTCGAAGATATCATGGCACTGTATCGTTCCATGCTGTAATAGCAAACACGCGCCTATTCCCAATAGAAACAGTCTGAAGCATCCGCCAAAAAGGCGGATGCTTTTTTCAAATGATTTACTTTAAAAAACTTGTTTTTGCGGCGGCTTTTGCTATAATAAAAATACAAATATACCGATTAAATGCGTTTTATGTTCATCACAAACACATAGGGATTTGATCAAACTCTTTCACAAAACAACGATATTGCACGGCAAAAAAAGAAAACGAGGTCATTTTGATATGCAAGAACCACAACATGCGCCGGAAAACATCCAAATCCGGGGCGCCAGGGTGCATAACCTGAAAAATATCGACGTTGCCGTTCCGCTGAACAAAATCGTCGGCATTGCCGGGGTATCCGGTTCCGGCAAATCCTCTTTGGCGCTGGGGGTTTTATATGCCGAAGGGTCGCGGCGTTATCTCGACGCGCTTTCAACCTACACCCGCCGCCGCATGACGCAGGCTGCCAAAGCGGACGTGGATGAAGTGCTGTATGTTCCGGCGGCGCTGGCGCTGCACCAGCGTCCCGGTGTTCCCGGCATCCGGAGCACCTTCGGCACCGGCACCGAGCTTTTAAACAGTTTACGTTTGATGTTCTCAAGGCTGGCGTGTCACCGCTGTCCCAACGGACACGATGTGGAACCCTCCCTTGCTGTCGCGGCAGGACAGGCATTGACCTGTCCGGTCTGCGGCGAACGCTTTTTTGCGCCGGGCGCCGAAGAACTGGCTTTCAACAGTCAGGGCGCCTGCCGCACCTGCGGCGGGACCGGTATTGTGCGCACCGTCGACCGCACAACGCTCGTGCCCGACGAATCTCTCACCATCGACCAAGGTGCGGTCGCGCCGTGGAACACCCTGATGTGGTCGCTGATGACCGACGTCTGCCGGGAAATGGGGGTACGCACCGACGTGCCGTTTTGTGAACTTACCGACAAAGAAAAGGATATTGTCTACAACGGACCGGCGGTGAAAAAGCATATTCTTTATCACGCCAAAAATTCCAACCAGGCGGGTGAGTTGGACTTCACCTATTTCAACGCGGTCTACACCGTGGAAAACGCGTTGGCAAAGGTCAAGGACGAAAAAGGCATGAAACGGGTGGAAAAATTTTTAAAGGAGGACGTCTGCCCCGACTGCGGCGGCACACGTCTGTCCGCTGCGGCAAGGGCGCCGAAACTGCGGGGGATCGGGCTTGACAAAGCCTGCCAGATGACGCTGTCGGCGCTGGACGCGTGGGTGGACGGTGTTCCCGCTTCCCTGCCCGAACAGATGCGGCCCATGGCGAAAAGCATTTGCGAATCGTTCAAAATTGCTGCAAAACGGCTGATGGACTTAGGCCTCGGCTACCTGACGCTTGACCGCGCGGCTTCTACCCTCTCCACCGGAGAACGCCAGCGCATGCAGCTGGCCCGCGCGGTGCGCAACCGGACGACCGGCGTGCTGTATGTGCTGGACGAGCCGTCCATCGGGCTGCATCCTTCCAACATCACGGGGCTGACCGCAGTCATGCAGGATCTTGTGGCAGACGGCAATTCCGTTTTGCTGGTCGATCACGACACGCAGCTTTTATCGGCGGCGGACTGGCTGATCGAAATGGGCCCCAAGGCCGGTGCGGACGGCGGGCGCGTTGTCGCGGCGGGCACGGTGCAGGACATTTATCAAAACCCGGACTCGCAAATCGGTCCGTTTCTCTCTAAAAAGGCAAGTGTCCGCGTCCGGCAGCGTTCCGGTGCGAACACCGTGTTTGAAAACGGAAAAATCCGCCTGTCCACCGCGGCTATTCACACTGTTAAACCGCTTTTTGCGGATATTCCAAAGGGAAAGCTGACTGTGGTGACAGGGGTGTCCGGCTCCGGCAAAACAACATTGATCCTGGAAAGCCTGATCCCAGGTCTTGCCGCCGCGATTGCCGGAAAACCGCTGCCGGCACACGTCCTTTCCGTCGACGCGCCGGGTATCCGGCAGATCAAGCTGATCGATGCGACGCCGATCGGCATCAATGTGCGCTCCACCGTTGCGACCTATGCGAACGTGCACGACGAGCTGCGCAAAATCTTTGCCAAAACGCCGGACGCCAAACGGCTCGGCTACAAAGCCGGCGATTTTTCCTACAATACCGGAAAACTGCGCTGTCCGGTTTGCGACGGCACCGGTGTGATCAGTCTCGACGTGCAGTTTTTGCCGGACGTGGATATTCCCTGCCCGTCCTGCCGCGGCGCGCGGTATGCTGCGGATGCAAAACAGGTGCGGTATCAAAGTAAATCGGGAGAAAGCTATTCTCTCCCCGATATCATGGCAATGGATATCAACACAGCGCTTTTGGCCTGCGCGGACTTGAAAATTGTCCGGCAGCGGCTCAAAGTGCTGCAAGATCTGGGACTCGGCTATCTAACGCTTGGAGAAGCGACCCCCAGCCTTTCCGGCGGAGAAGCGCAGCGGCTGAAGCTTGCCAGCGAAATGGGGAAAGGGCAGTCGGATTCGGTCTTTGTTTTCGATGAACCGACGATTGGCCTGCACCCGCTGGATGTGCAAACGCTGCTGCGCGTGTTTGAAGCGCTCCTTGCCAGCGGCGCGACGGTGATCGTGATCGAGCATGATCTGGATGTGATGCAAAACGCCGATTACATCATCGATATGGGTCCGGGCGGCGGTGAAGACGGCGGCCGGATCGTCGCTGCCGGCACACCCGATGCAATCATGCAAAATGAAAACAGCATCACGGGAAAATATTTAAAACAATAAATTGCCAGTCTAAAGACCGGCAATTTATTTATGATTTATGGATCAAATATCGTTTTGCACAATGCCGACCATGACGGTGATGTCGTCTTCGTGTCCGTCGCTGCGGCGGCGGGAAGCGGACTGGGCGATATTTTCCGCGATCTGCTGCGCGGGCAAACCTCTAATGTTTTGCAGCAGAGAATCCAGCCATTCGCCGTCGGCATCGGTCACCCCGTCGGACACCATGACGATAATATCCCCTTTTTCGCAAACTGTTTGAGATTTATCGAACTTCACGTCCCGCAGAATACCGGCCGGATAGCTTTCGCAGCTCGCCCGGCCGATCTTTTTGCCTTTGACGATAACCGTCTGCGGTGTGCCCGCTTTATAAAACACGGTGTTGCCGGAAAACAGGTCAAACGCGGTAATATCCACCGTTGCGGCGGATTCGTCGGAGGATTTAAACATCATGGCGGAGTTAATAAGCTTTAGCGAGCATTCAAAGCCGAAACCGGCGCGGATCAGGCGTTTTAACAAGCCAGACACCATCGAGGAATCCACCGCGGCGCGGCCGCCGCTGCCCATACCGTCGCTGAGCACCATCACGACGCCGCCTTTGCCGTCGTTGAAATAATTATAAGCGTCGCCGCAGATCCGGTTGTTCCCGCAGGGGATCTGCGCCACGCCGACCTCCAGCCGGTAATTGGCCTTTTCCGTTAAGGTGATCAGCAGCTTTGTCCGGGAATTGACGATGGTCGGAATATCAAACTTGCGGTCGCAGACCCGGTTTAGTTTTTTGACGATTTCAAGCTTCGATACCGTCCGGTCCTTGACCGGCGCCGCGCTGATCTCCACCGACATTCTGCGGTTGCGGTCGATCTTGCAGCAAACGTCGGTCGCTTCAATGCCCATCGAACGCATCACACTGTCCACCCTGCTGGCGGTTTCGGTGTCGAACACCTCCGCTTCGCACAATTCCCGTGACAGGTCATACAGCATGTCCGACAGCCCGTTCATCTGATCGGATACCACCGACCGGATCTGGGTGATCCGGTTGTTGGCGTTGCGGCGGCTTTCATAATGCATGTAATGATCGTATAAGCAGGAGGCGACCACATCGGGATTCAAACACCGGTTAAACCATTTTTCCGGATAATCGTCCGGCTGCAGCCGTCCTTTTTTGTTCATCAGCCGGGTCATGCGCAAAAAAGATTCATAGGTTCCGGCTTTCGAGCTGCCGTAACAGTGCATGCGCAGCCCGCATTTGCTGCAAGCGCTCAGTTCCGTCTGCAAAAAAACCTCGTTGATGTTCGGCGCGTCCTTTTTATTCAGCTTTGCCGCGACCTCCTCTACCGTTTCGGAAACGTCGGTGAGCGCATCCGACGCAAACTGCAGCCGCATCACCATGCTGCGGCGCAGCCCGTCCACCCGCGCGAGCGCCGGAGACGGGGAAAACAGGTTGACAAACATCGACACCGCCGCTTTTGGCAGACAAAGCAGCACCGCCGCCGCAACGACCCCTTCCAACAAAATGATAAGAATGTTGGCGTCCTTATAAAACGCGGTCATCGCCGCGCCCTGTGCCGCAAGCGCGGCAAGCAGGCAGCCGATGGTGCCGGTGCGGGAGAAAATGCCGCCGAACAGACCGGCGAGCGCATAGGCGCCGATCAGATAATAGCTGGTATAGGAAATGCTCATGGCAAAGCCGAACACAACGCCGCAGATCACCCCATAGGATTCGCGGCCGAAACGCGCGGCGACAAAAATAATAAACAGCGCCGCCATGCGCGCCGGCGAAAAGGAGAAAATATCAAAGGCGGTCAGCGACATGAGCGCAGCGGAAATGGAAACCGCACAGGCGCAAAGCTGCTCGGTAGACAGCCGCGACAGCGTTTTCCCCGAATTGAGAAGCGGAATGGAAATGGCGATAAAATAGGCAACCGCCGAACCCAGCAGCGTTTCACACAGCATCCGCACCAGATCGTCGCCCACAGAGGACGCCGCCGTGAGTGCGATCAGCCCACCGGTCAATGAGCCGAACGCCGCAGCAGCCGCGCTGATCACGCCGATCTTTTCGGTGTGGATAAGACCGGTCAGCACCCATTTGGCGATCACCGCCATGATCGCGCCGCCGACATACCGCATACTCGGCACGCCGTTGGCAGTAAAGACCGAACCGATGATCACCCCGATCAGCGCCGACACGGTATATTCCCGTCTGGGTGCGGCGGCAAACCCCACGCCAAACGGCAGGTAATCGTCATAGACCACTGTGCGCGCCATTAAAAATCCGACAAGACAACAGCAAATATGTATAAAAATATTGCGCTTGATCGAAAGCGGCAGGCTTTCATCCCTTAAACTGCGGATCGCTTCTCTCATACCGATCTTTACCCCTTTTTGGCTTTTTTTGATTTCAACCTAAAGTATATGATAAATTATGGAAATAATATGTCACAGTATGGATGCGTTTTATTTGATTTTTTTCGTGTGTTGCCCCGATTCTTGTCGTTTTGTCCCGCCGCTTCCCTTTTTTTGACCGAATTGTTGAAAAAATCAATAAAGCCGGGTATAATCAAAGCTGTAAAAGACAAGGGAGTGGGCAAATGGATATCAATCTGGATTTATATAAGGTATTCTGCGTTGTGGCAAGACAAGGCAACCTTTCGCGTGCGGCGGCAGAACTTTTTGTTTCACAATCGGCGGTCAGCCAGTCGATCAAGCAGCTGGAAACGCAGCTGGGCGGACGGCTGTTCAACCGCAACGCCCGCGGCGTGACGCTCACCAGCGAAGGGGAAATGCTTTTTTCCTATGCCGACCGCGCCTATTCCATGCTGGAATCGGCCGAGCAGCAGTTTCAGGCGATGAAGACCCTCAAAGCGGGAACGGTGCGCATCGGCGCGTCGGACACGGTGTGCTCGCTGGTGCTGATCGACGTTTTAAACCGCTACCACCAACGGTATCCGGATATTCGCATCCAGCTGACCAACAGCACCTCCGGCGGACTGATCGATCTGTTAAAACGCGGCAGACTGGACATGACCTTTGTCAATCTTCCGCTGGAAAACGACAGCGGTCTTAAAGTGCAGCAGATCGCGCAGATCAACGACTGTTTTGTTGTCGGCGGGAAATACGGCAGGCTCGCCCGCCGCACGATGAATTTAAAAGAGCTGGAAACCTATCCGGTGATGACGCTGGACAAAACCAGCAGCTCCCGGCGCATCATGGATGAATTTCTCCGGCAAAAAGGGGTGCATATCCAGCCTGCGATCGAAATGGGCAGCGTGGAACTGCTGCTGGACTTTGCCAAAATCGGGCTTGGTATTTCCATTGTGACCGAGCAGGCGGCGGCACAAGCGCTGCAAAACGGCGCGCTGCAAAAGCTGCATTTGTCCGAACCGATTCCAAAACGCGGTATCGGTCTGGTAACGGTGGGCGACACGGCGGGTTCTTTTGCCGCGCAACGGCTGATCGATATGCTAAATCCGGCCGCCGGCACCATGCAGTTGTGTTAGTGCGGGGAAAATCCTTTAAATTGCTGGAGCCACCACCGCAAGGTGACTGATGAGGTGTCAAAGTAATAGAAATTCCAGTTCCCCGCAAGTTTATTGCGTGTTATTCCACCTCATCCACCACTTACGTGGTTCCCCTTCTCCTCGAAGGAGAAGGCTTTGGGTTACTGGAACTAGGTGGGCTTCCACGTAGATTGGGAAACTGACAACGACAAACCATTGATAAAGTATTTCATCTGCTTTCTTGTAGATTTGTAGTGCTCCACCGTCATTGCCCGGTGAAACGTATTTTCAGCATCCCATTCAAATAAAAAACGACCGCTTGTGCTGAAAAACACAAGCGGTCGGCTTTTTACACCAAAATATCAATTATTTTCGGTATAGCTTCCGGTATTTTGTCGGCAAAATCCCCGTTTTTTCTTTAAAGGTTTTGGTGAATTTCCCTTGGGTCTCATAGCCGACTTTTTGTGCGATCACCGCAATGCTGTCGTCCGTTTCCCGCAGCAGCTGCATCGCCTGCTGCATGCGGTAGGTTTTCACATAAGCGGCGATGGGCATCCCATAAACCGCTTTGAAAACCGTTTTGAGGGAAGATGTGTTGATCAGATACTTTTTGGAAAGCTCGGCGATGGTGACCCGCCGGTCCAGATGCCCAACCAGAAAATCGCGGATTTCCTTGACAAGCTCGGTCTGCCCGGATCCATACTGTGTCAGCTCTTTTCCTGTTCTGGGTTCCAGCTGCATCAAATACAGTAAAATTTCCTGCGCTTTGAGTTTGTAATAAGGGACGCGCAAAGATGGCGGCAGATCGTAAAGCGGGGTGAAAATGGCGTCGATCGTGTCGTTTCGCGGGATACCGAAAGGCTTATCATCCGCACAGAATTTCCGATCAATCGCTTGTGCATCAAATCCCGCCTCCCGCAAAATTGCCGGACAGTCTGTTTTCAAAATCTGCAAATCGACGGCAACAGATATTCCCGCATAGTAGCCCATAGGCAGCGATATTTGCGAATCCGCGCAACAGGCCATGGAATGCAGGCACAAATCGCCTTCCCCGAAATAGACGGCGTCACCACCGCGCATATTCCAGCCGATCCGCCCTGTCCGACAATGATCGATTTCCAAAACAGAGCGTTTTGCCCGGTGGTGAAACTGCATCTGTTCTGCCATGTACCAATGCATAGACATCGCAATGCCGGGGAACAGCTGAAAGGTTTCCATTTTCCCTTTTCCTTTGGTTCGGATCGTCAACTGCTCTGCCGGCAAAATGCTTTGCAAATCCGCGGTGCTGTGCCGTTTGACCGCAAAGGCGCCATCTGGGATTTCCCGCAGCGCTTGTTCGATCTCCGCCTGGTATCCTTCCTTCATACGTCAACCTCCACCACGGTCATTCGGCAGACGGGCAGGAGATTTCCACCATTTTTTCGATCATATGGTGCAAAAGCTGCGCCTGCTGTATTTCGGCGGCTTTATAATAAACTTCCTTTCCATCCCGGCGGCTCACGATCAGGCCGCTGCTTTTGAGCTGGCGCAGATGATGGGAAACCGCAGGACTGCTCATTCCCATCATGGAAGCCAGATTAATCACGCATTCTTCGCAATGGCACAAAAGCCAGAAAATCCGAATGCGGCTTTCGTCGCAAAGCTGTTTGAAAAGTTCCGAAACAATTTGGAAATCCTCTTCTTTTGGCATATGTTCGAGTTCTTTTTCCATGCGCTGTCCATGGTCGTGGGGCAGCGAAACGTTTGGCATGCCTTTTTTCTCCCCTTTCCGGTTTTACATATCATTTGCATAAACAAACGCGCGGGCAAAGCCCGGGCTTTTGCTTTATGAAATCAGTTTTTCCAAAAGCGCAAGCGCTTCTTCCAGTTTGGGGTTGGGTT
The DNA here is from genome assembly GCA_946493765.1 of uncultured Clostridia bacterium. Classification (GTDB taxonomy): domain Bacteria; phylum Bacillota; class Clostridia; order Oscillospirales; family Acutalibacteraceae; genus RUG11462. The sequence continues at coordinate 11,994 of CAMMAZ010000019.1, read as the reverse complement.
CGTCGGTCTGCAAGCCCTCCCGAACACAGCTGCGGATATGCGCGTGCAAAATTTCCTGATTGACCTTTTTGAGGATCGCCTGTGTCGCTAAAATCTGATTGGAGATGTCCACGCAATAGCGATCCTCTTCGATCATGCGCAAAACGCCGTCGAGCTGGCCGCGCGCGATTTTAATGGACCGCGCGACACTTTTTTTGTCAGCTTTCATAGGTTTTGATCTCCGTTACTTCGTAGCCCGCGTCGGTAACGGCGGCTTTCAGCATCTCGTCGCTGACCGTTTCCGGCACGCTGACCGTCGCTTTTTTCGTGTCCAGATCGACATCAACCTGCGATGCGCCGGGAATGCCTTCGAGCGCGCGGGTCACGTGTTTGACACAGTTTTGGCACATCATGCCTTCAACAGATAATTCTTTTTTCATGATAATTCCTCCTGTTTGATGATTTTCTATTTTGGCCGCCGGAACCGTTTCCGAAACGGGCGCCGGCGGGACGGGACAGGCTGTGCTGCAAACAGATTCTTTTTTTTCAGCGCGTGTTTTGAATCGGGCGGACGAACCGTGTTTCGGTTTAAAGAAACGCAGCCGCAACGCATTGGTGACCACAAAAACAGAGCTGAAGCTCATGGCAAGCGCCGCCACCATCGGGCTCATCTTTAAATGAAAAGCCGCATAGAAACAGCCTGCCGCAATGGGAATGCCGATCACGTTATAGCAAAAGGCCCAAAACAGATTTTCCTTGATATTGCGGATGGTCGCTTTGCTCAGCTCAATGGCGCCCGCCACATCCAGCAGATCATTTTTCATCAAAACGATATCCGCCGATTCCATAGCCACATCGGTGCCGGCGCCAATGGCGATCCCCACATCCGCGCGGGCAAGAGCGGGCGCGTCGTTGATGCCGTCGCCCACCATGGCGACCTTTTTGCCGGATTCCTGGATTTTGCGGATCTCCTGTTCTTTGTCCTGCGGTAAAACCTCTGCAATGACCCGGTCGACTCCAACCTGCCGGCGGATGGCTTCGGCTGTCTTTTGATGGTCGCCGGTGAGCATGACCACTTCGATGCCCATGCTTTTAAGTTCTTTGATCGCCTCTTTGCTGGTGGGTTTGACAACATCCGCCACCGCGATCATGCCGATCAGCTTGCCGTTTTGAGCGAAAAACAACGGCGTTTTACCGTTATTCGCCATGTTGTCCTGCATTTCTTCCATCGCAGCGTCCCACACCGAAAAAGCACGCATCATTTTTGCATTGCCGGCAAGGCACTGCGCGCCGCCGATCACGCCTTTGATCCCCTGACCGGGAATCTGTTCAAATTCTTCCACCGGTAAAAACGAAAGGTTTTTCGCGCTTGCCGCCTCCACAATGGCGGTAGCCAGCGGGTGCTCGGACAGCTTTTCGAGCGATGCGGCGGTTTGCAGCAATTGTTCGTTTGTCACACCGTTTTGACCCATGATATCGGTAACGACCGGACGTCCTTGCGTGATGGTTCCGGTTTTATCCATGACCACTGTGCGAACAGAATGCGCCGTTTCCAGCGCCTGCGCCGATTTGATCAGAATGCCGTTTGCCGCACCCCGTCCGGTTCCCACCATGATCGCGGTGGGGGTCGCAAGACCCAGCGCACAGGGGCAGGATACCACCAGCACGGCAACGGCAATGGTCAAAGCAAATTCAAAGGTCGCGCCGCAAATGATCCACACGATGGCGGACACGACCGCAATGGCGATCACGATCGGCACAAAAACGCCCGCCACCTTATCCGCCAGCTTTGCAATGGGCGCTTTGGAACTGGTGGCTTCATCCACCAGCCGGATGATCTGTGCCAGCGCCGTTTCATCCCCCACCCGGGTGGCCTCCATTTTAAAATATCCGCTTTGATTGATGGTCGCGCCGGTCACCTTATCGCCCGCCTGCTTATCCACAGGAATACTTTCTCCGGTAATCGCGGATTCATCGATCGAAGCGGTCCCCTCCAGCAAAATGCCGTCGACCGGCACCGATTCCCCGGCTTTGACGATCAGCACGTCGCCTTTTTCCACCTCTCCCGCCGGAACGACGGTTTCCACACCGTCCCGCACGACCGTGGCGGTTTTCGGCGCAAGGTTCAACAGCTTGTTGATGGCGTCGGACGTTTTTCCTTTTGCACGGGCTTCAAAGAATTTACCGAGGGTAATCAAAGTCAGAATGGTCCCGGCGCCTTCAAAATACAGATCATGGGTAAACTGATGCACCATATTGAAATCCCCGTGCCCGAATCCGAATGCAATTTTATAAAGGGCATAGACGCCATAGACCAAAGACGCGCCCGATCCCAGCGCGATCAGCGAATCCATGTTGGGAGAGCCGTGCAACAATGTTTTAAAGCCGGTGCGAAAATATTTCGCATTGATGGCAGTCACCGGCAGCACCAGCAAAAACAACGTTAGCGCATAGATCATGGCATTTTCGGTGCCGAGGAAAAAGCCCGGCAGCGGCCATCCCATCATATGTCCCATGGAAATGTAAAACAGCGGGATGGTAAACACAAAAGACCAGATCACCCGGCGTTTCATGCTTTGATATTCCTGTTTCGCATCGTCTCCCGGCGACGATGCTTTGGCGGCGGCCTTTCCTTTTTGGCTTTGCAAAGCAGCGCCATAGCCGGCATGGACGACGGCATTGATGATTTTGCCGCTGTCAAGCGCTTTTTCATCATATGTTACAACCATGCTGTTTTTCAGCAGATTCACCGAAACTTCTTTCACGCCAGGCAAGGCTGCCACGCTTTTCTCCACACGGGAGGAGCAGGCGGCACAGGTCATGCCGGTCACGTTATATCGTTCCTGCAAAAAGAATTCCTCCTTTTGATTTTTGAATTTATACCCCCACGGGGTGTGGGTGTTATGTCATCAGTATAGCATGGCGTTCCTTTTTTGTATCGCCCGTTTGGAACAGTTTTTCGCCCAAATGGAAATTTTCCAACAGTGCCGGCCGGTGCGGTTGGTTTGCAGCACACCCGCTGCCATCACTTTTATGATACCAGCATTTTTCCGGTAATGCAAGCCCTTGCCACCAATACAAATTGAAAAATCAATCATCTAACCAACCGAAAAGGGAAAAAATTGCCCCAAAAAGAAACACTTTTATTCCAAACGGCAGCAACTGCAAAAAAACATTGACTTTCGCAAAAAAGCTGACTATACTAAAATAAACGATTAAGCAATCGTTAAATTATTAAAACATTTTAAAAGGAGCTGCGCGCTATGAAAAAAACATATAAAATTGAAGTCGACTGCGCCAATTGCGCAAACAAAATGGAGGAAGCCGCCCGGAAAACGTCCGGTGTCAAGGACGCGACCGTCAATTTTATGACGCTGAAGATGAATGTGGAATTTGAGGAAGGGCAGGACCCCAAAACCGTGATGGAAACGGTCCGCAAAAACTGCAAAAAAGTTGAGGATGACTGCGAGATTTATTTTTAACGGTTTTGCTGCAATGTATCCGAAGAAGGAGGCATCCCCATGAATAAAAAGCAGAAAAAAATGCTGGTTCGCATTCTGCTGGCCGCGGTGCTGCTGATCGCTTTGCACTTCATTCCGGCAACCGGTTGGCTGCGGTTTAGCCTTTATTTGATCCCTTATTTAATCATCGGCTATGATATTCTGATCAAGGCGTTGAAGGGGATCAAAAACCGGCAGATCTTTGACGAAAACTTTTTAATGGCGATTGCCACCGTGGGTGCGATCGCATTAGCGCTGTATGAACAAAGCGGTGATTACACCGAAGCCATCGCTGTCATGCTGTTTTACCAGATCGGCGAGTGGTTTCAAAGCTATGCCGTTGGCAAAAGCCGCCGCAATATCAGCGAGCTGATGGACATCCGGCCGGATTACGCCAATATCGAACGGGACGGAAAATTGGAACGGATCGATCCGGATGAAGTGGAAATTGGCAGTGTGATCGTGGTGCAGCCGGGTGAAAAGGTGCCGATCGACGGCGTGGTAACGGATGGATCATCCAACCTGAACACATCCGCCCTGACCGGCGAAAGCCTGCCGCGGGACGTTAAGGCGGGCGACGAAATCATCAGCGGCTGCATCAACATGACCGGTGTTTTAAAAATCCGGACAACAAAGGAATTCGGCGAATCCACCGTTTCAAAAATTCTGGATCTTGTGGAAAACGCCAGTTCCCGCAAATCCAAATCGGAGGACTTTATTTCCAAATTTGCCAGGGTCTATACCCCTGCGGTGTGCATTGCCGCCGTGGCGCTGGCGGTGCTCCCGCCGGTTTTCCGCATGCTGGTAATGGGTCTTGCCGCAGGGTGGGACGTGTGGATCTACCGCGCGCTGACCTTTCTTGTTATCTCCTGCCCCTGCGCATTGGTCATCAGCATTCCCCTTTCCTTTTTCGCCGGTATCGGCGGCGCGAGCAACGCAGGGATCTTAGTCAAAGGCTCCAACTATCTGGAAACGCTGTCACAAACCAAAATCGTTGTGTTTGATAAGACGGGGACTTTGACAAAAGGCGTTTTTGAAGTGGACGGCATTCATCACAGTGAAATGGAAAACGCCAAGCTGCTGGAATATGCGGCGTTGGCGGAAAGCGCATCGTCCCATCCGATCAGCAAAAGTCTCCAGCGCGCCTACGGCAAGGAAATCGACCGCAGCCGCGTGTCGGACATACAGGAAATCAGCGGCAACGGCGTGATCGCAAAGGTGGACGGCGTTACCGTTGCCGCAGGCAATGATAAACTGATGGAACGGCTGGGAATCCGGTATATCAGCTGCCACAGCGCCGGGACGATCATCCACATGGCGGTGGACGGTCAATATGCCGGACACATTGTCATTTCCGACGTTGTCAAACCCGATGCCGAGCAGGCGATCGCCGCTTTGAAAACGGCGGGGATCCAAAAAACCGTCATGCTCACCGGCGACGCCAAAAAGGTGGCCGACCAGGTGGGAAGCACGTTGGGACTCGACGAGGTTTACAGCGAACTGCTCCCTGCCGGTAAGGTGGAAAAGGTGGAAGAACTATTAAAATCAAAGCCCGAAAAGGCAAAGTTAGCGTTTGTCGGCGACGGCATCAACGACGCGCCGGTGCTGCGCCGAGCGGATATCGGCATCGCCATGGGCGCCATGGGTTCCGACGCGGCGATCGAGGCGGCGGACGTGGTGTTGATGGACGATGATCCCATGAAAATTGCCAAGGCGATCAAAATCTCCCGCAAATGCCTGCGGATCGTTTACCAGAACATCGTGTTTGCCATCGGTATCAAATTGATTTGTTTGGCGCTGGGCGCATTGGGGCTCGCCAATATGTGGTTAGCGATTTTTGCGGACGTCGGTGTGATGGTGATCGCCGTTCTCAACGCGATTCGCGCGCTGTTTGTTAAAAAACTTTAATCGAACCATATTTTGAACCGCCGGTAGGATGCTGCCGGCGGGTTTTGCTTTTATAAAAAAGCGGTCAGACAAGCAGCAGCAGCTCGTCCGGATCGATATGCGGCTGCAATGCGCAGTTGATCCCATGTGCGATCAAGCGGGATGCCCGTTCGATGAGCAGGTCGATCTCCTTCGGGGTGACCACCATGCGGCTGGCCTGTTTTTCACAGTCCGCGCCGGTCAGGTCGCGCACCATTGTCTGTGCATCCACCACCGTCGGCACGCCGACGGCGATCACCGGAATGCCGAGCGTTTTCCGGCTCAGCTCCAAGCGCGCGTTTCCCACACCCGAACCGGGTGTGACGCCGGTATCGGCGATCTGGATGGTGCACCCCAGCCGCTGCAAACGGCGGGAAGCCAGTGCATCCACCGCGATCACGGCACTGGGTTTGATGCGTTCGATAATGCCGGTGAGCATCTCGCCGGTTTCCATGCCGGTCTGTCCCAGCACGCCGGGCGCTACCACCGCCACCGGCCGCAATTCTCCCAGTCCCGCCGACCGTGCGATTTCTCCGGAAATATGACGCGTTGCCAAAATCAGCGACGCGGTTTTCGGTCCCAGCGCGTCGGGGGTGATGTCGGTGTTACCGATCCCACAGACTAAAACCGTTCCCTTTTCGGGCAGCAGTCTTGCAATTTCGCTTTTCACCGCGCTTAAATGATTGGGATCGATCACCGCTTCCCTGATAAACGGCGGCGTTTCGATGGTGATATAGTTGCCGATCGGTTTTTGCATTTCCCGTTCCCCGTCGGCATTGAGCACACGGATCCGGGTGATCTTCACATCCCCGACATCCAGCTCGTCAACAGACAGCCCATCGTCCGGGTGCTGCACCACTTCCCGGCGTTCAATGGCAAGGTCTGTTCTGAAATTCATGCGGTATCGCGCCTTTCTGCAATTCGATTTTAAATTATTATTTTTCATTTTCATGAGAAAATTCTAAGCTAACCGAAAAAAAGGCTTGCAATTTCGGCGAAAAAGTGGTATGATAACTCGTACAGGTTATTTACGGAAGGGTCAAAATACCCGTAAATACAACAGGTAGATATTCCATCGGGCAATCGTTCTAGATGTAGGGATTGCACATGCAAGGAGGTGTAACGTCCATGCCGAACATTAAATCTGCGAAAAAACGCGTGAAGGTGATTGCTGTGAAAACACAGCGCAACAAAGCGTATAATTCTGCGCTGAAAACCCAGATCAAAAAAGCGAACGCGGCAGTGGAAGCGAACGCGGACAACAAGGCGGAAGAAATCAGATTGGCGATCAAAAAAGTCGATATGGCGGCTGCAAAAGGTCTTTTGCACAAAAATACCGCGGCAAGAAGAAAATCCGCGCTTGCGAAAAAACTCAATCAGGCAAACTAAATGAAAGCACGGCGTTTTTCCGTGCTTTTTCATTTTTGCAAGCATCCAATTCGGAATTTTTCCGTGTTTAAGAGCATGCGCTTTAAATTTTTTATTGACTTTTTTAGAATTAAAGCGTATGATAAGGTTACAATATATTTATAAAAAGGAGATTTGTGATATGTGTAAGAGCAACAATGAAAAAAGTCGCTTGTTTGCTATTGTTTCCGGAGTCGTTATCGCTGCTGCGGCAATTGCATCCGCCGTGTATTTTATTATGAAAATCGTTGAAAAGAAACGGCTGAATAAATATATTGAATGTGATTGCTATGACGAGTTTGACGACGATTTCGACGAAATGGGCGCGGACCCGGAGGCTGTGTCCGAATCGGAAGAAACACCGGCAAACGACGAAGAAGAATAACCTTGTGAACAAAAAAACCGGCTGTTGCCAAAAGCAACAGCCGATTTTTTCTGTTTTGTCTGCCCGGGATCCTTTTTTAAGAAAACAGGTTTTGCAGCCGATCCCAGAAGGTTTCCTTTTCTTTTGGCGTTTGCGTTACCGTTTTCACCGGTTTTTGGATCGCCGCCGTTTGCAGGACGAACTGCACCGCCGTTACATTCTGATTTTTCTCTGAAACAAAGGAAACGGGGGAAAAATTAGCGCCGCTATACTGCTTTGTCATCTGCTCGATCGCGTCGCCCAGCTGATGCGGCAGCGCGGCGGTGCTGTCGTTTAGCTGGGACAGCCCGTTTGAAAAGGTTTGCATGCCACCGGTAAGTTCTCCGGCCCCCGTCTGCACGCCGGACAGTCCCGCTTGCAGCGCACTGTAGCTATCGCTTACCGTTTGCACCCCGGCGGTATATTCCGCAAGGCCTTGATCAAACACGGCATATTGCTGCTGCAGCGTTCGCAAACCGCTTAAAAGATCCGATAACCCGCCGGACAGGCCCAACGCCGTCTGCATTTCTCCGGCGGCGGTTTGCAGCGTCTGCCCCATCTGCTCCAAAGCAGACGCAAACTGCGGCAGGGTGGTCTGCACCGCTGTGAACGCCGGAGACACGGCGGTATAGACCGCTTTGACTGCCTGTGCCGCCTGGTAGGTTTCGAGCAATGTGGAAAGCGCCGCGCTGTCCGGGTTGTTTTGCTGCAATGCGGCAAGCTCTTCATCGGAAACGGCAGTGTCGGGAATGGCGGCGATCGCATTGTCTAACGCGGCCAATGCGGTTGCATAACTGTCGGATAACGCATTGATCTGCTCAGAAAGCCCTGACAGGGTGCCGGACAACGTCGCAAGTCCTTCCGGCAGCGATTGCAGCGTCGATAGATCCAATTCATCTGCCGACGGCAGCGCCGCTTCCATTTCCTGCAGCGCCGCTAAAATCTGTGCCGACCCGTTTCGCAGGGTTTCCGATTCATCTGCCAGCGCTTGCACGCCCGACTGATACACCGCCCCGCCCGTGCTCAGTTCATCGATCCCTTGCTGCAACGCCACAGCGCCGTTTTGCAGCGTTTGCACACCGTCGTTCAAATCACCGACCGCGGCGGCTAACGTTTCGATACCGCCGGTCCACTCGGAAGTGTCGCCGATATCGATTTCCATGGTATAAGGCACGGCGGAAATCGAAATGCCGTCCATTTCAAAGTCGTCAACCTTCGCCAATACCGATAAGTCGCCGTTTGTGCCCGGCAAAACAGTAAAGGTGACCATTTTGTCTGCCCCGGCGCTGGCGACCGTCGCGCCCGGTGCGGTGATCTGTGAACAAGTATCTGTAGCAAGCGTTAAACTGATCTGCAATAGATAATTTTCATAAAACACGGCGTTTGCCGCTTGATTGCGTGCGGTTTGAATGGAGATCACAAGATCGCCGGACTGTCCGGCCAATTCGTCGGGAGAGACTGTCTGCCCGTCCAGCGTGTAGGCAATGTGAATCGTCCAGGGCAGCTGTTTTGTCTGCAAAGTGCCCTGGTAATAAAACCTGCCTTTATCCGCCTGCATGGTAACGGCGCCGTTTTCATTGACAATCTCTCCGGTATCGGTCAGATTTTTCACCGTGTCATATGCGCCAAAATCCGTGACGGTTCCAGTCTCTGTCACCTCCAGCGCATTGACGGCATAGACTGTCTGCACGGCGCCGGCAGCGTCCAGCAAGCCATAAAGCACCTCTTCCTTGCCTGTTACCGTTCCGGCGGCCGCTATGTTACCGGTGCTGCCGGACGTTTGCATCGTTTCCGTTGCGCCAGCCGCAGCGGTGTTCCAAAACAGCATCGCGCCGGTCAGCAGCAAACAGAGAACCGGTTTGAAAAAACGCCTTTTCATTTTTTTGCGCCTCCTTTGAAAAATCGAGCTTTAAAGGTGGTTTTGCCGATGATCGGATCAAACAGCAAAAGCAGCGCCGGCAGCACGCACACGACAAGCAGGAAAGAAAGCGCGGTGCCGCGGCCGAGCAGCAGGCCTAGCGCAGACACAATGCTGTTGGAAGAAATAAAATACAAACACAGTCCCGCGCCGGCAAGTGTGATCGCCGAAACGAGAATCGATAAAAGATTTTTTCGCAATGCTGCTTCCATCGCCTGCTTTTTTCCGGCAGTCTTCCGATTTTGCAAATAGCTGTTGGTCAGCAAAATCGCATAGTCGATGGTTGCGCCAAGCTGCACGGTGTTGATGACCAGATACCCGATGTAGGACAACGAATCGCCGGCAAAATAAGGCACCGACAGATTGATCCAGATCGCCGATTCGATCACCGTCAGCAATAAAAACGGCAGTGTCGCCGATCGGAAGGTCAAAAGGAGAACGAGAAAAATCGCAACCACTGCGATCAGGTTGACAAGGGTGTTATCTGCCGACACAACCTCCTTTAAATCATAAAGATTCGCGCTTTGCCCGCAGGTGTAAAACGTATCATAATACCGGGCGGTAACGTCCTGCACCGCTTCCACCAGCGCGAATGCCGCTTGTCCTTCCTCGGCAGTATCGCAGGTTAAAATGATGCGCGCATAATGTTCCGAATAAAAATTACCGGTGATCGAAGAAGAAAGATATTCTTCCGGGATCTGCGCGCCGACGGTCGTGACATAAGCCGTCACCCCGGTCACATTTTGCAATTCCCCCAGTTCTTCACACAACGCCGTTTCCTTTGCCGTGTCGCCTTTTGGCACCAAAATCACAAGATTGGTCTGTCGTCCGAACACGGCGTTGATCTTTTGCGTATCGGCGCCGTAGCGCGAGGAAACGGTTGGCTCGCCGTTGCCATAGATAAAGCTGTTGCGGCTTTGCGCCAAAAAGCAGGGAACGATCACAACAAGCGCCAGCAGCAACGCGGGAATGCGGATTTTCAAAAGCGCACGGCCAACGCGCTTGCCCGTTGGCAGAATGCGCCGGTGGCGGGTTTTGTCCAACAGTTTATAAACGCACAGCGTCAGTGCAGGCAGAAAGACCATCACCGAAATGTAACTGAGCAAAATGCCCTTGACCAGATGAAAGCCAAGGTCCGGTCCGATCTCAAAACGCATGAACAGCAGCGCGACAAAGCCGAACAGCGTTGTTGCAGCGCTCGCGGCAATGGAGGAAAAGGATGCGCGCATCGCGCGCTGCATGGCAACAGCCGGATCCGGTTCGGTTTTCCGGAAATTTTCAAAGCTGTGCAGCAGAAAAATGGAATAATCGAGTGAAACCGCAAGCTGTAAAATAGGACTCACGGTCATCGTCACATAGGAAACCTCGCCGGAAAACACCGTCAGTCCCACGTTGATCACGATTGCGACACCGATCGCGCCGACATACAGCAGCGGTTCGATCCATGAAGTAGTGGTCAAAAACAAAACCAGCAGAATCAGCGGCACCAGCACCAGCATCGCGCCCATGCCTTCGCTGCTGCCCAGCGATTCGCCATAGGCGATGTTTGCAGCCTCGCCGGTCACGGCAATATCCTCTCCAAACTGTTCATAGATCGCGTTGACCGCGTCGGCTTCATAGCCGTCGGTGATCGCAACGGAAAACAAAGCGTTATTCTCTTTGTAATAAGCGGCGACAAGGGAGGGGTCCGCCATTTCGACCGGCGTTTTCAAATCAAGCACATCGTCCAGCCAGGTGACCGCCGACACCCCTTCAATGCCTTTGAGCGTTTCTTTAAACGCCAACGCCTGCGTCAAGGAAACGTTTGGCACCATCACGCTGGCATTGGGCAGTGCGCCGCTAAATTCCGCTTGCATGATCTCCAGTGCGACGGTGGACTGCGCGTCGTCCGGCAGATAGTCGATCATGTTCTCATTGGTGACATTGAAAAAGGACAAAACGCCGCAAAGTGCCGTCAGCACCAGAAAAACAGCCACGATCATTTTTTTGTGTTTCGTTATGCTACCGGTCAGCCTGTTCATCTCCCCGCCTCCTTTTTATTAAACAAAGTGTTGATTTATTATCACACTTATAGTATACTAACATTGTGAAATAAACACAACAAACAGATTATTATCTTTTGCTGTTTTGCCAACACAACCCAATAATCTGTCGGGAAATCAACAAATCAAAATGTAAATTTTTTATGAAACAGGTGAGAGAGCATATGGAAACGAAAAAGACCGACCGGCGGGTCAAATATACCAAAATGGTGATCAAGGAAAGCTTTGTCGCTCTTTTAAAGGAAAAGCCGGTTTCCAAGATCACCATTAAAGAGATCTGCGAGGGGGCGGACGTCAACCGCGCCACCTTTTACGCGCATTACGCCGATCAATATGATCTGCTGCGCAAAATCGAAGAAGAATTGATTTTCGATGTGCATCAGTATATCACCGGAGACTGCATCTCGCCGAGTCCCGCGACAAAAGACATGCTCACAAAAATTTTTTCCTATATCCGCAAAAACGCGGAGATCTGCCGGGTGCTGCTTGGCGACCATGGGGACAACTATTTTCAGGAAATGCTCACACAGCTGGTGCGGCAGCAGTTTATCTCGGAGTGGACGGCGCAAAAGTCCGTTTCGCAGGACGACGCGGAATATATTTACACCTTCATTTTGACCGGCTGTGTCGGCGTGATCAAAAAGTGGCTTTCACAGGGCATGCAAAAAAGCGACGAAAGCTTTGCGGAGCTGATTATCCGGTTTGCAGATAAAGGCAGTTCGGCGTTTTGATCCTTTCCAAACATATAAAAAAGAGGCGTTTTATGAAGTGAACCCCAAAGTTTAGACAAAATTAAATATTAAATTGTTTGTGAATGAG
>CAMMAZ010000018.1 GCA_946493765.1 uncultured Clostridia bacterium | reverse complement strand
CTTGCGGTGAAGTTTTCTAATTCTGTAACACATCATTGACAAACCTACAATTTTATGAATAATCGCAATTTGTTTTGCCTTATCTATGCAAAATATTTGTTAATTCTGCGCAAAAAATTGATAGAATTCAAAAAACACGACCTGTATAATAACCATAAAAACGAAAAACAAAAAGGGAGGTTTTTCAAAATGGATAAGAAGGTAAAAGTCGGTATCATCGGATGCGGCGGCATTGCAAACGGCAAGCACCTGCCGTCGCTGAAAAATGAAGAACGGGTGGAGGTTGTCGCATTCTGCGATATTATCATCGAACGCGCGCAAAAGGCTGCCGAAGAATACGGCACAAAAGATGCAAAGGTCTATGAAGATTACAAGGAAATGTTAAAGGATGAAAGCATCGACACCATTCACGTGTGCACCCCCAACCGCATGCACGCCCCCTGCACGGTGGACGCGCTGCATGCGGGCAAGCATGTAATCTGCGAAAAACCGATGGCCAAAACCGCAGCGGACGCGCGGGAGATGGTCAAAGCAGCCAAAGAAACCGGAAAGCTGTTGACGATCGGTTATCAAAATCGTTACCGCAAGGATTCCAGATACTTAAAAGCGCTGACCGACCGCGGGGACTTAGGCGAAATTTATTTTGCAAAAGCGCATGCGATCCGCCGGCGGGCGGTGCCGACCTGGGGCGTTTTCTGCAATGAATATGAACAGGGCGGCGGCTCGCTGATCGATATCGGCACCCATGCGCTGGATCTGACGCTGTGGATGATGGATAACTACAAACCAAAAGCCGTTTTGGGTTCGGCGTTTAAGAAACTCGGCAAACAGACCAACACCGGCAACGCCTGGGGCGACTGGGATCCGGAAACTTTCACCGTTGAGGATTCGGCGTTCGGCTATATCGTCATGGAAGACGGTGCGGCGATCATGCTGGAATCCAGCTGGGCGCTCAACACACTGGAAACCGGCGAAGCAAAGACCACCCTTTGCGGGACAAAAGCAGGCGCAGATATGAAAGACGGCCTGCGCATCAACAAATGCGATATGGGCGTTTTGCAGACGGTGCTGCCCGCCATGTCGGGCGCCGGCGTTGATTTTTACGATGCGTCTGGCGAGATGTCTCCCGCACAGTTGGAATGCAAAACGTTTTATGACGCAGTCATCGACGGCAAAGAACTGGTGGTTAAACCGGAACAGGCGTGCGTTGTCACGGAAATTTTAGAGGCGATCTATCAGTCCAATGAAACCGGAAAAGCGGTTTATTTTGCTTAAAATGAAAAGACCGGCGGCGCCGTTTTCAAACAGCGCCGCCGGTCTTTCTTTTTTCAGTCGTCTTCCAACAGTTCGTCTGCTGAAACATGCAACACACGCGTGATCGTTTTCAATTCGATGTCGGTGATGAACCGGCGGCCGCATTCCATCTTTTGCACAGCATTTTTATCGACATCCAGTCCCGCATTTTGCAGTTTCACGGCAAATTGGTGTTGAGAAATCTTGGGTTCGATTTGTTTTCGGAGTGTTGCGATCTTTTTCCCGGAAACATTTAGCGTTCCGTCTTCGTTTTTGTTTTTATACATCAGTCTTCCCCTTCCCGGTTGCATTTTTCAGCGTAAACCTGCAAAATCATGCCCCGGCGCGTCCGCCTTGCCTGCATTATCACACGAGCAAGGCGTCTGTTGTTGTTTCAAAAATTTTGGCAAACGCCTTCAGCTCAATATCCGTGACAAAACGTGTTCCGCTTTCAATTTTCTGAACTGCATTTTTGTCAAGATCAATCCCTTCCAGCTGCAAAAGTTCCGCAAGTCTGCGCTGTGAGGTTTTCTCTTTCATCTGTTGCCGGTAGATTGCGATATTTTTGCCGGAAAGATTCAGTTTGCCGTCTTTGGCCTTATTTTTAAACATCATCCGCCTCCTATTTGACATTTAGTGCTTGTCATTGCTTTTATTCTATGTTATAATTTCAGAAATATGACATTCACTAGATGTCAATCTAGAATTATTTGTAAAACAGAGGATGTAAAATGAATAAAAACGATGCATTGGTTTGTCGAATTTTAGAACTTTGCGGTCAAAAACACCTTTCGCTTTCGATGCTAAAGCGTTTATCCGGCGTTAGCGATCAAACGTTTGCGGCAATTTTAAACGGCAGGCATCAGAGTTTTAAATTCACATCGCTTTTAAAAATCTGTAAAGCGCTTGATGTTTCAATCGCAGAATTTTTTGACAGCGATTTGTTTTCCGGGGAGGTTCTCCGCGAACAGGCGGATAAAAGGAAAGGAAATGCAGATTGGAAAAGAAAAAAACAATGAATGTAGCCGGAAAATATATCCGGCAAGCGCGATTGCGTGCGAAAATGACACAGGCACAGTTAGCGAACGCATTGGAAGCGTTTGATATTCACACAGATGAAAAAACAATCATGCGGGTTGAACACGGCATGGAGGTCGTCACCGATTATGATATTAAAGTATTAGCGCAGGTGCTGCATGTCACGACGGACGAACTGCTCGGCCATCCTGCATTCGGAAGATAATAGAAAAAAAGCCACCAACCAATTGGTTGGTGGCTTTTTTGCATGAAGTCATTGCCTTTTTATGCATTTACTTTTATTAAAAACAGAAATTTATCCGCCAAGTTGTGATAACATCACAATTTGGCGGAATTCCTTTTTGTTTTAATACATGGTAAACGAATTCTAGACAAAATCAATACGAATTTGAAATTCATAGATAAAATAAACATTTCAGGTTTTGCAGGGGGATTTTTGTATTTAACAACAAACCAAGTTTTCCACCTCATCCACCGCTTTTCGCGGTCCCCCTTCTCCTCCAGGAGAAGGCTCTTGGTTTGCTGAAACTCTTAAGGCTTCTCCTCGAGGGGAAAAGGGCGCGCTTTACCTCTATGTTTTCACAGCTATTCAGAATACGCCCTCTCAAGTTTTGGAACTTCTGTTCCAAAGCTTCCAACTACCATATTTTCACAGCAAGGTAACTGATGAGGTGGCTAAAACAACAAGGCTCCTGTTTCTCATAAGTTCGCTGTTATGCTTTCAATTCTCCGTATACATATTTTTCATTGCAAAATCGATGCATTGATTGATAAAATCACTCCTACTGATTTTATCATTTTTTATTTGGCTGACGGCTCTTCATTTTCGTTTTCCTGTTTTGGTTCCGGTATATAGTCTAAAATATCACTGATATTACATTGCAAAACATCGCAGATGCTCATAAGAATACCGGAAGAAACCATCTCGTTTCTTCCCATTTTTGCAAGCGTTGCCGAACCAAAACCACATTTTTTTCTTAAATCGGTTTTTGTCATTTCTTTTTCGATAAGCTTTATCCATAACTTTTTATAGCTGACTGCCATGAAAAAACTCCTTCATTGATTTACTAAATTATAGCACATATAAATATAAAATTCTATTTTTTGAAGCTTTTGTTTCATTTTTAAAGAATTTGTGTTGACAATTATTCAAATTTGTGTATAATATATTTGTAAATCAAAATAAATTGTTTGTAATTATGAATAATTTCTGTTTGTAAATTTTTTATGAACAACTTTTTTGGATTGTTATATCAGTTAGGGGGATTTTCATGTCTACGAACAAAACAGAGGATGGGAAATTGAATCTTTGCGGAAGAAATGTTGCATTGCTGCGCAAACGGTTGATTCCCAAAACATCTCAAGCCGATTTTGCAAAAAAGCTTTCCGAAACCGGACTGCAAATGAATAAAACCGCTGTCCAGCAAATCGAAAGCGGACAGCGATTCGTGACTGACATTGAGCTGCAATCGATCGCAACGTTGCTGCATGTCTCTTCCAGCGCGTTATGCATTGACACCAAAAAAGCATTTTCCAGAATTGCGCCGGACAGCGGGTATCCTTTTGCCTGTTGTGCCGACTGCAAACACTTTCGCCAACATTATATTAAAAAGGACAATAAATTCTTTGCAATCAACTGCGGGCACTGTGTCGACCCACGCCTGCGAAAAAGATTGCCGCTGACTGCCGCATGCCCAAATTTTGAAAAATCAAATACCGAAGTATTCCAGGCAATAAAAATGCAGGATGAAAATCAGCTGCTGTGCGAACGATTCCGGCAGGTGCGACGGGAGAAAAAAATTCCGCTTTCCGATTTGTCTCAAAGAACACAGATCGGTGTCGCGACGCTTGAATCCATTGAAAATGGAACAATTCCGGATCACTTCACATGGTTTGAATTTTTGATACTGTGTGATGCGCTGGAGGTGGAACCAAAAGCATTTTTATAAAATCACAGGTCAAATAAAAGCATGAAACACCCCGTTTATGATGCAGGCTTCTGCATCATAAACGGGGTGCTTGTTCAACTATTCTTACATGATCGCTTCTTTGGAACGGTCCACATAAGGTGTGCAGAATTTCATGCGCTTTATGGCTGCCCGATTTACCGCTATAGGGCACCTTTCTTTATAAATACAGGCTGTTTTCATCCAACAGGAAGTTACGGATACCGATGGTGACGATCCCCATATCGTTTCTGCGCACTTTGATGTTATCCCGCACAACAATGATCTTCTTAAAAGAGTCGCCGATCGCATTAAGCGGTCGTTCCTCCTGCTCCTGCTTTTCCGGCGTGGTCATAGCAAACGCAGATTGAATATAATATTTCTCACTGCCCTTCGTGGCTACAAAATCCACCTCAAGCTGTTTCTTTGTGGTTTTGTGTTCGCTGTTCTTGCCGAACTGCTCCACAAGTCCCACGTCCACATGGTAACCGCGAACACGCAGCTCATTATAAATAATATTTTCCATAATATGATTTTCTTCCATTTGGCGAAAATTCAGCCGCGCATTACGAAGTCCCACGTCTGCAAAGTAGAATTTTGCAGGCGAGCCGATATATTTTTTTCCTTTGATATCATAGCGGACAGCCTTGTTGACCAAGAAAGCATCTGTTAGATAGTCCATGTATTTCTTCAGTGTTTTGTCGCTGATTGCCTTTTTCTTTACACTCTTAAAAGTGTTCGCCAGTTTCAGAGGGCTGGTAAGCGAACCGACTGCGGAAGCGAGGATATCCACCAGCTCATCCAATTCCTCCCGGTTGCGAATGCGATGCCGGTCGACAATATCAGACAGGTATACCTTCTGAAACAACGACATGAGATACTCCGATTTTTCTTCTGCTGTTTCACGGGATAAAATCAGCGGAAGACCGCCATAGGTGAAATAATCGTCCCATGCCTCGTCGGGGCTTCCCTTATAAACGGAACTATATTCACGGAAAGAAAGAGGGTAGACCCTGATCTCATCGCCACGCCCGCGAAATTCCGTTATCACGTCGGAGGACAGGAATCTTGAATTGCTTCCCGTTACATATACGTCTGCATTACGAATATGCAAAAAGCTATTGAGCACATCCTCAAATTCATCCAGAAGCTGTACCTCATCAAGGATAATATAGTAAGTTGCGCTATCAACAATTCTTTCTTTTACGTATTGGAGCATATTGTCAGGGTCGCGTAATGCTTTGTTGCTGCGATCGTCCAGTGCAATTTCAATAATATGATCCTCAGTTATCCCTTTGCCGGTCAGGTAATGATGAAACAGGTTAAAAAGAAGGTAAGATTTCCCGCACCTGCGCACACCTGTGATCACTTTGATAAGCCCGTTTTTTTCGCGCCGAATCAATCTGTTCAGGTAAATATCTCTTTTGATTTCCATACCTATTCTCCAAATTCAAAATAAAATGTAATTACACCTTTTTTCGTAATTTATTATATAGTATACTCGTTTTAAAGTCAAGTATTCTGCGCATGTTCATAAAAAAAGTAACGAGTCAACCCGTTTTGCGTGACTCGTTACTTTTTTATTTTTAAATTTTTATTAAAGAATATCTCGCTTTTAAGCGACTATTCTTACATAATCGCTTCTCTGGAACGATCCACATAGGAGGTGTGCAGAATTTCATGCGCTTTATGGCTGCCCGGTTTACCGAGATATTCGTCATACAACGCTTTGATCACCGGATTCTCATGCGATTTCCGGATCGCTTTTCCCGCATCTTCCTGATACAGCGCTTTTGCACGCAGCGCTTTGATATCCACCGTCTGCCGCACGGATGACGGATGAATCGGCTGACCGCCGCCGTTGACGCAGCCGCCGGGGCATCCCATGATTTCAATGAAGGTGAATTCCTCACCGTTTTTCACACGGGTGAGCAGCTCTTTTGCCGCTTTTCCGCCGCTGGCAACGCCGACCTTGACATTGAGATCGCCGACTTTCAGTTCCGTGACCTTGACCGGATCGGTGCCGCGCACCGCGGTGAAGTCCACGTCTTCCAACGTGCTGCCGGTGATGGTTTCATAAGCGGTGCGCAGCGCCGCTTCCATCACGCCGCCGGTTGCACCGAAGATCACGCCCGCGCCGGAGCTTTCGCCCAGCGGGTTATCGAAAGTTTCATCCGGCAGATTTTTAAACTGAATGCCTGCGCGTTTGATCATTCTGGCCAGTTCGCGGGTGGTGATGGAAATATCCACATCCGGCACGCCCGCCGCCGATTGATCGGCACGGCCGATTTCGAATTTTTTCGCCGTGCAGGGCATCACGCTGACACAAACGATGTCTTTCGGATCCAGCCCGTTTTTCTCGGCATACCAGGTCTTGGTGATGGCGCCGAACATCTGCTGCGGCGATTTGCAGCTGGAAAGATTGCCGAGCAGTTCCGGATAATGATATTCGCAATATTTGATCCAGCCCGGTGAGCAGGAGGTGATCAGCGGCAGCGTGCCGCCGTTTTGCACCCGATCGATCAGTTCGTTTGCTTCCTCCATGATGGTCAAATCCGCGGAGAAATTGGTGTCGAACACTTTATCAAAACCGAGTCTGCGCAATGCAGCAACCATTTTTCCTTCTGTGTTGGTGCCGATTTCATAGCCGAATTCCTCACCGATCGCCGCACGGACGGCAGGCGCCGTCTGCACGATCACCGTTTTGGTTTCATCGGACAGCGCCGCATAGACCTTGTCGGTATCGTCCTTCTCGGTAAGCGCGCCGGTCGGGCAGTTGATAATGCACTGACCGCAGGAAATGCAGTCGACGCGACCGAGCTTTTCATCGAACACACAACCGATATGGGTGTCGAACCCGCGGTCGTTCGCACCGATCACCGCAACATCCTGTTCGCGGCAGGCAGCGACACAGCGGCGGCAGAGAATACATTTGGAGTTATCCCGCACCATATGCACCATGCTGTCGTCGATTTCGCTTTCGGGTTTAGCGCCGTCGTATTTATCGGCGTTTTCCACACCGTATTCCTGGCACAGCGCCTGCAGTTCGCAGTTGCCGGAACGCACGCAGGTCAGGCAGGAACGGTTGTGGGTGGATAAAATCATTTCCAAAGTCATCCGGCGGGACTGCTGGACTTTCAGGGTGTTTGTCAGAATATCCATGCCCTCGCTGACCGGATACACACAGGCGGTGACCAGCTTATGCGGACGGCCGCCCTCGCTCGCTTCCACCATGCAGATCCGGCATGCGCCGATCTCGTTGATCTCTTTCATATAGCAAAGCGTGGGGATTTCGATCCCTAAAACACGAGCTGCCTCCAAAATGGTCGAGCCTTGCGGCACCGACACATCCATACCGTTGATTTTTACGTTTACCATATTCATTTTGAAAAAGGCAACTCCTTTCTTACCGTTTCAAAATTGCGCCGAAATGGCATTTTTCCATGCAGGCGCCGCATTTGATACATTTGGATTGATCGATCTTGTGTGCCTGACGCACCGAACCGGAAATCGCCCCAACCGGACAGACACGCGCACATGCGGTGCAGCCTTTGCACTTGTCGGCATCCACTGAATAGGAAACAAGGCTCTTGCAGACGCCGGCGCGACATTTTTTCTCGGTGACATGTTCGATATATTCATCACGGAAGTACCGCAGGGTGGACAAAACAGGGTTTGGCGCCGTTTGTCCCAGACCGCACAGTGAATTCTGTTTGATATAATGGCACAGCTCTTCCATCTTGTCGATATCTTCGAGCGTTCCGTCGCCCTTGGTGATCTTATCGAGGATTTCCAACAGCCGTTTGGTACCGACACGGCAGGGGGTGCATTTACCGCAGGATTCATCCACTGTGAATTCCAGGAAGAATTTCGCGATATCCACCATGCAGGTATCCTCGTCCATAACGATCAGACCGCCGGAACCCATCATGGAACCGATGGATAACAGGTTATCGTAATCGATCGGGATGTCATAATACTCTGCCGGGATGCAGCCGCCGGACGGACCGCCGGTCTGCGCCGCTTTGAATTTCTTGCCGTTGGGGATACCGCCGCCGATCTCATCGATGACCTGGCGCAGCGTGGTGCCCATCGGCACTTCGACAAGGCCGGTGTGGGTGATCTTGCCGCCGAGCGCGAACACCTTGGTGCCTTTGGATTTTTCAGTACCCATGGAAGCGAACCAATCCGCGCCTTTCAAGATGATTTGCGGGATATTCGCATAGGTTTCCACGTTATTTAAAATCGTCGGTTTGCCAAACAGCCCTTTGAGCGCCGGATACGGCGGACGCGGTCTGGGCTCGCCGCGGTTGCCCTCGATGGAAGTCATCAGCGCGGTTTCCTCACCGCACACAAACGCACCCGCGCCCAAACGGATATCGATATCAAAATCAAAACCGGTGCCGAAAATATCCTTGCCGAGCAGGCCATATTCCCGTGCCTGGTTGATGGCGATTTCCAAACGCGCGACCGCGATCGGATATTCCGCACGCACATAGATATAACCCTGCGACGCGCCGATCGCATAACCGGCGATCGCCATGGCTTCCAGCACCGCATGCGGGTCGCCTTCGAGCACCGAACGGTCCATGAACGCGCCCGGGTCGCCTTCGTCGGCGTTGCAGCAGACATATTTCTGATCCGCTTCGTTGGCCGCCGCGAGTTTCCATTTCAGTCCCGTCGGGAAACCGCCGCCGCCTCTGCCGCGCAAGCCGGAATCCAACAGCGTCTGGATCACGTCCTCCGGTTTCATTTCGGTGAGCACCTTACCGAGCGCCGCATAGCCGTCCATCGCGATGTATTCCTCGATGTTTTCCGGGTTGATGACACCGCAGTTGCGCAGCGCGACACGCTTTTGCGCTTTATAAAACGCGGTGTCGTTAAGCGACACATTGTGATCGGCGTGCTGTTTGACATCTTCCGCCACGTCATTATAAACCAGACGTTCCACAACGCGTCCCTTTAAAAGATGCTCGCTGACGATCTCCGCCACATCCTCTTCGGTGACGCGGCTGTAAAACGTTCCGTCGGGATAAACGATCACGACAGGACCCAGCGCGCAAAGACCGAAACAACCGGTCTGCACGATCTTGACTTCATCGGAAAGCCCGTTTTCTTTGAGCGCGCCCGCAAAAGCAGACTGCAGCTTTTTGCTGCCCGATGAAGTACAGCCTGTACCGCCGCAAATCAATACATGTGCACGAATCATTCTTTTTTACCTCCAAATTTTATGCTTTTGCGCTGTCGATGGTGTATTCCGTTACGACTTCGCCGCCTTTTAAATGCTGTTCAACGACTTTTTTAGCCTTTTCAGCGGTCATTTTGACATAAGTGACCTTGTCTTTTCCGGCCTCGAACACCTCGACGACCGGTTCATACTGGCAAATGCCGATACACCCGGTCTGCGAAACGGTGACCTTTCCCGCAAGGCCCTCGTCGTTGACCAATTCTACAAACGCGTTGAGAACCGGGCGCGCGCCCGCCGCGATGCCGCAGGTTGCCATGCCGACAACGACGCGCATGTCGCTTGTTCCCTCGCGCAAAACAACTTTGTCTTTCATTTTGTCCCGGATTGCTGCCAATTCAGCCAGTGATTTCATAACATTCAATTCCTTTCGTTGCTATTGCTGTCAAAAATTTTATATTGAAGATGGAGCGTCGTATTGTTCTTTTAAATACGCTTCGATCCATTTTAAAACCTCAAATGTGTTCAGCGGCACATCGCCCAAAACGCTTTTCAGCTCGTCGGTGTCAAGACCGACCGTCTTACCGTCCATTTGGTGTGAAAACAGAAAATGGACATCCGGGTTGCCGCCAATCAACGTTGTCAGCGTTGAAACAATATCGCCCATTGGCGGGCAATCGATATGATCGGTGTGAAAAACGGCGGTCACCGTCGTCCCGTGCTGCACCGGATCATCCTGCTCGCAAACCGATTCGATTTTCAAACTGCCGCCGGTTTGTTCCGCCGCCAGCTTGAAAAGCGGGATCCCCATGCCCACCTTGCGGGTGGTGCGCGTCGTGTAAAACGGGTCGACGACCGATTGCAAAATTTCCTTTGTCATGCCGCATCCGTCATCCTTGATGGTCACGGTCATGCAGCCGCCTTGTTCGACAATGGAAATGATGATATTTTTCGCGCCCGCTTTGGTGGAATTCTCAGTGATATCCAGAATGTTCAGCGACAGTTCTTTCATGCGTTTTGCCCACCTTTATTTTCAAAACCGTTCTTTGCGGTCTTTAAGCTTTAAAAACAAGTTTTGGCGAATCAGTGCGCTGGAATACGGTTCGTCCTCCAGCAAAAAGCTGTTGGCTGCGTCCCGGATGTCCTGCAAGTAATGCGCGTCGGACCCGTAAACGATCCGGCGGGACTGCAGCGTGGGAAATTCCGAAAGCAGCGGATTTGTCTGCTTTGCATCCCGGATTTCCGCAATCGAAAAATCATCGATGTCCGGAAATGTGCCGAGCGTTGCGATGATGCCGTTCGCCTGCCGGTCGATATGCGCCGGGAAACAAACGCCGTCAAAATCCGCTACAAACGCCGGAACATCGTCCACCGAAATGTCGGTCGCGTTTAAAAGCAAAAATTCTTCTTTGCCGATGCAGTTATCGTTTTCATCCAAAATCAGCTGTTCGCCGAAAATATCCGCCCTGTTTTTGATTTTGATGCGATGCGCGTCCACCGCGCTGTCAAACGCCATAGCGTTTGATAATGCTTCAAACAGACAAACGACATGGATATCCTCCGCGGTGGTCAGTTCCATGCCGGCGACCGGGACGATCCCGTACCGTTTGGCTGCTTTGAAAAATGCAGGACAGTTTTTGCAGGAATTGTGATCGGTCAGCGCGACGATCTGCAAACCCGCAAGCGATGCCATCCCTGCAATATTGTTGGGCGTCATGTCGTTATCGCCGCAGGGAGAAAGGCAGGAATGGATGTGAAAATCGTAATAGTACCGGTTCATTGGACAGCCTTTGCCACCGCCGCCGACAGGGCAAACGAACTTTCCTTTGCACCCAGAAGGTTCACGCCTTTTGCCATGGCGGTTTTGACAACATCCTGTTCCGGCACGACGTCTTCCGCTAAAATCACACAGGCCACGTCCGCCAGACTTGCCACGGCGACGATGTTGAGATTCGACATGATGGTGATCCACGCATCGCCGCTTTGGGCACGGCCCATCACCCAGCTGAGCAGATCGCCGGTATAGCCGCCTTCAACTTCGCGGTCCCCGTCCGGCATCGCCAGTTCCCGCAGGGATAATTGCGCTGCCAGCTCACGAACCGTCATTGCTGCTCCCTTGCCTTTCCTTTAAATATTTCACAATATCATCCTTCATGGATAAAACGCACCCGCTGATGTCCGCCTCGCCTTTGACAACATCCTCCGCAAATGCGCGGCAGGTCGGCGCGCCGCAGGAACCGCAGTCGATACCCGGCAGCGTTTCACGAAGCCTCTGGATCTGCGCCATCATGCGCATCGATTCGCCGAGATTATCGGAAAGACGGGTGATCGGATTGTAGGACGGAAGATCGTCGAATATGTAATCCTCCGGGATAAAATTCTCATCCTTGGAAAGAAAGTTTTCCGACACCGGCAAATACCGGCGCAGCGACTGCATCCGCGCCTTTGCGATAAACGGATTTTCCACCGCCATCACCCCGCCGACACAGCCGCCGGGACAGGCGTTGAGTTCGATAAATTCCAGCGCCGGGATATTGCCGTTTTCGATCTCATCCAGCACACGGCTGACATTGTCGATCCCGTCCGCCGCCAGATATTTTTCATTGAAAATTGCCGAGGATTCGCCGCCGGAGGTTGCCCAGCCGATGCCGATCATCCCCGATTTGGAAAGCTGTTTGGGGGTGACGCTTCTGTCCATCACGCTAATGAGCTGAAAATAAATATCGCTGATGGAAACCACCACGTCCACCCTGCTTTTATATCCTGCAAAACCGTTGTTGACATAGCTGACCTTGGCAGGACAGGGGGAGATAAAGCAAACGCCGATCTCCTCGTCTTTCAATTCGGGATGTTCTTTTTTCGCCTTTTCCCTTGCGATCATCGCCGCGATTTCCATCGGCGGCAGGATCGGCATGATATTGTCCCGCAAAGACGGGAAACGGATCCCGATCAGCCGCAGGATCACGGGGCACGCCGAGCTGATGACCGGCTTTTTGATGCCCTCGGTTTTCATATACAATCGCGTATAAGCGGAAACGAGCTCCGCTGCCTGCGACACCTCGGTGACATCGTCGAACCCGATATCCAAAAGGCCCTGCAGAACATAGTCCACGTCTTCCAGCCCGTCAAACTGACCGTATAGCGTAGGGGCGGGCAGTGCGATTTTCCATTTGAATGGATCCATTTCCGACAATTTGCCGGATATTGCTTTTTTCGCTTTGTGCGGGCAGTGCTTGATGCATTCGCCGCAGTCGATGCACCGCTGTTCATTGATCACGGCGTGCCCATCCCGGATGCGGATCGCCTCTGTGGGACAATGCCGCAGGCAGGTGGTGCAGCCGACACAACGGGACACATCCAGCGAAACGGAATGTCTGTAATTGTTCATATCGCATACCCACTGTTTTTTCAAAAATTAAAGATTGACCTTCATCGTGATCTTGGTGCCCACACCGACGGTGGATTCGATTTGCATCTCGTCGGTATACCGTTTCATGTTCGGCAGACCCATGCCGGCGCCAAATCCCAGCGACCGGATGGTATCCGGCGCGGTGGAAAAGCCCTCCTGCATCGCCTGTTCGATGTTCGGAATACCGGGGCCGGTGTCGTCCAGCACGATCACGATCGAGGATTCATTGACATAAACGTCGGCCGTGCCGCCGCCCGCATGGATCACCATGTTGATTTCGCCTTCATACATGGCAATAGACACACGGCGGATGGTTTCCGGCGGAATCCCCAATTGCCGCAGGTTCTTTTTCACCTGTACGGAGGCCTGCCCCGCGGAGGTGAAATTGTCCCCGTCCACATCAAAATGGAACTGCAAACCTTCAGTCATGCATCTCACCGTTTCCGACAAGTCCGTTGACATAGAGTTTTCCGCATGCTTCATACATGCGCTTTTTGGTGGTCAGCAGCACAAGTCCCTGTTCCTTGGCAAGCTCGATCATTTCTTTGGTCGGCTGTTTGGAACGCACGAACACGATGCAGATCATATCCATCATTTCCGCGGTGCGCACAACCTGTGCGTTGACAAGACCGGTCAACAGCACCGCCTGGTCCTTGACATAAGCTAAAACATCGCTCATCATGTCGCTGCCGCAGGCGGAATAGACATGCTTTGACAGGTTTTCCTCGCCGCAGACGACCTGCGCGTCCAAAAGTTCTTTGATTTGACTGATTTTCATAAGCTTTTATTCCTTATTCTCCGCTTTAGCGGTATTTATCAAGGATGCTTTCGACGTCGTCGGGTTCCAGGCGCCCGTAAACGTCGTCGTTGACGGTGAACACCGGCGCTAAACCGCATGCGCCGATACAACGGCAGGCTTCAATGGAAAACCGGCCGTCCTCGGTGCATTCGTCCGGCCCGCAGCCGAGCTCTTCGCAGATTTTGTCGAGAATTGCCTGCGAACCTTTGACATAGCATGCAGTGCCAAGGCACACGGAAATTTTATATTCCCCTTTGGGTGTGAGCGCAAACTGGGAATAAAAAGTCGCGACGCCATACACCTTCTCAACGGTTGTGCCAAGACCTTTGGCGATCATCTGCTGCACTTCGACCGGCAGGTAACCATAGATTTCCTGGGCTTTCTGCATGACCGGCATCAAAGCGCCTTTTTCGCCTTTGTGTTCTTCGATCACCTGCATCAAAGCCGCTTCCTGCTCCGCCGTACCTTTAAAGGGCAGCGTGCTCTTGCGTTTTTTCATTCATTGACCATTCCTTTCACGTGATAAGAACCGGCCAAAATCAGCCGTTTCTTTTGCATACAGATTGCTCTTTTCCGGCAGTAAAACTGCCCGTCACCGGATCGGGGGCAAAATAAAACGCGCATGATCAATTGATAAAAAATTAACAAATCAATGCGCAAGCCCACCTCTATCCAATTTAGCATGACGTTATATGAATTATAACATATCACTAGGTAAAAATCCACTATTATCTTTAAAAAAAACCAACAAATCCGACAAATAGATTTTGTCGGATTTAGATAGTTTTTTTGCGTAATGCCACCGGTTGGCAGCCCAAATCACTTTCCTTCTATTTTCCATATCAAATAAACCGCGCGCAAAAAATTACGCACGGTTATTCGTCGGACAATCTTTGCAGTCGTTGGGCAAACTTTTTGCAAATATTTTCTTTTTCAAGCCGGACCAAATCGCCCTTTCCCTGCAAAAATCACAAAGCTCGGACGCTTTTCACACGGTTTTATCTTTCCCGCACGAACATCAACACAAAAACAACGAGATAAGGCGCGATACAAAGCAGCACGGCAAAGCTGCCGAGCGCGGCAGACGCCGCCGCACCGAGTCCCGCCCCGATGATAAACACGCCGATGATGCCGAAATACTGCAATGCGCCTTTTAAATCCGCTTTCTTCTTTTCACGCAGATAATCCACCAGCAGGTGCGTGCCGCTGCGCAGGTTGCCGGTGCACATGGTGGTAGCATAAGTTCTGCCGTTTAATTTGCGAAACGCCTGCACCTGCATGGCGCAGGTGAACGACACCAGCACATTTGCAGCAATATCCCATTGTCCTTGCGGGATAAACCCGACAATCAAAATCATCACAATCTCAGCTAAAATAATCCACTGCCGCCAGTGCACACCGTGTGCTTCCATCCATTTCCCGCGAACAAATTCGGTAACGGTCACACCAAGCGCGAACGCTAAAATCGGGACCGCATAGGTCAGCGCGGTATAAAAATCTCCTTGTGCGATATGCATACCCAGCAGCACAATATTACCGGTCTGCGCATTGGCAAACACATGCCCCCGGCAAAAATAGGTGTAGGCGTCCAGAAAACCGCCGGCGATACTTAAGATCGCACCGAGTAAAAAGGTTTCGGACATTTGGCGTTTTGTTTTCAAAGCTGTATTATCTCCCCTGCTTTAAAATGCCGCTGCGGTCGATCACCGCAACGATCTCTTCCAATTCTTCCACCGGTTTTGTCAATGCGAACCGGATATACCCTTCTCCCATTTCGCCGAACGCCGTGCCGGGCGTGCCGATCACGCCGGTTTGTTCCATCAGTTCTTTGCAAAAATCGGTTGAAGAGGTGTAGGGCTCCGGGATGGGGGCGAAAACAAACATGGTGCCCTGTGAATCCGGGACCGGCCAACCGATACGGCGCAAACCGCCGCACAGCGCGTCCCGCCGCTGCTGATAAACTTCACATTGCTTTAAAATGACATCGCGCGGCGTTTGCAGCGCCTGGATCGCCGCATACTGCACCGGATAAAACATCCCGAAATCATACTGCGTGCGCAAAAGTTTCAGTGCATCGATCACCGCTTTGTTGCCGACAAGAAAAGAAATGCGCGCGCCGGTCACATTAAAGGATTTGGAAAGCGAGAAAAATTCAACGCCGCAGTCTTTCGCGCCGGGCAGCGATAAAAAGGAAATCCCCTGTCTTCCATCGAAAATGATATCGGAATAGGCGTTGTCGTTGACAATGAGAAAATCATATTTTTTCGCATAAGCGATCAGTTTTTCATACATCGAAACCGGTGCCGCAGCGCCGACCGGATTGGAAGGATAGGACACCACCATATATTTGGTCCGCCGCAGAACCGACTCCGGGATTTCCTCCAGAACCGGCAAAAAACCGTTTTCCCGGCGCAGCGGATAGCAAGCGATCTCCGCCTGCCCGAAATAAGCCCCTGCATAAAACACCGGATAGCCCGGATCCGGCAGCAGCACAACGTCGCCGGGATTGCAAAGCGCCATTCCTAAATGCCCCATGCCCTCCTGCGTGCCGTTGACCGACATGATCTCATTGAGAGACAGCCCCTGCACACCAAACCGGCGTTGGTAGTAATCCCGCACCGCTTCGAGCAGTTCCGGCAGATCTCCCAGCGAATACCGGTAGTTAACCGGATCCGACGCCGCTTTTATCAGGGTGTCCCGCACATCCTGCGACGGCGGGAAATCCGGTGTGCCGACCGAAAGATTATAAACGGTTTTTCCCTGTTTTATCAGTTCGTCCTTTTTCTGATCCAGGGCGGCGAAAATCCCTGTTTGAAAATGATTCAATCTGTCCGCCGGTTTGATCATATTGTTTTTCTGCTCCTTTTTGTTTCAGATAAATGGGGCGCTTTTTTATCGCCACAATTTTAACTTTTGACATTTTAACACATTTTCATCTTAAATTCAACATAAAACCGGCCTGCTCGATAACAGGCCGGTTTTTATATTTACATTACTGAATTACTGAATTACTGAATCCTTTCAACGTGCGGGCCGGTCAGCTCCTTGGCCCGGTAGTCGCTCTTGCACCAATAGACCGCGTTGCGGATCACCTGCTGCACCTCTTTGATATGATAGGTCGGGTTGGTTTCATGACCGGGCTGGAAATAAAACACCTTTCCGTTTTCCCGCCGCCAGCAGCAGCCAGCGCGAAATGCCTCGCCGCCTTCATACCAGCCTAAGAAAACCAGCTTATCCGGTTCCGGGATCCCAAACGGTTCACCATACATTTCCTCTTCCGGAATTTCAAAATACCGGCCGAGTCCCGCTGCGATCGGATGCCCGGGCGATACCACCCAGACGCGTTCCAATTCGTCGTCTTCCCGCCAGCATAGATGACAGGTGGTTCCCATTAACAGTTGGAAAGGCTTGGAATGGTGCGCCGAATGCAAAAAGATGATCCCCATGCCTTTGAGCACCGATTCCTGCACGCGTTTGGCAATCTCATCCGGCACATCGCCGTGGCGGATATGCGCCCACCAGATGAGCACATCGGTGTTGTCCAGCACTTCTTGTGTCAATCCGCATTCGGGATCGAGCAACGTTGCGGTTCGCACCTCGATGTCGTCGCTGCGCAGAAAATCCGCAATGCAGTTATGAATGCCTTTTGGATAAACCGCTTTTGCCTTTTCGTTGTTTCTGTCCTGTTCATATTCATTCCAGACTGTCACTCGAATCATGATTTTTCCCTCGCTTTTCGCTTTTATTTATATGTTTGTCTGCACGGCGATTCCCCGTGCGTCGGATTCAAATGCGGCTTCCATGACCTGCATGACCCGCATGGCCTGTTCCGCCGTGATGGCAAGCGGCGCTGTCTTTTCGATCGCTGCAACAAACTGCCGGTAAACGGTGCCGAGGTTGTTGTCGCGCTCGATTTCTTCCGACGACGACAGTGCAATGTGTTCTACCGACTCAGGCCGGCGCGGCGCCATTGTTTTGGTGGGACCTGCCTTGGTATAAACGATTTCCGGTTCCCACTCGCTTTCTTTTTCCACACAGCGCACGATCTCGCCGTTGCAGTCCCAGTCATTGATCTGCAATGTACCGGCCTCGCCCAGCACATACCAACGGGGATGGGTGATATAGTTGTTGGTGCCGACCTCGATCATACCGGTTAGCCCGTTTGCAAAGGTAAGAAGCAGCGTGAAGTTATCGTCGACTTCCTTGTATTCAATGCTATAGAGCTTGCAATAAACGCTGACGACCTTTTCATTTATCATATACATGAGCTGATCGATCAGATGCACGCCCCAGTCGAGCATCATGCCGCCGCCGAGCTGTTTGATCGTCCGCCATCCGCGCGGCATGCCGCGCGAACCTTCCACGCGGGACTCGATCACATAGGGTTTGCCGATCAATCCTTTTTCCACACACTGCCGCATCAGCACAAAATCCGGATTGACACGCCGGTTCTGATCGATGGTGAACACCATGCCGGTCTCGTCCCGCACCCGCATGATCTCTTCCAGCTGTGCCGACGAAATGGTGACCGGTTTTTCGCAGATCACATGCTTGCCCGCCCGCATCGCTGCGATAGACAATTCCTTGTGCACCTCGTTGGTCGCCGAAACCAGCACCATATCCACCGCCGGATCGTTCAGCATTTCATCAAACGACGCATAGGTCTTCATCCCCTTTTCCCGGGCGGCCTGCATGCGTTCTTCGTTGACGTCGAATACCGAATAAGGGGTGATGCGCAGATCGAATTTTTTCAGTTCACTGTAGTGATAGCCCGCCATGCCGCCAAAGCCGACGATGCCTAAATTGTATTGTTTCTCCATTTTCAATCGACCGCCTTCATTCTGGTCTGTGAACGCTCAGGCCCACCACATTTCACCGGCAGTCTTGAAAATCAAAACGTCTTTTAAGAAAGCGATCGCCTTTTCAAGTCCTTCCTCCGGCGACATCAACGCGTCTTCATGCTCGATGCTGATCGCGCCGTCGTAGCCGACGGTTTTCAGCGCGCTGATGATGTCGTTCCAGACCTCTTTGCCATGTCCATAGCCCACTGTGCGGAACAGCCAGGAACGGTTTTTGATATCCCCATAGGATTTGGTGTCTAAAACGCCGTTGACTGCGGTGTTGTAAGCGTCGATTTTCGTGTCTTTGGCATGGAAGTGATAGATCGCATCGCCAAGGTAATGGATCGCCGCCACCGGATCGATACCCTGCCAGAACAGGTGGCTCGGATCGAAATTCGCCCCGATGATATCGCCGACCGCATCGCGTAACTTTAAGAGCGTTTCCGGATTATAAACCGCAAAGCCCGGATGCATTTCAAACGCAATTTTTGTGATGCCGTGTTGTTTGGCAAATTGCGCCATCTCTTTCCAATAAGGAATGATCTTTTCTTCCCACTGCCATTTTAAAATCTTTCCGAAGTCGTCCGGCCAGGCACAGGTCACCCAGTTGGGGTTCTGTGAATTTTCACAGTCGCCCGGACAGCCGGAAAAACCGATGATCGTATGCACATCCAGCATTTCGGCCGCTAAAATCGCATTTTTGAATTCATTGTGAAACTTCTGTGCGATTTCCTTGTTCGGGTGCAGCGGGTTGCCGTGGCAGGAAATGGCGCAGATGGAAAGTTGATATTTTTCAAACAGCGCTTTATATTCCGCCGCCTTTTCGGGTTTGCCGATCAGTTCTTCCGGTTTTAAATGCGCGTTGCCGGGAAACCCGCCCGCGCCGACCTCCACGCTCTGCACGCCAAGGCTATGTAAATATTTAAGTGCGTCTTCCAGTGCATAGCTATTGAGCACCGGATTCATAACTGCCAGTTGCATAATAAAAATCCTCCCTTTTCAGTTATAGCAAAACTTCCCGGCCGGTCTGCGCCGACTGGTAGATCGCTTCCAGAATTTTGACCATCTCAACGCCCTGTTCCGGTTCAAAAATGGGTGTCACCTCATTTAACACCACATCCACAAAATGGCGCAGATTGGCTTCATGCGGCCCCATCGAATCCGGCACAGCGGGCGCAAGATCGAGATTACGCCCATATTGCTCGGTGAAAATTTTAAATTTTTCATCCACCGAGGAATACCGTGCGCCGGCTTTTGTGCCGCGCAGATCAAAAAATTTATTTTCCATTTCAATGTTCGACGCCCAGGAAAATTCAATTTGCATGCACGCGCCGTTTTCAAAACGGATAAAGCCCATGCAAAGATCCTCCACGTCAAACACGCCGTTTTGCACCGCGTCGCCGAATTTCGCATGCTCGGAATCCGCCTGCGCGGTATCATCAGCAAACTTGCGGTAGGTGCAGCCGGAAACCGCAACGGGTTTTGGATTGCCCATCAGCCACATCGACAAATCGATCATGTGCACGCCAAGATCGATCAACGGACCGCCGCCGGATTTGGCTTTTGTGGTGAACCAGCCGCCTTTGCCGGGAATCCCGCGCCGGCGCCGCCAGCCGCAGCGCGCAGTGTAAATCTCGCCCATGTTGCCGTCGGCAATATATTGCTTTAAAAACTGCGAGCCCGCCATGAACCGGTTGTTGCGCATGACCATCAGATGTTTGCCGGACTGTTTGGCAGCCGCCTGCATTTTCTGCACCTCAACGACCGAAACAGCATCCGGTTTTTCGCAAAACACATGCAGTCCTTTTTCCAGCGCCGCCACCGCAATGACCGAATGCATATTGTTGGGGGTGGCAATATCCACCGCATCCAGATCATCCAGTGCCAGCAGATCATGAAAATCTTCAAAACAACGGTCTTTGGCAAAACCGAATGTGTCTGCCATTCTTTGCGCCCGATCGATCAAAATATCGCACGCCGCGACCACTTCAACATTGTCCATCTTCTGATAGGCCGGCGCATGCACGCCGTTCATGATGCCGCCGCAGCCGATCAGACCAATTTTTAATTTTAGCATTTTCATCGCCGCCTTTTTCTTTTAAATTTGAAAAAAGTATAGCATAATTGCAACCGGCATGGTATAATAAATTTTATAAAAAATATCAAATTTTTGTCGTCACCGGCGATAAGGCGGGATATGTATGATAGATAAAGGTTTCGACGAAGGCAAAGCCAGACTCAATGGTGTGGAGGTGCCGATCCAGTGTATTTTATTGGATGTGAAAAAACAGCATAGAGGCTGGAATCCGCATTATCACCATTACATAGAAATTCTGTATGCACTGGATGCAGATATCAATATTTATTTAAACGGTAATCTGTTTCATTTCAAGAGCGGCGACATGGTCGTGATCAATTCCAAAGAAACGCATGATCTTCTGTTCAATGCCGATTCACGGTATATCTGCATCAAATTTTCCCCGGAAATATTGTATACCGGGGAACAATCGGTGTTTGAACTCAAATATGTGATGCCGTTTATTCTGGAAAACGCCAACCATCAGCGTGTTTTCACCAAGGAGGAGTGCGCCGACGGGGTGGTGCACGACCTGATCACCGGCATTATGCTGGAATGGGAAAACAAGGCCTATGGCTATGAGCTTGCCATCCGGGCGGATATTCTGCGCTTGTTTTTGTGGATCTTGCGTTACTGGAACAGCCAGAACATCGATGGGATCGGCAAATTCGATCTGTCGGACGATCTTTTGCACGCGATCCAGACGGCGCTGGAATATGTCTCCGCACATTATGCAGACTGCACCGCGCAGGACACGGCGGCGGCCTGCAATTTAAGCTACAGCTATTTTTCCCGCACCTTCAAACGCATCATGCACAAAAGCTTCACGGAATATCTCAATTATGTGCGGATCACCAAGGCGGAACAGCTGCTTTCCACCACCGACAAAAGCATTTCGGAAATCGCGGCGGATGTTGGCTTTTCCACACCGAGCTATTTTATCCAGCAGTTCAAAGCGCAAAAAAATCTTTCGCCCAAACAGTTCCGGCTTTTCTTTTCCAAAGAGATCCGGGAAAAAGAAATGACATCATAAATTGATTTTAGGGTGATAAACAAAAAACGGATACCGATCGGTATCCGTTTTTATATGCTTTCATGCACAAAGAGTGTCAAGCTTTTAAAACGCTGTTTTTTGGCGCAGATATTCTTCCAGCTGATCGATCGCAACAAGTTCCTGCTGCATGCTGTCCCGGTCGCGAACGGTGACCTTGCCGGTTTCTTCCGATTCAAAGTCAAAGGTGATGCAAAACGGCGTGCCTGCTTCGTCCTGCCGGCGGTAGCGCTTGCCGATGGAACCGGCGTCGTCATAGTCCACCATAAAGGATTTGGAGAGTTTGTCGCGGATCGCGAGCGCCTTGTCGGACAGTTTTTTGGAAAGCGGCAAAACAGCTGCTTTAAAAGGCGCCAAAGCCGGATGCAGATGCAGCACGACACGGGTTTCTCCTTTTTCATCCGTTTCCTCATCATACGCTTCGCACAAAAATGCCAGTGCCACACGATCGGCGCCGAGCGACGGCTCGATAACATACGGCACATATTTTTCATTGGTGACCGGATCAAAATATTCCAGCGACTTGCCGGAAGTTTCAATGTGCCGGTTCAAATCGAAATCGGTGCGGTCGGCAATGCCCCACAGCTCGCCCCAGCCGAACGGGAAAAGATATTCAATATCGGTGGTCGCGTTGGAATAGTGCGAAAGCTCCTGCCTTTCATGGTCGCGCAGCTTGAGATTCTCTTCTTTGAGCCCTAAATCCAGCAAAAACCGCTTGCAAAAATCTTTCCAATAGGAGAACCACTCCAAATCGGTGCCGGGCTTACAGAAAAATTCCAGTTCCATCTGTTCAAACTCACGGGTTCTGAACGTGAAGTTGCCGGGCGTGATCTCATTGCGGAAAGACTTCCCGATCTGCCCGATACCGAACGGCACCTTTTTACGGGTGGTGCGCTGCACATTCGCAAAATTGACGAAAATACCCTGCGCCGTTTCCGGACGCAGATAAATTTCATTTTTGCTGTCCTCCGTGACTCCCTGGAAGGTTTTGAACATCAGATTGAATTTGCGGATATCGGTAAAATCACATTTGCCGCAAACCGGACAAACGATGTTGTTTTCCTTGATATATTCGCTCATTTTCTCATCGCTCCAGCCGGCGGGATTCACACCGGTCGCTTCGATCAGCTGATCGGCGCGGTGCCGGGTCTTGCAGGCCTTACAATCCATCAGCGGATCGGAAAAGCCGCCCACATGTCCCGACGCGACCCACACCTGCGGATTCATCAAAATCGCACTGTCCAGTCCGACGTTATACTCGCTTTCCTGCACAAAGCGTTTCCACCACGCTTTTTTCACATTGTTTTTGAATTCAACGCCAAGCGGGCCATAGTCCCAGGTGTTGGAAAGACCCCCGTAGATCTCAGAGCCGGGGAAAACGTAGCCTCTGCCTTTGCACAAAGCGACGATTTTATCCAGTGTTTTTTCGGTATTTTTCACAAACAACATCCTTTCAAAAAGACACATATCAAAGTTATTTTAACATCAGTATATCAAAAAGGCAAGGATTTTCCCCACATTCTTTTGAAATTCCCTTGCAAGTCTTCTCCGTTTTGTCCCGTCTATACCAAAAAAACAGAAAATTTGGGCGGAAAACCTTGACAAACCGCGAAAATGAAATTATACTATTAAAAAAGTGTATATGTTTTGGGGGGCTGGCGGAAAAGCCGGCTGAGAGTAGGAATAATCTTTCCTTGACCCTTATCACCTGAAACGGATAATGCCGGCGTAGGAAAAAAGAAATGGAATTTTTGCGTCCGGATTGCCGGGCGCTTTTTTAGTTTATCTTCGGAGGTTTAACAAAAATGGCAAAAAAACTCACACAGAAACAAATGACCAAAAGGCTTGTGATCTCAGCGGTATTTATTGCGATCTCCATCGTTTTAAATGAACTGCTCTCTATCAAATGGCCTTTTGGCGGCAGCATCACGGTCTTTAGCATGGTGCCGCTTGCTTTGCTCGGCTGGCAATACGGCGTGCGTTGGGGTTTGCTGTGCGGCGCGGTCATGGGCGTGCTCGATATGATTATCGGCGGCCTTTCCAACTTCTCTTATGTTTCAGGAATTGCGGGATATCTGATCCTCATCTTAGCCGATTATTTTGTTGCATTCGGCGTTTTAGGACTGGCGGGAATGTTTAAAAATAAAATAAAAAACGATACCGTCGCCTTTGCATTGGGCGCTGGTATCGGCTGTTTTCTGCGGTTTGTCTGCCATTTTATTTCCGGCGTCACCATCTGGGGCGAATATGCAAACGGCTGGCAGTCGGTTTGGGCTTACTCGCTGACCTACAACGGTGGATATATGCTGCCGGAACTGATTATCACAGTTGTGGGCTGCATCATCGTCATCAACGTCAAGCCGATCATGCGGGCTTTGGAAGATTAGTTCAATAAAAAACGCGCTGAAAGCGCGTTTTTTATTTTATATTGACATCAAAATGCAATCCGTGTACAATAGAGACTGCGATTTTGTATACGGGGAAATGAAAATGTCAAAAAGCAAAGAAACAAAAGATATACAAGAGATCAAAGAAAATAAAATGGGCATGATGCCGATCAACCGCCTGCTGATCAATATGGCGCTGCCGATGATGATCTCCATGCTGGTGCAGGCGCTTTATAATGTGGTGGACAGCATCTATGTCGCACAGCTGAGCGAAGACGCGCTAACCGCCGTGTCGCTCGCCTTTCCGATGCAGAATCTGATGATCGCAGTGGCAGTTGGCACCGGCGTCGGCGTCAATACACTGATTTCCAGAAGCCTTGGCGCTGAAGATCGGGACATGGTCAGCAAAGCGACAAATAACGGTTTATTGCTAGCATTCCTTTCCACCATTGTTTTTATGATAATCGGTTTCACCCTGTCGCGCACCTATATCGCTTATCAGACGGATATCCCCCAGATCATAGCGGACGGCACGCAGTACACCACCATCGTCTGCGGTGCGTCGGTCGGTCTGTTTACCCAGATTCTGTTTGAACGGCTTGTGCAGGCGACCGGCCGGACCTATCTTGCCATGATCTCACAGACCGCCGGTGCAGTGGTCAATATCGTGCTGGACCCGATTTTGATTTTCGGTTATTTTGGTCTTCCTGCCATGGGTGTCGCGGGCGCTGCGATTGCAACGGTTATCGGTCAGATTTTCGGCGCACAGCTCGGTCTGATCTTCTGCTTGAAATGCAATCCGGAAACCCGGCTTTCCCTGAAAGATATGCTGCCATGCGCCGATGTCATCAAAAAAATCTATAAAGTCGGCGTGCCGTCGATTCTCATGTCCTCCATCGGTTCGGTGATGACCTATTGCATGAACATGATCCTAAGTGCGTTTTCCTCCACCGCCGTCGCGGTGTTCGGCATTTATTTCAAGCTGCAAAGCTTTGTGTTCATGCCGGTATTCGGCTTAAACAACGGCATGGTGCCGATCATTGCGTTTAATCACGGCGCGAAAAATCCCAAACGCATCTACAAAACCGTCCGGCTGAGCATGATCTATGCCACCGGTATGATGCTGATTGGTTTCGCGCTTTTCCAGATCATCCCCGGCGTGTTTTTGTCGATGTTCGACGCATCGCAGCAAATGCTGCGAATCGGCGATACCGCGCTGCGGATTATCAGCATCAGCTTTATTTTTGCCGGCTTCAATCTGATCGCAAGTTCGGTGTTTCAGGCGCTGGACGCCAGTAAATACAGCATGTTGATTTCCATTGCCCGGCAACTGATCGTTTTGATCCCGATCGCGTTTGCGCTCGCAAAGCTCACCGGGAGCGTGCATGCGGTGTGGTTTGCTTTTCCGATTGCGGAAGCTCTTGCATTGCTTGCCTGCATTTTCTATTTAAAACGCGTGCTGGACAAAAAAGTAAAACCTTTGCAACAGGAAAAAGCCACGGTTTAAACCGTGGCTTTTTTGACTTGGATGCTTAATAAGAGGTTCCACAGAAAAACGTCCACAAAGACAAGCCGTTGTCTGTGCTGGATTCCTCGTCTCTATCCTGCATATCGTATGCTCTGCGCTGCGGATCACAAAAATATCGGATAGAATAACCCGTCCCCTCACATATATTTGTCTCTTCGTCATACCTGGCCAAACGCAAATATACGACATCCCCCTCAGGATCATCCGCGTAATGATCGATACGCACGCTATAAATCCACTTCCCATATTTTTTAAAAAAACTTTGGGACACCGGATCGGACGAATCTTCCACCGCTTTGTCCTGTTCCAGATAAAATCCCCTACTGTCATAATATCCTTTTCGTCCCGATTTGTATTCTTCCCAAATATAATGAATATATGCGACGATTTCTTCCTTGTTTTGATCCATAAAATCATAATAGGTATCGATCATTTCTTGATATTCTTCTTCAAAATCCCTTTGCATTCGCTCATATGGATCTTCTGTCGTTGGAGTCGTACTTGTTGTGGAGGGAATTGTTTTCTTTGTTGTCGCGGTCGGCTTTGTAGTCGTAGTGGTAGCTGCAGTTGTGGTTGTGGTCGTTGTCGTTGTTGTGACAACCGTTGTCGATTGCGTTGTTGCAGTGGCAGTCGTCACCTCCGACGCTGTTTCCGTCGATTTGCTGCACGCTGTGGCGCAGCACAACAAACACAAAGCCATTGCCAAAGACACGACTCTTAAAACACTTCGCATTTTCATGCAACTTCCCCCTTTTTATTTCAGCCCACATCTTTCCATTTCCTAACTTTAATATAGCACCTTGTTTTGTGAATGTCAACAAATTATTAAATAATTTTCTTTTGAAGTTGAAATTATTTGTTTAAATTATTAAAATATCAAAATCAAGCGAAGAAAAAACAGTCCGGAATACAATTTTGTATTCCGGACTCGTGCTTGTTGTTGCTAAAAAATTATTTAGCACTTTCCTTTCTCGATTATCCTACTAAAAGATTAACGCTTACTTTACAAGCTTCTGTAAAACAAACCATTTTCTGTAAACACATCTTCTTTCAAATTTTTGAATGCAGCAATTTGCTCATCCCTTTTTGTTTATCATGTTCATGCTGTTCTTGCGATGCATTGGTCAATAAGATACTGTTTGTGTTGATCTAAACTTAATAATCAAAAAACAATCCATTATCGGTTCCAATAAGTTCTCCTCCTTCTTTTATCGCTTGAATCACACTATTTCTGGCTGTTTTATCATAGTAGTATCGAAGGTAAAAAACGATGGGTGTATAAACTTTTCCTTGCTCATCATAGCTAGCTAACTGCATATTCGCGCAATAAGAACCCTCTGTTGTTCCTGTTGGTCGAAGAACTAAAATCGCAATTTGATTATGTTCAGCAAAAAATTGTTGAGAAATGGGATCCGAATCATTCTGTATCGCATCTTCACTGGTAAGCCAAAGCACATCGTCACCATAATATTGGCTATACTTGTTCTTTTTATTTCCATTCAAAAATTCATCTCTGATGTACCAAAGATAGGAAACAATCTCTTCTTTATTTTGATTGACAACATCATAAAACTCCATTGATAAGCGGTGATAATCGCTCTCTGTGGTGGTTGTCGCCATTGTTGAAATTTTTGTTGTCGTTGGTTTTGTGGTAACAGTCGTCGAGGCAGTCGTGGTCGTCACAGTAGTGGTTGTAGTGGTTACCGTAGTTGTCGCTACGTCCGTTGTCGATTGTGTTGTTGCAGTGGCAGTCGTCACTTCCGATCTTGTTTCCGCCGGTGTGCTGCACGCTGTGGTGCAGCACAACAGCAAGGCAAGCAGCAAAAGAAGCGTTCTCTTTTTTTGTTTCATTTTATCCACCTGCTCCTTTCCAAAAACTAATAAAGATATTTAGTAAAAATAGGCATGCACCCTCGGATAAATATTGGTGTGATAAATCGTCAGTGCGGGAGAAACGGTATGATAATATATCGATGGGTCGTTCGAATACCGATCCGAAGCAAGATTGGAGTGAAAAAACTGGACCTTATTTTCATACAGCGCATAAATCACCATGGATATATGCTGTGGATAAACAAGTCCCAATTGACCCGCCATAACATGAGGTATTGGCAACCCATATTGATCGACGTCATAAGGTTCCTTTGTTCCGTGCTCATATCCATCGGCAAGACCAATCGCATGCCCGATTTCATGTCTCGCAAGAATCTGGATAGAACTTGTATCGCCTTCCTTATAATAAAGAACCATCGTGTAGGTCTTGCCGATCGCAGCATAATCGTTGCTTCCGTAAGTGGTATAGGAGTCTTTCCCCTTTTCGGTATTCTTAACTTTCATCATATAAATATTGATATATCCGGGTTCATTGAGTGCTGCAAGATTGTTCTCATCGATTTCAGAAGAAACATGCTTTTTAATAATAAAACCAATTCCCATAAAAACACGCATTGGATATTGGCCCAATACACCCTCGTATGTTCTCACGGCAGAGTCCCCTTTTTTTCTATCTTCAAGAAAACGCTGCCACTCTTTTATTCCATCAATTACATCAATAATCATCGCATATGTATTAAATTTCCGATTTGTGTTATCTACCTGCTGAAATTTAGTTAAACCGCCCGTATCAAGTTTCCCGTCCGAACGGTAATGAAAACACAAATTAAAATAAAATCTTAATGTTGCGCCATCGAAAACCACTGAATAAGCGTTTCCGTTTTTGCTGCTGCAACGGCTGTTAATGGCTCGAACATACTTATAAAGCAGTAAATTTTCTATATTTACCTTTTCCCCAATTCGAATGGTATTACCATAGTATTCTTTTCGTAATGCAGTAGCATCTGCAGCTCTACCGGTAATTTGCAAGGCCAAACCTACCAGCGTATCATATTTACTATTGGATACTGCATAGACACCGTGAATTGTCCAATACCCATTCGGATCAATTGCAGCGATGGGATTGTTGCAGCAATAGGCATACAGATTATACATGGTGGTCAAATTGGTCTGCCCAAACAGCACTTCGGTGTTATCCGGACTGATATACCGGCCAAGCCGCGGGTCATAATACCGGGACTGGAGATAATACAAACCAGATTCCTCATCATACATATAACCACGGTAGCGGAAAGGATTATCGGTACCTAAGGTGTCCGCCATGCTGCCGGATTTGGAGAGAATGTTGCCCCAGGCATCGTATTGATAGGTGACAACAGGTTGACCGGTACTGGTAAGAATACGGACAACATCGCCCATCAGGTTACGGTCATAGAAATAATCGGTGCCATTATACGACATGCCGGTTACTTTGCCGTCGCTGTCATAATAAAAATGCATATTGGTATTGCCCTTTTGCAGATGCACCGGCATATCTTCCAGCCATGTGTAGGTGTAGACTGTCTGGCCGACGGTTTTGGAGGTTCGAAGCCCATTGATGTCATAGAGATAGAAAGCGTTAGTGTTTCCCTTGGCGAAAGAGACAAGTCTGCGGCCGGCAGACCAGTTATAAGTTGCACCGTCATAGCTTGTCATATTGCCGCTGCCGTCATAGGTGATGGTCTTCCCGCCGACGCTCGCCAGCTGATCCTGCCACTCTCCATCATAGGTATAATTTGTCGTTTGTTCATCGTTAACCGTTACTTTTCCGTCGGTAATGGTTATATCTTGCTCTTTTTTCTGCGTGATATTCCCATATTTGTCATAGGAATAGCAATATCGTTTGTTGTTCAGATAATCCGTTTCGGTCGCCAGTTGGTCATTATTCGTATAAGTATATGTTGTTGTCAGGACATTATCCACACTGACCGATGTAATATTATTAATTTCATTATAAGTATATTCGGTAACAGAGGAATTGTTTCCAGCAGTTGTTGTGACCGATGCCACCAATTTGCTGGTTTCCCCGGAACTGGGACTGATATAAGAATAGGTTTGGGTGAACAGAACCTGCTCTCCATTTTTAACGGTCACTGTTGAGATTCGTTCAAACGCATCATAGGCAGTAATTTTGGTTAGGTTGCCGAAAGAAACGGATTTTTCATCTTCCAGCTCTTTCTTGATCGTCTGATAAGCGAGTGTACCGACCGTTTCATTGAGTTCCTCACCGATGTCGGTGCAGGTATAAAGCAACTGGGTTTTGTCCAGATTCCAAACACGCGTTCCCTTTTCGTCCACCGTTCTCAACCGGCCGTTTAAACAATCCTTTTCACACAGCTGTTTTCCTGTTTCCGCATATTCATATTCCATAATCTTCTGCTGGCCGAGGTAAACCGTCTGCACCTGCCAATCGTCGGTGTAGGTATAATTGAGTGTCTGGCCATTTCCGAATGTGATACAGCTGGGAACACGCCGCACATTTGATACATAAGTATAGGTAACCAGCGGCTGATCTTCAACGCTGATGGATGTGACGCCGCCGAATGGATTATAATCAAATGTGTAGGTCAAATGATTTTCCGACAGCATGATCTGGCTAATTCTTTCGTGTTCATAAACGTAGGTAACATGCGTCCCGCTGGATTTGTCCGCATTCTCATTTTCCAAATTGGCAAGCTGTCGCAGCGCATTGTAGGCATAGCCCGCTTCGGTACCGTCCTGGTAGACCTTGCGGACTACCTGATCAAAAATAGCATCCTTGACAGTGGTGGAGGAATGGCCAAGTGGGTCTGTCTGTGTTACCGAATTCTGCCCGTCGCTTGACGCATAGGCATAATGGCTGGTCAAGCTCATATTGTCGACGGTCAGTTTTTCCATGGTCGTCTGATCGTCGTCGTTATACGCATAGGATCTTGTGACATCCCCTTGAGTCACCGAAAGCACCCTGCCTTCATCGTCATAAACAACATCCTCATTCTGCTCGGACGAATCCGGTTGCGTTTCTTCAGACCCTGTGGAACCGCTTTCCGTTTGGGTTTCCGCTTCTTCCGTCATGCTGACATCGCCGCCAAAGTCTGTTGTGCCGATTTCAAAGCCGTCGGCATAGAGTGTGCCACTTTGTTCACGAAATTCTACGCTGATCATCACCGCATCATAAACGCCATCCACCGCAAATGCATCGGAAACCCGATACCAGTTGCCGCAAACAAATGGATTCACTTCATAAAGATGAGATTCCTGTACCGCTAGATCTCCGCTGTCGGACAGCGTCCCAAAGTAAAAACAGATTCGCGCTGCAGCGCTGTTTCCCCAAACAGCCGCACCATCTTTCATGGCGCCCTGGGTTTTCAGCCATACGGCAAATGTGATCTGCGTGATTTGCTGCTGGTTGAGCAGCACAATCTGTTTGGCCTGCTCCTCACTGTCCAGACCGGTTCCCTGTATGCGCAGAACATGTCCGTCCAATCCGCCGCGCACCGCATTGTCGGTGACAATTTCAGCATTGTCTGTTAAAATCCAGTCTGTTTCGCCTTTTTGGAAATCGGAATTGGAAACCGGATTATAGGCATAGGCTGTTTTGTGTTTTTCCAGCTGCAATGCATCATAATAAACGGTTCCGGCAGTGCCGCCGACGATCGCTTCCATAATCAGGGCATTTGCGCCTTCCGGAAGCGTGATGGTGACAACCAACCGTTCCCATACCTCTGATACGGCTGTGATTTTCTCGCTGTAGATCGGATCAGATTCGTTGTTGTTTTCATCAAAATAGAAAACACGCAACGCTGCATATCCATCGCTTGGCATAGCCGCAGCCAGCACATAGGCCGAAAAAGTGTAGGTTCCGGCCGCCATCCCTGTCAACGCATGGCGCACTTTTGTGGGATCTCCCTCTCTGTCAGCTGTATGGGTCAGTTTGGCTGCATATTTACCATTATAAACATTTTCATTGCTTTGTGCAACCGTGCCGAAAGTCCCAAACGTATTCAGCCCATCTTCAAAGCTGTTGTTGGTGATCAGATTGGTAACCGGCACAGACACATCGGTTGTTCCGGCACGTGCGCCATCTTCCGCATATTTTTGATGAACCGTATATCCTTTTTCGTCCATGATCGTGACCGGTTTGCCGCTTTGGTCAAACACAAAGATTTTCTGCTGATCACTCAGGTCTGTGTAAATCGTTCTGCCGGGTTCCCGTGTCATGGTGATTTGATCGCCCTGCACAGAACCGCCGTATTCCGTCACGGATTTTACCTTGTTGCGGACAAAATCAATCTCAAATTCAAAACCATAGCCGTCCGGCGCAGACATTCCCTCAAACCGCCTGGTCTGCTGGTTATACTGATAGGTGGACGTTTCATTGTGAT
The DNA here is from genome assembly GCA_946493765.1 of uncultured Clostridia bacterium. GTDB lineage: Bacteria > Bacillota > Clostridia > Oscillospirales > Acutalibacteraceae > RUG11462. The sequence goes on along the minus strand of CAMMAZ010000018.1, from coordinate 9,862 downwards.
ATTTGACCGTCGTCAAATCGCCAGTACCATAATAATAAGTATAGGAAACGGAATCGATGACATCGCCGGACAATCCGTTCTCCCCATAATAATCAACCGATGTTAAAATGGAAAGCGCATCATAATTGTATTTATAAATTTTTCCGTCCCCGTCGGTAACGGTTTCAATGCGGCTGTAATCTGCATTATAAGCAATTTCCACTGCACTTGAATAGCCGTTTTCTGTTTCATAGCTTTGATTGGTGATTTTTGAAAGATATTTTGTGTCGCCGCTGCCACTGTAAAGATAGACGTCACCGGTATCCCTTTCGATTTTGTTTTCTTCCGGATAATAAGTATAGCCTTGCTTTTCAGTGTCTGTGTAATAGGTGTTGCCGTCGTCATCCTCCCGTGCGGTAACAAACGAAAGGCTTGTGCCGTCGCTCTTATCCAGAACATAGGTGTAGGCTCCGGCAGTACCGCTGCGGGTAATGGTTTGTGCATATTGATTGCGCCAGTGCAGGCCGTCTGCCTTGTAGGCAAAATTCATGCCGACAGACGCCGAAATCGTATCGGCCGGATAGCTAAAATCCTCCCGGCGAATAAACAATTGACCTGTTAAATCATTGACATAGGCGACACCTGCCCGACCGGCGTCAAAAGTCGTGTAAGAATAAAGACTGCTGATGCCGGTCTGTACACCGTAGTTCACTGTGATTTTTGGCATATCCGATCCCACATTCGCTGTGAACAGACTTCCATTGTCACTTTTAATCGCAATCACACCGATCCCGTTGTTGACAAAATTCTGTAGCGATCGGGTGACATCTAAATCAGCAGTACCGGTATACCATGGCTTGTCTATGTAATAATCCATCGGATCGAATTCCATTTTTTCAGACAGGGTCTGCCAGGTCAGATCCTGAAGATCCCCATCATAATCCACATGATAAGCGCTGATACTTCCCCCAAAACTACTGAAAGACAAATAAAGCGTCGCCTCTTTTATATAGTTCCAGGTATTGATGCTCGGAACGGCATTGACCTTTAAAACGCCAATGTTTTCTTCCTCTCCCAAACTGGTGGTATAAACGCCGGAAAGAATGCCGGTATTCATATAATCGTTTGTTTCGTTGATGGTCGCAGTGGTGACCAGTTCTGCATCCGGGACAAGTTCCGTGGAAGGATCAATGACTACCGGATAGGTCGCCGTTTGCAACCATGCAGTGTCTGCCGAAAGTTCAAAGATCAATTCGGTAGAGGTGTTTTTTAATAGTTTGAAGCAGAGTGCTTCGCTGGAATTTCCGTCCGCATCGGTCATCACCGGCGCTGTGATCCGATAAACCGTTTGGTTATCGGCATCTTTTAGCTCGATCAGTCGGGAATCGCTTAAAACAGCAGACAGCCCATCATATTGATACCGAACTTGATACACATTTTGCGCCTGCCGGCTTTTTAAAATAATATTATCCTTCACGCCCAAACTGCTGATAATATATTGCAAATCAACATGCGAAAATGCGTCTGCATAGCGAACCCGGCTCAATAGGTTTTCCTGCATCAAAAATGCTTCGTCTCCCTCGTTGGGAGCCTGCTGTTGCGTGTCAATTTCCGCCACACTTTGTTCCGCATCAAGATAACCCCAACGAATCTCATGCTCTCCAGCCTGCAAAGAAACAGTACCGTTCTCTGTGAGTCGTTCTGTCAAAACAGTATCAACAGGCGCATCCTTTGTCACGATCTTTTCATCCTGCACAAACAAGGAATTATCAATTTCATGCCAAACACCGGACGCATCCTGATAATGCACAGGTGTAGCATAGGAAGCCACTGTATAACTGCCATCTGACATTAAAAAATATTTTTCGGTTTGTGTGCGCATCGATTCCATTTCGCTGACAATATATGGGGATGATTTCCCCTCAGGTTGTGGAATTGGCGTTTCGGCTAAAATGGTTGACGATAGATAAGAAAAGTTTGAAAAAATGATACTTAATGTTAGAATTACTGCGATAAAATTATTCTTCTTTTTCATTTTCACACGCCCTTTTTTCTTTAATATACCATTACAACCAATAAATGTCAATATTTTTAGTGAAAAAAGTTCCTTAATATTGAAATTATTTGTGAAAATTATTAAAAACATGTTTTATATTGGAAAACATCCGCACATCAAATGATAAATAGAAAAAAAGTGATATTGTCAACCCCTTTTATGTAATAATCAGGCAAAGAATAAAAAACCGATCCGGAACGCAAATTGCGTTCCGGATCGGTTTCATCTTTTTATTCAAAATTCTTTTTCTTCCGGGTTTTGTGCGATCACGACCGCCTGTGCAAGCGTTTTGGTGTGGGTCAGACTCACGGAAAAATGCCAGTGCCCGAACTTTTCCAGCGCTTTACCGGAAAGTTTTAAAAACGGCGCACCGTCTTGATTGTGCAACAGCTGCACTTCACACAGCGAAAAACCGGAAATTCCAGTTCCCACGGCTTTGGAAAATGCTTCTTTTGCTGCAAACGCGGCGGCAGCAGACTGCGGTGCAAACCGGCGTTTTTCCAGTTCCATCCGTTCCGCCTCGCCAAATACCCGCTGCATAAACCGGGGATTTTCCATGGCCTTTTCGATCCGATCAATTTCAATTAGATCTGTCCCCACTGAGAACATTACCCTGCACCTGCCTTGGAATGAATTTGCGAAGCGCCGATTTGATGCGGTCATCCGGTTCGATAACCAACAAGACAGTGCCGAGTTTGGCATGACGGACAACGGCATAATACAATCCTTCATCCTTTAGATTGGCAGCAATCACCTTCGCCCCCCACTGTCTTTGTTTAAATGCGCGTGCTTTTTCCTCCGTATAAACGCCGAATTCCTCAAAGTCCGAGCAGTTGGTGGTCAAAAGACGCTGCCGTTTGCGCTTTCCGATAATGCGGTCAATATCAAAATCGCCGTTGGTGAGAGAATACTCATATTCCATATACATCGAATTCAGATAAAAATAAATTCCCACGATCAATCCGAAAATCACCAGCGTTAAAAGACCAGAAAATGGGAAAGCCTGGATAAACATACAAAACAGCATCAAAAGAATTGCAATAACGCCAACCGCGACGGTGATGATCGTAAAAACGAGTTCTGCAGGTTTACGGCGGCGAACCAGAATCTGTTCAAAAAAAGTATCCATAACATTACACTCCGATTTCTCTTTGTTGTAGCATTGCGCAGCCACTGTCACTGCGGCATATTTTTTAACAGTCTATTGTTTATTACTATAGCATATTTTCAGTGAAATTGCAATCGATTATATTTAATATTGACAAGGCGCATAAAATGTAGTATGATGAAAGTACTTTTATTTTTTGGAAGGAGAAATTAATAACAATGGATGACCCGTACCCTGCTGAACGTATGTTAAATGCGTCAACTTCGAAAATTGGCATTGGAGGTGGCGCAATATGTCGGTAGTGTTTAAAATTGGGCTGCTTTTATTGCTGATCCTCATCAATGCTTTTTTCGCAATGAGCGAGATTGCCATTATTTCTTTTAATGACAACAAGATGAAAAAACTTGCGGAGGACGGTAATAAAAAAGCAATCAAGCTTGTGCGCCTGACTTCGCAGCCATCCAAGTTTTTATCCACCATTCAGGTTGGCGTCACGCTGGCCGGCTTTTTAACGTCGGCATCGGCGTCCACCAATTTCGCACAAATGTTAAATGATGCGATCGTGCGGCAGTTTGAAATTCAATCCACTGCAGTGCAGTCGGTAATTTTTGCCGTTTCAGTCGTCGTGATCACGCTGATCACTTCTTATTTTTCGCTGGTGCTGGGCGAACTGGTTCCCAAACAGATCGGCATGCAAAAATGCGAAGCCGTGTCTTTAGCGGTCGCCGGTCCTCTGCTTGCGATCAAAACCGTTTTGGCGCCGATCATTTTCGTGCTCACGGTTTCCACCAACGCACTTGTTCGTTTGTTTGGCCTGAACCCAGATGCGAGCAATGATAAAGTCACCGAAGAGGAAATCCGCATGATGGTCGACGTCGGTGAAGAAAACGGCGTGATCGAAGAAAGCCAGCGGGATATGATCAACAACATATTCGAGTTTGACGATATCGATGTCGGTGATGTGATGAACCACAGAACGGAGATCGTCGCAGCGGATATTCAGGACGATATCAATGAAGTGATCAAACTCGCAATCGAGGAAGGCTTTTCACGTATTCCGGTCTATGAAGACGACCTGGATAATATCATCGGTATTATCTATGTCAAGGACCTTTTGAAATACATCGGCAAAACAGTGCCCAAAACCGCATCGATCAAAAGCATTATGCGGCCGGTCTATCATGTTCCTGAAACAAAAAGCTGCGGCGAACTGTTTAAGGAAATGACCGAAAAACACCTGCAAATGGCGATCGTCATTGATGAATACGGCGGCACCGCCGGTTTGGTGACGCTGGAGGATCTGATCGAATCGATTCTCGGCAATATTCAGGATGAATATGACGATGAGGAAGAAGAAATCCAAAAGGTCAACGACACCACATTTTCCATCGAAGGTACCTGTGATATCGAGGAAGTCGAGGAAATGCTGGACACCGAATTGCCCCGCGGGGATTATGACACGCTGGGCGGTCTGATCCTTTCGATCTTAGGATATATTCCCGAAGAAAATGAAAACCCCAGTGTTTCCTGCGCAGGCTGGAAATTCACAGTGGAAAGCATTGATGAACGCCGGATCGATATGGTCAAGGCTGAAAAAATTCCGGAACCGGAATCGAAACCCGAAACGGAACCGGCACATAAAGAATAATGCATCAAAGTCAGTCGAGGCTCCTGACTTTAAATAAAACAAGGATGTGAAAACAAATGAAAAAAACAACAAAGGGTAAAATGCCCAAAGGGTTGGTTTACACAGTGCAGAGCGCCGTTATCGGCGCTCTTTATGCTGCCCTGACACTGCTTTTGGCACCGATTTCATTCGGTGCGGTGCAGTTTCGCGTGTCGGAAGCGCTCACCGTGCTGCCAATCTTTACACCGGTCGCAGTGCCTGGACTGTTTATCGGCTGTATGATCAGCAACGCCGTCGGCTTGGCGCTCGGCACCAACATTGCAGGTCCGCTTGACATTGTGCTGGGTTCTGCCGCAACGCTTATCGCCGCTATTTTAACATTGCTGCTGCGGCGTTTTTGTATTAAAGGCGTACCGTTTTTGTCGCTGCTGCCGCCGGTACTGCTCAATGCGCTGGTCATCGGGTTTGAATTGTCTTTCTTAATTCCCGACGGCGTGTCCTACCTTTTCTCTTTTTTAACGGTAGGTCTTGGCGAACTGGTTGTGGTTATCGTGTTGGGAATTCCACTGATTCTTTTGCTGCGCAAATATAAGCTGTTTGACCGATAATGCACATCCCGTCCCTTTTTTCATATAATACAGTGTACAGGCTTAACGCTTCTGCTGTACGAAACCTGTGCAAAAGCACGGGAAAGTCGGAAAGAAGGGATGGTCACGACCATGGATTATTGCTACAGAGACTGTGTGAATCAAGGCTGTCGGGTTCGTATTGCATCGACAGCGAACAACGTCGCTTGCGGCTGCAAATGCAATTGGGATTGCGACTGCGCACAATCCACCGCTGTTTTCCACTGCTGTAACTGCTGTAAGCCTCAGACAGCGGAATCGGATTGTTGCTGCCGTGCCGCAGCTGCCAGACACCGCGATTGCTGCAATCACTGAAAACAATCGATTGTTCACTGCAAACAAAGCATGCAAAAAAACGGTATATTGCATGAAAAGCGATTGAACGCAAAAGTGTTCAATCGCTTTTTTATATCATTTTGATAAATTGCGCGCATTATTTCATGTTCGCAAAACGTTCCACCGCTTTTGTAAAATTTTCAATGGTCTTATCGGCGTCGCCATGCGCAATTCCATCCCGCACACAATGCTTGATATGCCCTTCCAGCACCACCTGACCGGCTTTGTGCAGCGCCGATTTGGCAGCGTTGATCAAAGACAGAATATCCTCGCAGGGGACATCTTCATCCACCATTCTATCGATTGCTTGCACCTGCCCGATAATCTTTTTCAACCGCCGGTGCAGATTGTCTGCATCCATACACTGTTTCATGCTCTGCCTCCTTAAAATGTGTGTTAAAATGGGCATAATGATAAAAAACTGTGTCACACCAGAAATTTAACTTTATCACTTTTTAAAAAATTATAATGTCCGGTGACCGGTTTGTCAACTGCTGCATAAGAAAAATAAAGCATTCTCATGCTTTACTTTCGAATATAGATATAGTACAATAAACACGACCCTTTAAAAATCGAAAGATAGGAGTTCAACAAATGAAAAAACATCACGTTTTGTCTATGCTGCTGCGTGTCCTGCTTTGTGCCGTGGCAGTGTTCCTCATGTTCTGGTTTCTTCTGCCGCCGCTGAATCCGCGTTCGGGAGACTTCTGGAAATTTCTCGTGGAAGCGGCGATCGCCTGCATCATCATCAACAGCTTTGCAAAGCTGATCGCGTTTTTCCGGCGGGCAAGCGAAGGAAAACTGTTCGACGGCCAGTCGCACAACCCTTTTAAAAACATGGGAAAACCGCTTTTGATCACCCTTATTGCTGCGGGGTGCATCGTCGTGTTCGGCGCGGCGGCGTCGATTGTCGGCAGCGAATTTTTCAATGCATCGAAATACAATGAGCTTTTAACGTTGACCGACAGCAATTTTGCCGAAGACGTTAAACCTTTAGAGGACGACACCAGCGATGGCGCCGATGTGCTGAAAATGGACGAAATCCCGATCGTGGACAAAGAGACGGCGCAAACGCTCGGCACCCGCAAGCTCGGCGAAATGACCGATCTGGTTTCCCAGTTTGAAATTGCGGACAATTACACCCAAATCAACTACAACAACACGCCGGTCCGGGTCACGCCGCTCAGCTATTCCGATCCGATCAAATGGTTCAATAACCAGTCGGAAGGTATTCCGGGCTATATCGTCGTCGATATGGCGACACTCAACAACACAAAACTTGTGATGCTGGATGAGGGGATCAAATATTCCGAAAGCGAATATTTCATGCGCAACATCCACCGGTACCTGCGGTTTCACTATCCCACCAAAATTTTCGATAACATTACCTTTGAAATCGATGAGGAGGGAACCCCTTATTGGGTCGCGTCTACCGTGAAATTCCGCATCGCGCTCTGGAACGGCCGCGACATCGACGGTGCAGTGCTGGTCAATGCGATCACCGGCGAAAGCAAATTTTATGCGCTGGAAGAGATCCCGACCTGGGTGGATCAGGTCTTCAGCGCGGATATGATTTTAAAACAGCTGGAATACAACGGGAAATACCGTTCCGGCTTCTGGAACTCCATTTTCGGGCAAAAGGGTGTTTTAAAACCGACAGAAGGCTATAACTACATTGCGAAGGACGACGACGTTTGGCTGTATACCGGTATCACATCGGTGGTGTCCGACGAATCCAACGTCGGCTTTGTGCTGGTGAACATGCGCACCAAGGAAGCGAAATACTACACCCAGGCCGGTGCCGAGGAATATTCCGCCATGGATTCAGCAGAGGGCGAAGTGCAGGATCTGGGATATAACGCCTCTTTCCCGGTGCTGGTCAACGTTTCAGGCAGGGCAACCTATTTCATGTCGCTCAAGGACGATGCGTCGCTGCCGAAAATGTATGCTTTTGTCGATATGGAACAATACCAGATCGTCGGAACCGGATCCACCCCAACATTGGCCAAAGAGGATTTTCTGACAAAGCTCAAAAATTCCAATATCAGTGTAGATGGCGATCAAACAGAAGAAACGCCTGTGCAGACGCAGACGGTCACCGGCGTTGTTGCTTCGGTGCAGACCGCGGTGGTGGACGGCAACACCAAATATTATGTGCTGCTGGAAAACAGCGATACGATCTACACGCTGGATATTTTCCTTTCCGACCGGCTTCCGTTTTTGAAATCCGGAGACACATTGACATTGGAAACCGAAACCGCAGGCGATACCACAACGGTCAAATCGGTCCAAATGGGCGCAACCACAATAGAATGATTTCGGCAGCGGTAAAAGCCGATGCCGCCGTTATAAAGAAAGGAGAAAAACAATGGAGAATTTTGTTTTTAACACCCCGACAAAGGTGATTTTCGGCAAAGGCGCCGAAAATCAGGTCGGTGCACTGATCAAAGCGCAAAACTGCAAAAAGGTGCTTTTGCACTATGGCAGCGGCAGCGCGAAGCGTTCGGGACTGCTTGATCGCATCACGGCGTCTTTGCAGGCGCAGGGGATCGATTTTGTGGAACTGGGCGGCGTTGTGCCCAATCCGCGCCTTTCGCTTGTTTATGAAGGCGTTGCGCTTTGCAAAAAAGAAGGCGTTGATTTCATTCTGGCAGTGGGCGGCGGCAGCGTGATCGATTCGGCTAAAGCGATCGGCTACGGCGTGGCCAGCGGCGGCGACGTCTGGGATTTTTATAATTTCAAACGGGAGGCGACAGCTTGTCTGCCGGTGGCGTCGGTGCTGACCATTGCGGCGGCGGGCAGCGAAATGAGCGACGCGTCGGTCATCACCAATGAAGACGGCTGGATCAAACGCGGCTACAGCAACGAATTGTCCCGCCCGGTGTTTGCGATCATGAATCCGGAACTGACCATGACGCTGCCGGCCTACCAGACGGCCAGTGGATGCGTCGATATCATGATGCACACCATGGAACGCTATTTCAACAAAAGCGACAACATGGAACTGACCGATGGGATCAGCGAAGTGATTTTGCGCACCGTGAAGAAAAACGTGGCGATTTTAATGCAAGAACCCGAAAACTACAACGCCCGCGCAGAGGTGATGTGGGCAGGCAGCCTGTCCCACAACGGGCTGACCGAATGCGGCACCGACGGCGGCGACTGGGCGACGCATAAGCTCGAACATGAACTCGGCGGTCTGTTCGACATCGCACACGGCGCGGGACTGGCTGCGATCTGGAGCAGCTGGGCGCGTTATGTTTATCGGGAACGTCCGCAGCGGTTTGCACAGTTTGCAGTCAATGTCATGGGCATCGCCCCCGGCGGCGACACAGACAAAACAGCGCTGGCAGGCATTGCCGCCATGGAGGATTTCTATCATTCCATCGATATGCCGACCCGCGTTTCGGAAATGGGCATCACCTTAACCGACGCACAGATCGAAGAAATGGCGGAAAAATGCTACACATCGGCGCAGGGTCCACTAGGTGTTGTCAAACCGCTTGAAAAAGCGGATATGATCGCAATTTACAGCGCCGCCAGATAATTCCACAACAAAAGCATAAAATTCCTCTTGATTTTTTAACTTTTTTGTGCTATATTGTACATAATCAATAAAAAGGGGGTGAACAACATGACAAAAAGAAACGATATCGTTCGGAAAAGCATGTTATTCACCCGGCGGTTTATCAAAGGATAAATCTGTCTTCTTGTGAAAATGCGCGTTTCCGGTTTTCGGAAACGCGTTTTTTATTTTTGCCCGATTTTGCGCAGAGAACCCATTTCGTTTAAAATTGAGGCAAAACCGCCGGGAGAATGCCGTTTGCAGATTGCCGCCAAACCGGAAAAGGATCCATTCAACAAATGGTTGATTCGATTCCACCAACGGTTCATGGTATATTGGCGACTATTATGGTAGAGTGAAAACACAAAACAAGTCGAAAAAGAGGGGAAATGACAATGCAACAAATATTCGGGCAAAAATGCAGAACACTGCGGAAGGTCAAAGGCATCAAACAGGAAACAATCGCCGATCAGCTGGGTGTTTCGGTGCAGGCGGTTTCCAAATGGGAATGCGGAGTTTCACATAATTAAAGATACCACACCAATCCCATGCTGACTTTTGCTCA
>CAMMAZ010000017.1 GCA_946493765.1 uncultured Clostridia bacterium | reverse complement strand
CCTGATTATTTTACCATCCTCACCTCCTCTTGTCAACCCCCTTTTTTATCTTTTTCGAAATTTTTATTGAAAAAACGATTTTATTTTGTTATAATGCTATTCATACCACCCGAAAGGAAGGCGAAATCATGCCGATCAAAATTCCAAATGCCTTGCCTGCTGCAAAAATCCTTGAAAAAGAAAACATTTTTGTGATGACGGAAACCAGGGCGTTAAGCCAGGACATCCGCCCACTGCAAATACTGATTTTAAATTTGATGCCTACAAAAATTGAAACCGAAACGCAGTTGCTGCGACTGCTTGGCAACACACCGCTGCAAATTGAAATCGATTTGTTGCAGACAGTATCGCACAAATCCAAAAATGTTTCTAAAGAACATCTGTTGGCCTTTTATAAAACCTTTGATGAAGTAAAAGATCACCGTTATGACGGACTGATCGTGACTGGCGCGCCGGTTGAAATGATGGATTTTGAACAAACCGATTACTGGGATGAACTTTGCAGTATTTTCAAATGGGCAGATTCGCATGTTTATTCCACCTTATATATATGTTGGGGCGCACAGGCCGGGCTTTATTATCATTACGGGATCCAAAAGCATCTGTTGGATAAAAAGCTATTCGGTATTTTCAAACACAAACCACTGATTCCGAACCATCCGCTGCTACGTGGTTTCGATGATGTGTTCTATGCGCCGCATTCCCGTCATACTACCGTTTGGCGGGAGGAAATCGAAAAGATTCCGGAACTTGATATTCTCACCTATTCTGAAGAAGCGGGCGTGCATATCTGTGCCGACCGGCAATGTCGCAAATTTTTTGTTTCCGGCCATTCGGAATATGATCGCTGCACTTTGCAAAAGGAATATCAACGCGATGTGGAAAAAGGGCTGCCGATCGATGTGCCGAAAAACTATTTCCCGCACGACGATCCAAATCTATTGCCATATATGAACTGGCGGTCACACGCAAGTTTATTGTTTTCCAACTGGTTAAATTATATCGTTTACCAGCACACACCCTATGACCTTTCACAGCTGCATGAATGACTCAATAAAAAAACGGCTTTCAAAAGCCGTTTTTTTATTGAATGATACCGCCGCCAAGCACAATATCTCCATCATAAAACACAGCGGATTGTCCCGGTGTTACCGCACGGACAGGCTCGTCGAATACCACACGCACACCACCGTTTGCCGGATAAACTGTTGCGTCCTGTGCCGGACCGTTATACCGGATTTTTACTTTACACGAAATCCCGGCATCCGGCAGTTGATCGAATGCGATCCAATTCAGCTCTTTTGCGAACAGTTCATTTTGAAAGGTGTCCGCATTATCGCCGAGCGTCACGGTATTCGCAACCGGATCGATTTTCACGACAAACATCGGTTTTCCAAACGTCATGCCGAGTCCCTTGCGTTGCCCGACGGTGTAATGGAAAATCCCCTTATGCCGACCGATCACATTCCCTTTCGTATCGATAAAGTTGCCGGGAACAGACGGATAGCCCGCCTTTTCGATAAAACCGGCATAATCATTATCCCGAACAAAACAAATTTCCTGGCTGTCCGGTTTATCAAAGACCGGAATTTCCTTTTGCTTTGCATATTCCCGCAGTTGCGGCTTGGACATTGTCCCGCAGGGCAGCAGCAAATGCTGCAGTTGATGCTGTGTTAAGTTATACAGCGCATAGGTCTGATCCTTTTCGATGGACGCCGAGCGCTTTAGCACATAGCGATCACCGAATTTATCAATTTGCCCGTAATGCCCGGTGGCGATATAGTCAAATCCCACTGCTAACGCACGGGTCAACAGCGCTTCAAATTTCACGATTTTATTGCAGCGAATACAAGGGTTGGGGGTTCTTCCCGCAACATATTCCTGCACAAAGGGTTGGATAACGCTTTGTTGGAACAGATCCTTGAAATTCCAGACATGATACCGAATGCCGAGATGATAAGCGACCCGACGCGCGTCGTCCACAGCTGAAAGCGAACAGCATCCCTTTGTGATGCGTTCTTCCTCATCCGCAATATCCGGCCAGATCTGCATGGTGACCCCTTCCACTTCATAGCCCTGTTCCAAAAGCAGCGCTGCGGCCACAGAGGAATCCACGCCGCCGCTCATCGCGACCAAAACTCTTTTTTTATCCGCCATTTTGCTCCCTCAAAATAAAAATATAGAATATTATAACACGAATTGTGTTTTTATGCTATAATAACTTTATGATTTTATTCTGGAAAGGAATCAAACGATGAAAAGCTTTACCGTCAACGCGAATGACGCGGATCAACGGCTGGATAAATTTGTTTTAAAAACTGCGCCGCTTTTGCCGCATTCCTTATTATATAAATACATTCGGTTAAAGCGCATCAAGGTCAACGGCAAGCGCGGCGAAATCTCCACGCGCTTAAAACAGGGCGACGTGGTGGATTTTTATATCAACGATGAATTTTTTGAAAGTCGCACCAAGGCCTATGATTTTTTGAACGCTTCCAAAAAATTATCCGTGCTTTATGAGGACGAAAATATTCTACTCGCCGACAAGCCGGAAGGATTGCTTGTCCACCCGGACAAGGGAGAATACGGCGACACGCTGATTGGCCGCATTACCCGCTATTTATATGAAAAGGGAGAATATGATCCCGAACGTGAAAACAGTTTTGCTCCTGCGCTTGCCAACCGCATTGACCGGAACACCGGCGGCATTGTGATCGCCGCCAAAAATGCGCAGACGCTGCGGGTGTTAAACGACAAGATCAAACACCGCGAACTGGACAAGTTTTATCTTTGTCTGGTGCACGGCATTTTAAAGGAAAAAGAAAACACCTTGACCGGATTTCTCATCAAAAACGAAGAAAAAAATCAGGTGAAAGTGTTTGACAGACCGGTTCCCGGCGCAAAAGAGATCCGGACAAAATATAAGGTGCTGCGCGAAAATCAAAATCAATCTCTTTTAGAGATCGAATTGCTGACCGGGCGCACCCATCAAATTCGCGCGCATTTTGCAAGTATTGGGCATCCGCTGGTAGGCGACGGGAAATATGGCAAAAATGCAGCCGATAAAAAAAGAGGGTTTGTGCACCAGGCGCTTTATTCCTATAAGCTGCGGTTTTCCTTTCAGACCGACGCTGAAAATCTCAACTATTTAAATGGAAAAACCTTCACCGTTGATCACGTCTGGTTCGCCGATGCATTTTAAATTAAGGCAAACAAAGGGTTGCTGTTTTCCCTTTGTTTGCCCTAATTTTATGAAAACAAATTGCTCAAAAAGTTTTTGGAACTGCGGCGGCGCGGACGGGGCGGCTCACAGTCGACCAAAATGACCTCGTCGCCAAACACCTCCACACAGGACATCGGGATGACCCGGTCGTCCTCCCGACCCAGCAACCCAAACAGCCGGTTTCTCCCGAAAATAATGATGGTCTCCACCTGTCCGGTTTCGGTGTTGATTTCAAAGTCGCCCATATTTCCCATTTTTGTGCCGTCTTTGACGCAGATAACCTCTTTTTCATATAAATCCCCGGCACGCACGATCATAAGCAGCACTCCCTTCAAGACAGTATATGCAAAACCACCCGGTCGAATGAAAAAATCATTCGATCGGGTGGTTTTATTTTATGTCAATACACTGCATATGCTGTTGCCGTTTTGCATAGCTTAACGTTTTATAAGCGCCGCCGAAAGGGCGGATAACATAGGACAGACAAAAATCACAGTGATCGACCATCCACTGATTTCGCATCGGTATGGCGGCTTTATAATAGGTCACTTTGTGTCCCGAAAAAATCAAACCGTCGTATTCCCTTTGGTAATATTGCCGGGACGGCGGCAAGTCCGGACTGATGCAGTAAAGCTGCAAGCGAGGATTCCCCTTTTTTATTTCTCGAACAATATGTTCACATTCTTCATCAAACGCTCCCATACCGCCTGACCAGAATTCTTCCACGCCGATTTCAATCAGGCTGCTGATTTTCTCTCGTGCTTTTTGCAAAACATGTTGTCTGTTTTCTTCAATTCTCCCATGTCCGCAAAACATACAACGCATATCAAACCCTCCCAAAATATTTTTATACGCTATTGCGTACAATAATATTTTATCAGATCCATCATAATTACGCAAGTGCGTATACGCAAAATTGTAAAAAAGAATATGATTCTGATATGGGAGGGATTCAAATGGGAGTTAAAAAGGAAGTCGTAAAACGGTTTAAACAAATTTGTGAAGAACGAAATATAAAATTAAATGAATTGGCAACGCTTGCAGGGGTCACCCCATCCACCGTTTACAGCATGTTTAGCGATGCGCGTAAAGATGTATCCATTATCACCATCAAAAAATTATGCGACGGTTTAGAAATGACTTTACCGGAGTTTTTCAATACGCAATCCTTTGAGGAATTGGAGCAGGAAATAAAGTAAATCTCGCTTATCCTAAACCTATAAAATTGATTAGAATCGTGCAAGTATAAAACAAGAAGCTGTGCAAATGAAAAATATTTGCACAGCTTCTTGTTTAAATATCATTGCTGATTCAATCTTCATCAGATCGCTGCTTTCACGGCATTTATCCGCGTTTTGAAGAATCCAAAACCGCCGGATAAAGCTGGCAGCTCATACCGCCGTCTACCGTTATTTCCGATCCCGTTATGTTTTTGGAAAGATCCGTGCCGAGGAAAAAAGCCGCATTGGCAATATCCTCAAAATCCGAAATATCACCGATCGGTGTGCATTGACCGTTGATCACCTGCCGTTCCCCCATTTGCATCCATCTTTTGGTTTTGATGGTTCCCGGCAATACAACATTGGAGCGAATGCCAAAGGGTCCCAAATCCACCGCAAAAGCTCTGGACATTGCATTTATGCCGCCCTTAGACGCACAATAAGCGCTTCTGTTGGGAATGGCTCTATATGCGGTGTTAGAACCAATAAACACGATCGCGCCTTTATGTTTTGCACGCATACGCAATGCTGCCTGTCGGATGATCATGAAATTCCAAACAATATTGGTTTCAAAAACACGCTGAAAATCCGAAACCGAAACCGTAAAAAAATCCATTCCTTTGACCGGATCGTCCCCAAATCCCATATTGGCAGCATTGAGCACCACCGTCTCGACAAAACAACCCGAACGGTCGATATCGTTAAACATGTCGGTCACCGCTTGCTCGGCGCCGATATCCAATACATATCCCTTTGAAAAAATATCATATTTGACCGTCAGCATTCTCGCCGCCGCGCGGGCTTTTTCAACATCACGGCTGGTCAGCAGCACCGCATAGCCGGCGCCGGCAAACTTTTCGGCGATCGCGAACCCCGTTCCGTCCGCGCCGCCGGTGATCAGCATTGTCTTTTTCATTTTAGCTCCTTTCGCATACGTGATTTTGATTCTCAAAAATAAAACATTGTATTTGCAGGTCTGATATCCGTGAGCGTTCCGTCATAATGACGCAGTGTGTGCGGCTGATAAGGATGTTTTAAACACGCTTCCTCATTGATTTCGATTCCAAGTCCCGGACGATCCGGAATCATGATAGAGCTGTCTTGATAAATCAGGCTCTCATTTGTGATCTCGCCGCGCCATGCCACGTCGCTATACATGATTTCAAGAATACAAAAATTCGGGCAGTTGGCCGCCAGCTGTAAGGTCGCCGCGTTGGCCACCGGGCCGGAAGGATTGTGCGGCGCAAAAGGAATATACCTGCATTCCGCTTCGGCTGCAATTTTCTTCAGCTCCATGATACCGCCGGCATGGGAAACGTCCGGCTGGATATAATCAGCGGGCTGCAGATCAAAAAACGGTCTGTAATCCCAACGAGTATACAGCCGTTCCCCCGCTGCAATGGCAACCGGTGATGCATCTTTGACCGCTTTTAAAGCCTCCAGACTGTCCGGCGGGGTTGGTTCTTCAAAAAACATCGGTTTAAACGGTTCCAATTCCTTTGCAATTTGAATCCCTGTGGGAATATTAAACCGCCCATGCCCTTCGATCAATAAATCGACCTGATCCCCGACCGTCTCGCGAACAGCCGCAATACAGCGCAGCGCCTTATCCAACGCTGCGTTTGAAATATTCAGATATGCCTGTCCGAAAGGATCCCATTTTAAAGCGGTAATACCCCGCTTTACCGCTTCCCCCGCCTTTTGTGCAAATTCTGCGGGTTCCCTTGCGCCGGAAAACCAACCGTTTACATAAATCCG
This sequence comes from uncultured Clostridia bacterium, assembly GCA_946493765.1. Lineage (GTDB taxonomy): Bacteria > Bacillota > Clostridia > Oscillospirales > Acutalibacteraceae > RUG11462. The sequence continues at coordinate 35,767 of CAMMAZ010000017.1, read as the reverse complement.
CGCTTTATCATTGACTTTGCCGCCTAACAGCTGATACACCGGAACATTCAAAAACTTGCCTAAAATGTCCCACAGCGCCATTTCCACCGCCGACAGCGCCGACATCAGGACAGCGCCGCCCCGCCAATATGCGTCACGGTAAATCTGATGAAAATGCTGTTCGATATGCAACGGATTTTTACCGATGAGATACGTTTTGATATGTTCCAGCGCACCCAAAAAGGCGAATTCCTTATATTCCAGCGTTCCTTCTCCAACACCCGAAAGTCCTTCGTCTGTGTATATCTTAACAAAGATCAGGTTGGTTCGATAACAGTCTACGACAAAAGGCTTCACATCCGTGATCTTCACAAAACCACCTCCTGTGTCAACAGCAAAAATCCCCGAATGTCAACAGCATCGGTATATCTGTTGCCGGAATATTTTTGAATTTGATATATGTATCGTCGCTGTCAAGCATTTTTTCAGGCAGATCATAGATTACTCCGGTCAACAGATCAACAATGTGGATCTCTCCGCTGACGCTATCTTTTTTTATTTTAAAGGAAACTGTGGTTTCGATCGTTTCCGTTAAAATATTTTTCGGGATCCAATAAACCAGTGCCGAAGCGCCGTTGGGCTTTTTGACCGCAAAATGACAGGTGTTTTTAAAATCAAAATCATAGCCGATGCAGCGTTCGCTCCATTCACAACCGCTTTCAATGGGAAGCTTTGTCACGGTGTAATCCTCGCAAAAAACGCTGCAAAGATTCTGTAGTGCATAATAAGACAGCTTTGGCGTGTATTCTCCCGTTGAACGTCCGTTTTCATCAAAGGAGGCGCTGATAACGCCAAAATAAGCATAATCAAGATAGGAAGCCACTTCTCCGACTTTTCCGTTGAGCGCTTCGATCATATCCATGCAGGAAAAATAAAACGCTTTTTCCACCTGGTTTTTAATATCGGTCAACAAGTGCCGCAGCAGGAATTTTGCCTGTTTCAACGGCGTCCATGCGCCTCCCCTTAACGCACCGCATCCGTCGGAACGGGACTGCGCGCCGCTTTCCCCCTGAATGATGGTCAAATTCGGATTATACTTTTGACGTAATTCGTTATATAGATTATATGTAGCGTCGAATTCCGACTCACCGGTGCTATAGGCATGATAGGAAATACCGTCGATCGCATTTAAAGCACCGGTGCCTGCGACTGTTTCCAAATAATCACGGTTTGATAAACAGGTAGCAAGTCCGATGACGCGGCAATCGGGATCGGCGCTTTTGCAGGCTTTTGCGGTGTCCACAATAAATTCTCCGAGTTCGGTCGCATTGACACCGTGTTTCCAGCCCCATAAACCGTCCGGTTCATTCCATATCTCATAACTGGTTATTTTTCCCTTGTAATGGGTGACCACCGCTTTGACATACGCCCGCCATGCGTTTTTTTCTTCCGCTGTGTGGATCGGCGGACATCCCGTTGCGCCAAAAACCTTTTTGGCGGTTTCGGTATATAAATCGTTTCCATAACATAAACACAAAAACGGCTCAACACCGATTTGCAAAAGCGAATCCACGATCCGGTCAAGCCATTCAAAATGATATTCTCCCTTTTTTCGTTCTGTTTTTTGCCATCCCGACTGCAGTCTCGCCCATTTTACGCCCGATTTAGCAACAAAATCATATGCCTTTTCCGGATCAAAAACATCCCGATCCAGTTTTTCAAATCCCAGACCGAGTATCGATTTTTTAATATTCTTCCCGTCTTTGGGAACAATTTTTCCCACTTTGATCAAACGTTCCATGTCCCGGCTCCCTCTTTACTTTTTTTAAATCTATGTTATATTATAATCATAGCTTTCGCGGATTTGTTTCGTTTTTCTATTTTGTTTTTTCAATTTTCTATTTTTTACGGAGGAATGGCGATGCAAACGAATCTTCCCATTGTCACAGCGTCCGGGGTGTTTGACAGTCAAAAGGAATATCCGGATAATCTGCTATCTCCCAAGAGATCGGTCACTGCATTTGAGATCGAGCTGTTTGAAACCAATAGCGGCACATCGTTTATTGACGGTGTGCCGCATGAAATAAAACGCGGGAATCTCTTGATCGCAAAACCGGGCATGATCCGGAACAGCCGGTTGCCTTTCCGCTGCTTTTTTATTCATTTCACAACGAACGATCCCGCAATCCTTTCGCTGTTGAACAAATTACCGGCATTTATCGACGGTGATCACTACGAAAAGCTGCGCGGTTATTTTTCATCCTCTCAACTGCTTTTTCCCCTCGACACGCTGGGAATGCTAATACAGCAAGCCCGCAATGTCCTTTCGCTTTTATGTGCGATCAACACGATTTCCTTTTCCGGTTATCCAAACCGTACATCTTATCAAAAAAATGATGCTATCATAGAACTTGCAATGGATTTTATGATAAAAAATTATGATAAACCCATTCGCGTAGAGGATATCGCCAGATACTGCAACAGCAGTACATCGCATTTTCACAAACGGTTTCTTGCCGCCACCGGTATCACACCGAATCAATATCTGAACCAACTGCGTATTGCCGCCGCAAAAAAGATGCTGAATATGCAATCTTTTTCGCTCGCTCAAATCGCGGAACAAACCGGTTTTTCCACACAATCTTATTTTTGCAGCTGTTTTAAAAAATTCTGCGGTATCACGCCCAAAGCATACAGACAAAAAATGCAATACCGTTTGTGAATGCAATACGCATGCCCGGTTACATGCATAACAAAAGGCAGGATGAATTTCATTCATCCTGCCTTTTAAAAAACATCTGAAAGAAAACTAAATATCATTTCTGATTAAATCTTCATAGGATTCTCTTTTGATGATCGTCCGCGCCTTGCCGTCTTTTACCATGACCATTTCCGCGCGTGGATTGCGGTTATAGTTCGACGCCATGGAATAGTTATAAGCGCCGGTGGACAAAACCGCCAGAATATCGCCTTTGTCCGGCTTTGCGATTTTTATGTTTTCCCCGATCAGGTCGCCGCTTTCACAGCATTTGCCGGCGATCGTCGCAGTGTAGTCCGCAGGCTTGTCCGCTTGGGAAGCGTTGACAACGGTATAGGCCGACTGATACAGCGCATAGCGCGGATTATCGCACATGCCGCCGTCGATCGTGACGTAATTGCGCACATTCTTGATTTCCTTGACCGCGCCGACGGTATACAATGTAATACCTGCCGCACCGACGATACTCCGGCCCGGCTCGATCAAAATGCGGGGCTCACACAGTCCGTTTTGTTTGCAGAAATCATGCACAATGACCGCGACCTGCGCCATAAATGCATCATAAGCCATCGGTTGATCCGATTCCAGATACTTGATGCCAAAACCGCCGCCGAGATTCAAATCCGCAAGTTCCAATCCCAGCTCGTCCTTTAACTGTTTATAAAACCGCAGCATAACTTTTGCCGCCTCTTTGAACGGTTCGTCGCCAAAAATCTGCGACCCGATATGGCAGTGCAGGCCGGTCAAGGTCACATTCGGCAGTTTGACCGCTTCTTTCACGGCCTCCAGCGCTTCGCCGTTTTCCAGTGCAAGCCCGAATTTGGAATCGATCTGTCCGGTACGGATAAAATCATGGGTGTGCGCGTCGATTCCCGGTTTGATGCGAAACATGATATTTGCCTTAACCCCTTTTTCGCCGCACAGTTCATTTAATTCTTCGAGTTCAAAAAGGTTATCCACCACAATGGTGCCGATGTGATTGTCCAGCGCAAGACACAACTCATCTCTCGTTTTATTGTTGCCGTGGAAAAACATGCGGTCGGCCGGGAAACCGGCTTTGAGCGCGGTGTAGATCTCACCGCCGGAGACAACGTCGAGTCCCAAGCCTTCTTCATTTGCGATCCGGCACATTTCCAAACAATTGAGCGCTTTGCTGGCAAACAGCACCAATGCGTTTTGATAGTTCTTTTCCATGCAGGTTTTAAACATCCGGCAATTTTTGCGCACGGTGTCCTCATCCATGACATACAGCGGGGTGCCGTGTGTTTTGGCAAGCTCGACGGTGTCGCATTCCCCTGCGCACAAATGCCCGTTTTTTACATTCAGATAATCTGCGGTAAACATATGACTTCCTTTCAATCGATGGTTTGTTGGATTTTTTCCTTTAATGCCTCAATGCCTGTTCCTTTCAAAGAAGAAACAGGAAAGCATTCCGGCTTTTGCCGCAAAAAGGAGAGTTCCTCCTCCAATGCCGCCAGCCGCTTTTTGGTTTCCGTTTGATTTAATTTGTCGCTTTTTGTCAAAGCGATAACAAAATTATAGCCCAACTGCTCAAGATAGTCAAGCATTTGCATATCCAGTTTTGTCGGGCTGTGCCGCATATCGATCAGCTGCACGACAAGCCGGATGTTCCGCTTTCCGCTGAAATACCCGTCCATCAAATCCGCCCAGCGCTTTTGTTCGCTGCCGGACACCTTGGCATAACCGTAGCCCGGAAGATCGACGATATAAGCGCCGTCGACATCATAAAAATTGACGGTCGCCGTTTTCCCCGGCGTGGAACTGACTTTTGCCAGCGCCTTACGGTTGAAAATCTTGTTGATCAGCGACGACTTGCCGACATTCGACCGACCGGAAAAGGCGATTTCCGGCAGATCGGACTGCGGCAGCTGTTTTGCCGTGCCGTAGGCCGCATGGAAAAAAGCTTTGTTCAAATTCATTTTGTTGTTTCTCCGTCGTTTTCGAGCAGCGGCAAGGGTTCCAGGAAGATGATATCGCCGCGGTCGGCCGCTTCGCCTTCCGCCAAAACCGAACAGCAGCCGACGATATTGCCGCCCGCCTTTTTCACCAGTTCCTCCACCGCAGTGAGCGACGCGCCGGTGCTGATCACGTCGTCCACGATCAACACGCGTTTTCCCGCCATCAACGGGGCTTCATATTCGCTCAAAAAGAGTTTTTGCGTCCCCTGCGTTGTGATGGATTGCACCTCCACGGAAAAAGGTTTTCCCATGTAAAGTTTTTCCCGTTTTCTTGCAACGATATACTTTTTGCCGCTTTGGCGGGACATTTCATGCGCTAATGGAATGCTTTTGGCTTCCGGCGTGATGATAATATCAAAATCCGGCACCTTTTTTAACAGGTCGCGGGCACAGGCGACCGTCATTTCCGCGTCGCCAAACAATATAAACGCCGCAATGGAAATTTTGTCGTTGATGGGAAACACCGGCAGGTCGCGCGTGAGTCCCGCGATCGTCATTCGATAGGTTTTCAATTTAAAATCAAATCCTTTCCGGTTTACATATATATATTGGTCGGAGCGAACAGCCGCTTTCAGCACATTTTTTCATCCAGCTGTTTGCCGGAGAGCAGATGAAAATGCAGATGCGGCACCGACTGGCAACCGTATTCCCCGCAGTTGGTCACGATGCGAAAGCCTTTGTCCAATCCGTTTTCTTTTGCGATCTGCGCCGCCGCTTCAAAAATTTTCGCAACGCAGCCGCTGTTATCCGCATTGATCTGGGCAGCACTGGCTGCAACATGTTTTTTCGGGATGATCACCGCATGGAACGGCGCCTGGGGATTGATGTCGTAAAACGCATAAACATCCTCTGTTTCATACACTTTTTTGGACGGGATCTCCCCGCTCACGATCTTGCAGAATAAACAATCCATTTTTCATCGCTCCTTATTTGTTCAACTGGGCGGACAGAATGTCGTCCACCTTTAACAGTGCTTCGTCTACTTTCGTCAGATCCTTGCCGCCGGCCATTGCGCTGTCCGGACGGCCGCCGCCGGAACCGCCGGCAATTTTTGCGACCTCACGAACAAGATTTCCCGCATGCGCGCCCATTTTTACCGCTTCTTTGCCGCAGCAGGCCGCAAATGTGACGGTGCCTTTCTCCTCCTGCATGCCGGCGATGACTGCAACGATGTTCGGAACCGCCGCTTTAAACTGATCGCACATCTGGCGCAATGCGTCCGGTGCAAGATTCGTTGTCGCAACCGCAATGAGTTTCACGCCGCCGATATCTTTCGCCTGTGACAGCATGTCTTTTGCTTTTTGTGCCGCCAGTTTTTCATGCAAGGTTTTGAGTTCCTGTTCTTTTTCTTTTAACTGGGTCACCGCCTGTTCGACTTTCTGCACCAGCTCGTTCGGATTGCCCGCCTTAAAAGCGGCGCACGCCTTTTCGATCACGATTTTCTGCGCCATCATATATTCCAGCACGCCAAGTCCCGTTACCGCTTCAATACGGCGCACGCCCGACGCGACAGAGCCTTCCGAAACAATGTGGAAAAGTCCCAGTTTGCCGGTGGCGGAAACGTGGGTACCGCCGCAGAATTCAATAGAATCCCCAGCAGTGACGACGCGGACGATGTCGCCATATTTTTCGCCGAACAGCGCCATTGCGCCAAGTTTTTTAGCTTCTTCGATCGGCATTTCGCGCATTGTCACAGGAATATCCGCCAAAATTTCATCATTGACGATTTTCTCGACCTGCAAGAGTTCCTCCGGTGTCACGGCGGAAAAGTGGGTGAAGTCGAATCGCACCCGCTGCGCATCGACCAGCTGGCCTGCCTGCTCGACGTGGTTACCGAGCACCTTTCGCAGCGCATTTTGCAAAAGATGCGCTGCGGTGTGGTTGCGCATGATGGAAAGACGCGGCTCTTTGTCTACCTGCGCATGCAGCCGCATACCTGCGGTGATCTTACCGTCCGCTACAACGCCTTTATGCAGATAAATACCATCCGCCGTTTTAGAGGTATCCTCCACACGGAATACCGCGCCGTCAGCTGTGAGCACGCCGGTATCGCCGACCTGACCGCCGCTTTGCGCATAAAACACCGTTTGATCCAAAACAACGATCGCTTTTTCACCGGCGGTGATTTCGCTTGTCTGTTCGCCCTCGGCGATGATGGCAAGCACTTCGCCGTCGCATTCGAGCTGTTCATAGCCCAAAAACGCAGTCGGTGCGACGTGCAGCTGCATGCCGTCCGACGCCCAGCTTTCCGCGTCCGCCGCTTTCCGGGCATTTCTTGCGCGTTCGCGCTGCTGTTTCATCAGTTCCATGAATTCCGATTCATTCACACTGATTCCCTGTTCTTCCAGAATATCCTTTGTTAAATCCAGTGGGAAACCGAACGTGTCATACAGTTTAAACGCAGTTTCGCCCGGCATGACCTTCTCTTCCATTTTGTCGATAAATTCATGCAACAGCGCCAAACCCTGATCGATGGTTTTATTAAACGCTTCCTCTTCATTTAAAATCAGCTTTTTGATAAAATCGCGTTTTTCTTTCAGTTCAGGATATGCGGATTCGTTTTCATGAATCACCGTGTCGCACACTTCCGATAAAAACGCACCCTTGATGCCGAGCAGCCGTCCGTGCCGTGCCGCGCGGCGCAGCAGTCTGCGCAGGACATAGCCTCTTCCTTCGTTGGAGGGCATAACGCCGTCGCCGACCATGAAGGTCGTCGAACGGATATGATCGGTGATGACGCGCAGGGAAACATCCGTCTTTTCATTGTCCCCATAATGCACGCCCGCGATTTTGGAAACATGCTTCATGATATTCTGCACGGTATCCACTTCAAAAATATTATTGACCCCCTGCATGATACAGGCAAGCCGTTCAAGCCCCATACCGGTATCGATGTTGGGATGGTCCAGCGGCGTGTAGTTGCCGTTGCCGTCGTTGTCAAACTGGGTGAACACCAGGTTCCAGAACTCCACATAGCGGTCGCATTCGCAGCCGACGCCGCAGTCGGGTTTGCCGCAGCCATACTGCTCGCCGCGGTCAAAATAGATTTCCGAACAGGGGCCGCAGGGGCCGGAACCATGCTCCCAGAAATTGTCTTCCTTGCCGAGCCGCACGATCCGATCCGGTGCGACGCCGACCTGTTTTGTCCAGATGTCAAACGCTTCGTCGTCGTTTTCATAAATGGAAACCCACAGCCGGTCTACCGGAAGTTTTAATACCTGTGTGCAAAATTCCCACGCCCACGCGGTTGCTTCCTTTTTAAAATAGTCTCCAAAGGAGAAGTTTCCAAGCATTTCAAAATAGGTGCCATGCCGCGCGGTTTTGCCGACGCATTCAATATCCGGTGTGCGAATGCATTTCTGGCAGGTCGTTACCCGTTTGCGCGGCGGGGTGACCTCCCCGGTAAAATATTTTTTCATCGGCGCCATGCCGGAATTAATGAGCAGCAGACTGTTGTCATTATGCGGCACCAGTGGAAAGCTTTTCAGGCGCAGATGTCCTTTTGATTCAAAAAAACTTAAATATTTCTCTCTGAGCTCGTTGAGTCCTGTCCATTCCATTTTCGTTTTACTCTCCTTGTAAAAAAAATACGCCAAACACACAAACGGGACGATCAAAGACCGTGGTACCACCCGCATTGCGCATTCAACGCCACTCATTCAAAAGCCTTTAACGCAGCCGACGCGCCGCAGCTCTTCACCGCGGTGCAAACGGAACGGCCCATTTTGTTTTACATGCGGCGCTTCCAGCTTGTCGCCACTCTCTGTGATGCAGTCACAAAAAATTCTTTCCGTTTATTGCATTTTCATTATGATTTTTCAAAGTTATTATAATCGTCTTTTTGGATTTTGTCAATCGGGTTTTGCTATCTTTTTTGCATAATTTCCGCCTTTTCTCCCCGTTTTCTCTAAAATCCACAGATTCTTTTTTGATGTTATTTTGTTGTTTGTGTAAAATTTATCTTGCAATCATACGGCAACTATATTAAAATTATTTCTATTAGTGTACAATTTTGGAAGGGTTGATGTCATTTGAAATACACGGAAATGAACAAACAGCAGCTGAAAGATGAATTAAACGCGCTCAAAGAAAAATACGATTCGTTTTTAAATATGCATTTAAAACTGGATATGTCGCGCGGAAAGCCCGGCAGCGATCAGCTGGATATTTCCAATGATCTGCTGACCATGGTCACGCCCGGCAACACAAAAACCGAAAACGGCGTCGAATGCCGGAACTATGGCGGGATCGACGGCATTCCGGAAATGAAAAAAATCTTTGCGCAGCTGTTTGACTGTCCGGCCGATAACATTATTATCGGTGAAAATTCATCGCTGCACATGATGTTCGACATCATCGCACAGGCGATGTCGCACGGACTGGACGGCGAAACCCCATGGGTGCTGCAGGATAAAGTAAAATTTCTGTGCCCTTCTCCCGGCTATGACCGGCATTTCGGCGTGACCGAATATTTTGGCATTGAAAATATTTTAGTTCCGATGACTCCCACCGGTCCCGACATGGACATGGTGGAAGAACTGGTCAAAGACCCGTGCGTCAAGGGCATTTGGTGTGTTCCGAAATATTCGAATCCTGACGGCATCACCTATTCCGACGAGACCGTGCGGCGTTTCGCGGCGTTAAAACCCGCCGCTAACGATTTTCGCATCATGTGGGACAACGCCTATGCGGTGCACGATTTATATGAAGATCAGAAAGACAATCTTTTGCCCTTATACCCCGAATGTGTGAAAAACGGCACCGAAAAAATGGTGTTGATGTTTATGTCAACCTCCAAAATCACCCATCCGGGCAGCGGCGTGTGCGCTTTGTGTGCGTCCAGCCACAACATCGACCTGATGAAATACCGGATATCCTTTCAGACGATCGGACCGGACAAGGTCAATCAACTGCGGCATGTCCGCTTTTTGCAGTCTTTTTCGCATATTGAGGAAATCATGAAACAGCATGCTGCCATTTTGCGTCCGAAATTCAAATGTGTGCTGGATACCTTTGAAAAAGAGCTTTCCCCCTGCGGTGCGGGTCACTGGACCAATCCAAACGGCGGTTATTTTATCAGCTACTACGCGCCGGACGGCTGTGCAAAACGAATCGTTGAACTGTGCAAAAACGCCGGACTTGTCACAACGCCTGCCGGTTCCGCCTATCCTTACGGCAATGACCCGCACGACAGTCATATTCGCGTCGCGCCGACTTATCCCTCTCTGCATGAACTGCAAACAGCCGTTGAACTGTTTACCGTTTGCGCCCGCATTGCTTACATTGAAAAAATCATGGCATAATTTACAACTTGTTTTGATTTCCGACATTGACTTTTATGAAGTTTTAATATATAATAGGCAATGCTGGTGTTTTTAGCACTCAACTTAACTTGTTTTGGAGGAAAGATCAATGAAAAAATCCAGAAGATCTACCTTTTTCATTGTCGCAGTACTTATCCTTGCGTTCACCTATCTGTCACTGTTCGGTATCAGTACATATTTCGGAGACGTCAAGAAAGTATATGTAAAGGGCGTCAATGATATCCGCTGGGGCATCGATATTCAAGGCGGCGTTGAGGCGGTGTTCACCCCCGATGTGGACGCGGATTCCCTCAGTGCGGAGCAGATGGCGGATAATATGGAAAGCGCGGAACAAATTATCAAATTTCGGCTTACAAACCAGAACATCACAGACTATGAAGTTTATTCCGATGTTGCAAACAATCAAATCATCGTGCGTTTTCCCTGGCAGACAGATGAAGAGGATTTTGATCCTGCGGCTGCCGTTGAGGAACTCGGTGAAATGGCTGTTTTGACTTTTTATGAAGGAACGGATAATACCGGAACCGTGATTTTTGAAGGCTCGGAAGGTGTTGAAAGCGCTTCCGCGGATTACAACACGGAATATGGTTATTTTGTTTCGCTGAATCTGACAAGCTACGGTGAATCGCAGTTTGCTGATGCAACGACAAGACTTGCAGGTAACGGTTCGATTTCCATTTATATGGATGATGAACGCATTTCCACCGCAACGGTTGAAAATGCAATCACAGATGGTAACGCCATCATCACCGGCAGCGATTTTACCGCTGAATCGGTGCAGGATCTGGCGGATAAAATCAACGCGGGTTCTTTGCCCTTCAGCCTGTCGACAGATTCTTCTAAACTCAATATTGTCAGCCCGACACTTGGCCGGCAGTCTTTGAATGTTATGTTGATTGCAGGTTTGATCGCCTATGGTTGCATTCTGCTGATGATGCTGTTTTTATATCGGCTTCCCGGATTTGTCGCCTGCCTGTCCATTACCTGCCAAATTGCAGCGATTTTTGCATGTATCTCCGGATTTTTCCCCGGTATTTCAAGTTTTACCTTGACAATTCCGGGTATTGCGGGTATTATATTATCGATCGGTATGGGTGTTGATGCGAATGTTATTGTTTCCGAACGTATTCGCGAGGAAATTCGCAATGACAAAACGATTGACGGCGCGATCAAACTCGGATTCAAACGCGGATTTACCGCTATTTTGGATGGTAACGTCACCGTTTTGATCGTTTCGGTTATTTTGATGGGGGCATTTGGGCCGCCAACCTCCATTTGGTCCAAGATCGTTTCTGTTTTTATGTTCATGTTTGACTCATCCATTACCGGATCCATTTATTCTTTCGGTTACACGCTGTTGATCGGTGCCATTTGTAACCTCGTGATCGGTGTTGTGTTGACAAGACTGATGACCAAGAGCCTTTCACAAATGAATTTCTTGAGAAAGCCTTGGTTGTTTGGAGGTGCAAGAAATGGTAAATAAGGTTTTTGATTTTTGCGGAAAATTTAAATTTTTCTTTGCCGTTTCGGTGCTGATCGTCGTGGTTGGTATCATTTGCAGCTTCATCATCAAGCCGGAGTTGGATATCAATTTTAAAGGCGGTACAACGATCACCTATTCCTATGAAGGCAAAATCGATACTGACGCTGTTTTGAAAGATGCGCAGGATGCGCTCGATTCTGTTTCAGCAACGACACAGATTACCTATTCTTTCAGTGGAGATCTCGAAATGAGTCAGGTTGCTGCCGCCGCTGAAAACGCTGTGAGTGAATATGCTTACGATGCACAGCTGGATCCAAAAGATGATACAGTGTTTATCCTGACGGTTTCCGGTTCTGATTATATTGCAGATGAAGATATCTCAAAAATCGAGGAAGAATTGGTCAACTCCTATGCGGATAATAACATCCAGTATGTTTTAGCAACAGATCTGGAAACTGAAGAAATCCTTCTGACCATTTCGGAAAGCCAGGACTACACATCGCAAACAACTTCCTTTGTCATCACCGTTGCCGGTAACACAGCGCTGAGCAATCTGCAGCTTGATACCATCGACACAAAATTGATCGACACATATCAGGATAACAATGTGGAAAGAACCGGTGTGCAGGCGGTCGGCGCTTCCGTTGGTGCCAGTTTCTTTGGAAAGAGTCTTTATGCATTAGGACTTGCCAGCGTTTTGGTTATCATTTATGTCGGTATCCGCTTTCGGAATATCGGCGGTGTTTCCGCAGCCCTCACCGCGTTGTTCGCATTGGTTCATGATGTGGCAATCACCTATTTTATCAACGTTATCTTCGGTATCACTATCGATGCGAACTTCATCGCCGTTGTGCTGACGATTCTCGGTTACTCACTCAACGACACCATCGTGATTTACGACCGTGTCCGTGAAAATACCGCTTTACTGGGCGCAACCCGGTCCACACGTGAAATCGTCAATCTATCGATCACACAATCCTTTAAACGAACAACAGTTACCTCTTTAACAACCTTTGTTGCCATTATGAGTGTAACCATCGTTGCAGCGATTGCCGGTCTGGATTCCATCCTGACTTTCGCAATTCCGATGTCTGTCGGTATTGTGTCCGGTATGTATTCTTCCACTTTCCTCGCAGGTCCGCTTTACACATTCTGGGCTGAATTCAAGGCGAAAAAAGGTCTTGGCGGCAAGAAAAAAGAAAAGAAAGCCGATTATGCAAAGAAAAAGAAGAAAAACAAAAAGGTCTATTATTAATGCAAAAATTTTCCCGGCGGTTTAACGCCGCCGGGAAAAATAAATATCAATATCCGCCCATAGTCTAACTGGATAAAACATCGGATTCCGATTCCGACGATAGGGGTTCAAATCCTCTTGGGCGGGCCAGTCGAGAGCCTCGACGCGCAAGTCGCGTTCGGGGTTTTTGCTTTTTCAAAGCTTCGGTGCTCGCGCCGGAGCGGCAGCTCTTTTGTTACCTTTTTACAGCATGGCGCTGGATCCAATTTATTTTGGATCCAGCGTTTTTTATTGTTTTACTATTTCCCTACATTTTGCAACCTCTTTTACAGCAAAAAAGGCCTGTCGCAAGACAAGGCCCTTTTTACAACAAACCAATCATTTCATAAATTTGTGAAATTATGCGCTGCATACAAATTGAAATATCTGCGAACAGGTTGGAAACAATTATTTTCACACAAGCGACTGATATAAATAGCTTCTCCCCTGCTTGCCGGTTCTTAAAACAGCCCCGGCAGCGTTCAAAACATGCAGCGCTGTTCCGGCTGCAGAAAGGCTGATTTTTGCAGCTTTCGCATAATCCTTCACCGTGAATTGTGTCGGTAGTTCCTTTGGAACGCACACCCGGTAATCGGACGGACGATGAATGTAAATCTCGTCAAGCAGCGCCACCGGAATGCGTTCTTCGCGGTGGGAACCTTTTTTCCGATCTTTGCTCCAGCCGTTTAAAATCCGGTATTCCTCCAGCTCCAGCAGCACAAAACAAAGGGTCAGATTTTCATGCTTTAAAAAAGATTTAATTTTGTAAAGCTCCGTAAAGGCATCATAAACCGTGCCTTTGCGGGGACTTTTTCTTTTTTTGCTGATTTGCTGCGTTTCCGGATCGATCCAGCACAGCCATTTTACCGCCGGTATCGGATAAACGACCGTGACATGTGCGCATTCCAAAAAAGCGGTCAATTTATCGCGCAGGCGGTTAAAATTAGCCGTTTGGATCTCAATGATTCCATTTTCCCCGACAATATCCGCAACATAGCCGCCAACTTTCACTTCCTGACTGTTGACGTCCGGTTCAAAATACTGTTTTAGAACAGCATGCAGCGTTTTTTCCCCCAACGTACCAATACCGCGGGTTGCCCGTTCTTTTTGGATGATCTGTTCACATGCTTCTAAAAAACGTTGCTGATCCATTTTTCTCTTTTTCCCTTTTATATATTTTTCAAAAACAGGATTTCCAGCGGTTCATTTGCCATTTGAAAACTGCCGGCTGCTTTGTAGCCGTTGTTGACATAAAAATGCTGCGCATATTCCGTTTGCGCAGTGGAGGTCATGACAAGCCGGTAACCCAATTTTCGCATTTCGCTTTCCCAAAACTGCAGCGCTTTTGTTCCGATTCCCCTGCCGCGAAAAGGTTCTAAAAGATGCAGCATGTTCAAAAACGGGGTATTGTCCCAAAAAAGGCCATATCGCATCCAACCGACAAATGTATCCGCTTCAAAAATGACGAAAAGCCTGCCGGTATCAATCTTCCTTGCTAACTCCTCTTTGCCAATCCAGCGGTCATGTGCCGCAATGATTGAAATGTCTTTTTCAACAGCTTTGCGAATCTGCATTTTCATCACCTTTTCAGATTATAGCATATATAAACGCAGTGTGCAATCCGCAAGATGTCTGCAATGAAATTGTATACCTTGTCATATATGCAAAAAAATTCGTTACAATAAATAATGCCTTTTGTTATGTCCAAAAACAGGATGTATAAAAAATAATTGGCAATACTTTTATCGGAGGAGAAAAATGAAACAATCAAGAAACTGTGCCACACTGCTTTTATCCTTTCAAAAGCAGCTCATGCAGCAGGAAAAAAGTCCGGCGACCATTGAAAAATATCTGCGGGATATCCGGCAGTTTTACCGCTTTGCCGCAAACCGGAAAATTGAAAAATCATTGATTTTGGAATATAAAAATCTGCTGCAAACACAATATGCCGTCGCCAGTGTCAATTCCATGCTAGTCTCTCTCAACTGTTATCTGCGATTTTTAAAAAAGCCTGCTTATTGTGTGCGACACCTGCGCATACAACGGCAGATTTACCGGTCGGAACAAAAAGAACTGAACAAAACGGAATATCTTCGCCTGGTGCAGGCTGCAAAGGTAGGCAAAAATCAGCGGTTATATCTGCTTTTACAGACGATTTGCGCAACAGGCATCCGGGTCAGCGAACTGCAGTGCATTACCGTGCAGGCAGCACATGTCGGACAAGCGGTTGTCACCTGCAAAGGAAAAACCAGAATTGTCTTTTGCCGGTACGCTTGCAAAAAAGCCTGCAGCGTTATGCAAAAGAACGACAAATCACCGAAGGTCCGTTGTTTATTACAAGAAGTGGACAGCCGTTGAACCGGTGCAACATCTGGCGGGAGATGAAAGCATTATGCGAAAAAGCGGGTATTTCCCCGCAAAAGGTCTTCCCCCACAACCTGCGCCATCTCTTTGCCCGCACGTTTTACAGCACAGAACATGACATTGCAAAGCTCGCGGATGTTTTGGGGCACAGCAACATCAATACCACCCGCATTTACATCATCACCACCGGTGCGGAACACCGGCAAAAAATAAACAATCTGCACCTGATTCTATAAAAATCCGCAAAACAAAAAACGACAGTCCCCTGCCGTCGAACACCGTGTGCAACAAAATATCCGTTATGTTGTAGTCGCCGCTGACCACATAAGGCATATGATTAAAATATTTTTCTATTCATGCACGCAAAACAAGCCTTTTCTTCTTTTGTAAATTGACAAACCGGGAAAAGGCTGTTTGCTATGTAGAAATATGAGATTGTGAAAGCGAAAGTTCACGTTTATTGACTTTTTTTGAAAATCAGATATAATATAATAGGTAAATTTGTGTCTGTTTACAACATAACGGATATTTTGTTGTTCATGCAAAAAAGAAAGCGGTGTTGAAGTGAAAAGGATTTATATTGTTGTTCCCTGTTACAACGAAAGCGATGTTCTGCCTGAAACGACCAAACGGCTGTGTCAAAAGTTAGAGGGCTTAAAACAAAAAGAAAAAATAACCGGCGACAGCAAGGTAATTTATGTCGACGACGGCTCCGGTGACGATACATGGTCGCAGATTCAAGCGATCAGCCGGAAAAATCCCCATTTTGAGGGCGTGAAGCTCTCGCGCAACTGCGGGCATCAGAATGCGCTTTTGGCGGGGCTGAGCTATGCTGTAGATAAAGCGGACGCCGTGGTTTCCATGGACGCCGATTTGCAGGATGACATTAACGCAATCGATCAAATGATCGATGCCTATGAAAAAGGCAGCGAAGTGGTCTATGGCGTGCGTTCCAAACGAAAAAAAGACAGCTTCTTCAAACGGTTCACCGCGCAAGGTTTTTATAAACTTTTGAAAAGCATGGGCGTTGAAATCGTTTTTAACCATGCGGATTACCGGCTGCTGAGCAACAGGGCGGTCAAAGAATTGCTTTCATTCAAAGAAGTCAACCTGTTTTTGCGCGGCATTGTTCCGATGATCGGATTTAAAAGCGCAAAGGTTTATTACGAACGAAACGAACGGTTTGCGGGAAAAAGCAAATATCCTTTGAAAAAAATGCTTGCCTTTGCCTTTGAAGGAATCACGTCCTTGAGCGTGAAACCGATTCGGTTGATTTCGGCGCTGGGACTGATCTGTTTTTTAATCAGCATTATTATGCTGATTGTTTTTGTCGCACAATATTTTATCGGGATCACCGTCAGCGGCTGGGCAAGCCTGATCACATCGGTTTGGGCTTTAGGCGGTCTGCAGCTTTTAGGGATCGGCATTATCGGCGAATACATCGGCAAAATTTATTTGGAAACCAAACAGCGTCCCCGCTTTATCATTGAACAAACGACCGACACAGAAACGGAGGGTGCCGATTGAACGCTTGCAAAAACATTTTCAGCAAGGCAATTTGTTTGATCACGGCTTTTTTTATCGGGCTTGCAGCTTTTTGTATCCTGTTATACTTTTATCGGGATCTTTCCCGCAAAGGCCTTGCCTTGCGGGAAAATCTTCTGCTTGTTGCGGCGGCCGTTTTATGTGCCGGAACCCTTTGTCTTTTTTTCATTTTTCTTTGCCGGTTTATCGATCACACAGCAGATAAATCGGTATCTCGTTTGACATTTATATTATTTTTGATTTATCTTGCCGGTATAGCGATCGTTCTGATCAATTTCAATGTATACCCGATGACCGACAGCTTTTGTGTGCAAGATCAGGCGCTGGCAATCGCATTGGGGAATACCGATCAGATCGACACCACGCCGCAAACCTATTTTGGCAATTATGCCAACAATAACTTTCTGGTTTTGGTGTTTGTCTGGTTTTATAAAATTTTATCTCGATTTGGAATCACAAATTTCAATTTTCCCTCTATCCTTTTAAACGCTTTGATGCTGGTCCTTGGCGAGATTTTATGCTATTTGGGTGTCAAGAAATTGTTTAACCCCCGATTTGCGTGCAAATACCTTGCATTATCGGTTGCCAATCCCATCCTTTATTTAACCGTCCCTTGGGTTTATTCATTATCGTTTTGCATGCCGCTGATGGGCGGTGTGCTCTATTTGGGCGCCTGTGTTTACCGGCAAAAAAATAAATACAAACTGATTGCGCAAAGCGGTGGCTTTGGCATTCTTGCGGTGCTCGGCTACTTTATTCGTCCGGTGGTTTTGATTTTATGCATCGGTTATGCCGTCTGCCTTTTGCTTTGGCTCACAAAAGACAAAAAGAAGCTTTTAAAGTCCGCGCTTTGCGTTGCCTCCTGTCTTGTTTTCACCGCCGCAACCTATCTTTCCGTTTCCGCTTCCATTTATAAAATCTGTCCGGATACCTCCAGCACCTATCCGGTCACCCACTGGATCATGATGGGCCTGCATGGCGATGGAACGCTCAATTTGGATGATAACGGCTACACCAAACAATTTGACACCAAGGAAGAAAAGGTGCAGGCCAATCTGGCGGAAATCAAAAGAACTTTAAAAGCCTATACGCCAGCATCCTTCATGCGGCATCTTCTCATTAAATTCACAAGAACCTGGGGCGACGGCGACAGTGATTTTGCATCCAGATTGCAGCAGGATCAGCATTATACCTTCCTGTATCGTTACACGGCCGGCAGTCAGAATATCGCCTTTTTGACCTACTGTACAGCTTATCGGCTTGCCATTTATCTGCTCGCGTCCTTCGCATTGGTCCATCTGTTTTTTAAACGAAAATGGAAAAATACCATGTTTTTGCCGGCCATCACACTGTTTGGCGGCATTCTGTTTTATCTGATTTGGGAAGCCAAACAATCCTATTGCATTCCGTTTTTATTTTTGGTTATTTTACTAGGCGCCAGCGGTGGTTCCACCATCGGACAAAAAAAGTGGAATTTCCCGAAAATCTATCACATTGCAATGCCTGTTTGCATTTGTCTGACCGTTTTATTGTCGGTGTTCCATTACCCTACCTTCGCATTGCAAAAAAACACCCTGACCGACATATCGGTCAAATGCAACAACGAAACGGGAACCAAAAGTGTGAAGGATATTGCAAAAGAAGAACGCACGATGGAACAGACATTTTTTACCGCAAAAGCGTTTGATACCATTGAATTTTACTGCAAGGCGCTGGATGGCGACGCTCCCTACACGTTCACTATTTTGGATGATCAGCACCAGTCATTGGTCAAGCAGCAAATCACGAAACAACAAATCAAGGGAAAAGTGCTGAAAATAAAATTCCCGCAAATAGAGCCGGACGGGCGTCGGCGATATACGCTGCGCATTACCGCCGACGGGGATGCAAAAACAGATTCTGTGTCATTTGAAACCTATCGATACCAGCGACTGACCGGTTACGATGGAGAACTCAGCATCGATAACACGAATGTGCGCGGGGATATCCGCATGAATGTCTATCATGTCTACAACGGCGTGCAGATACGGTCCGTTCTGTATATCTTGGCCGCTATTTTCTGGATTGCTTTGCAGGTGTTGGTTTGGTTTTTATCACGAAAGAAAAAAACGCCGGTTAGGCAAATGTAAAAATGAAATGGTTTTAGAGAGCCGTCAGATATTTTGACGGCTCTCTTTGCGCTTAACGGTCCTTTTATTTATAGACAATTTTGATGACAGACACATTATTTCAATGAAAAAATGGTCAAGATTGCTTTGAGCAATAAAACATTTCACTTTTATTCTTGACATATGCCGGAAACTGTGCTATATTATTGACATATGTCAGAAATGAGGTGTAATATGCCAAGACCGCCAAAAAAACGTTATGTTTGCTGCATGCCAAAACATGAAATATTTTCTCCCCAAAATCCTGTTGCTGCCGAACCGGTCGTTTTGACCGTGGATGAATATGAAACGATTCGGCTGATTGATTTGCAGGGCGACACACAGGAAGAATGCGCCGCGCAGATGCTGGTCTCCCGCACCACCGTGCAAAGCGTCTATAATAATGCGCGCCGCAAAATCGCCGACGCCCTGGTCAACGGAAAAACGCTGACGATCGCCGGCGGAGATTATATTGTCTGTCCGCATCACGGCAAACAGTGCGCAAGCGGCTGCAAACGGCGTTGCCACAAACATGACTGCCATTTTGAAAAAACGGAGGATTAAAAATGAAAGTTGCAGTAACTTATGAAAACGGAATGGTTTTTCAGCATTTCGGTCACACAGAGCAATTCAAATTGTTTGAAATTGAAAACGGAAAAATTGTCCGCCAGGAAATCGTGGACACATTGGGACAAGGGCATGGCGCACTGGCCGGTTTTCTGGCCGGGCAACAGGTTGACACGCTGATCTGCGGCGGTATCGGCGGCGGTGCAAAGCAGGCGCTGGAAACTGCCGGGATTCGATTATTCGGCGGTGTGTCCGGCAATGCGGACGCTGCCGTGCAGGCGTTGATCGACGGAAAGCTCCGGTATGACCCGCAGGTGCACTGCGATCATCACGATCATGCACATCATGAACACGGTCACACTTGCGGTGAAAACGGTTGCGGGCACGCAAACGGCTGTGCACACGAATAAGACAAAAGCTGCGAAAAAGCAAAATTTCTTTTTCGCAGCTTTTTATCTATAAAAGAATTGATTTTTGAAACACATTCGGTTATCATCAAAATAAAGGTTTCGCTTTATTCGTCACATTCTGTGCAGACATATTCCGGCACCGTGCGATCGTGTAAAACCGATTCATACAGCCGCCATCCCCCCGCAAGATTATAACAGGTGTAGCCGTGTCCGGTTAAGATGCGGCAAGCGATGTAACTGCGCAGACCGCTGTGGCAATGCACATAGACCGGTTTGTCTTTCGGCAGTTTAGAAAGGTGTTCACGCAGTGTGTCTAGAGGAATATGCTCAAATCCTTCGATGCAGCCCCGGCTGACTTCCAAGGGTGTCCGCACATCCAACAACGTCACGCTGCCGTCGCGCGGCAGCGCATCAACATCATGCCAGAAAAATTGTTTGACCTTGCCGGAAACGATATTTTCGGCGACAAAACCAAGCATATTCACCGGATCCTTCGCACTGCCAAACGGCGGCGCATAACACAGTTCAAGACCTGTCAGATCCGTTACTTTTGCGCCGAACCGCATCGCGGTCGCCAACACATCCATGCGTTTATCCACACCGTCAAACCCGACGATCTGCGCGCCGATCAGCTTTAACGTCTGTTTATCCCACAACGCTTTGATCGACATGTTGGTCGCGCCGGGATAATAGGACGCATGTGATCCGGAATACAAATAGGTTTTATCATAATCGATTCCCGCTGCGGCAGCCGTTTTTTCATTCAGTCCCGTTGTTGCAACGGTCATGTCAAAAATCTTCAAAACCGCCGAACCCTGTGTGCCTGTGTAGGCGCTGTCCAGTCCGCAAATGTGATCCGCTGCGATGCGTCCCTGTTTGTTGGCAGGACCCGCCAGCGGGATAAACGCCGGTTGACCGGTGACAAAATCAACCACTTCCACCGCATCGCCGACAGCATACACATCCGGCGCGCTGGTTTGCATGTGTGAATCGACTACAATGGAACCCCGTCGGTTCAACTGAATGCCGCAGTCGCGCGCCAACCCCGTGTCTGGCCGCACACCCACAGATAAAAGCAGCATATCCGCTGTGCACGTGCCTTTTTGCAGCTTGATTTGCAACGAATCCTCTTTGGCGCTGATCGACACAATCCCATTGTCCAGCATCAGACGGATTCCTTTTTCCCGCAGATACCGGTGAACGTCCGCCGCCATGTCCGCATCCAGCGGCGCAATGAGGTGATCCGTCAATTCGGCGATCGTTACATCCAGTCCGGCATTTTTCAGATTTTCCGCCATTTCAACGCCGATATAACCGCCGCCGACCACCATTGCGGTTTTCGGGTGCTTTTCTTCTATGAATGCTTTGATTTTTAATGTGTCCGGGATGTTGCGCAGGGTGAAGACCTGCGGCAGGTCAACGCCGGGAACCGGCGGCAGGATCGGTTCGGCGCCCGGAGATAAAATCAATTTATCATATGTTTCAAGATATGTTTCATCCTTTTCCAGGTCGTGAACCGTCACGGTTTTGGTTTCCAAATCGATTTTTACCGCTTCATTTCGCACGCGGACATCAATGCGAAAACGCGCATGAAAACTTTGCGGTGTTTGCAGCGTCAACTGTCTTTGATCGGTAATAACGTCGCCGATATAATAAGGCAGCCCGCAATTGGCAAAGGAGACGAACGCGCCGCGCTCCAGCACAATGATCTGTGCCGTTTCGTCCAGTCGCCTGAGTCTTGCCGCCGCAGATGCTCCGCCTGCAACACCACCGATAATCACAACTTTCATTTCATTTGTCTCCCATCTGAGATTTACTTTAAGGAAGTGCTTTTTATGTCTCCGAATGATTTATCAAAACAATATGCCGCTATTTTCCCATTTTGGGAAAAGTTAGACCCCAATGACAAGGATCTGTTTTGCCGTTCGACCGGCGTTTCACAATATAAAAAAGGTACCATCATCCACGGCGGCAACAGCGAATGCATCGGCGCCGTTTTGGTACGCACCGGTTGTGTGCGCGCTTATCTTCTATCCGAAGAAGGCCGTGAAATCACCCTTTACCGTTTGTATCCCGGTGATATCTGCATGCTGTCCGCCTCCTGCGTTTTAAAGTCCATCACGTTTGACGTGTTTGTCGACGCGGAGGAAGACAGCGAATGCTTAATTATCAACGGCAATACTTTTTCCGAAATCGCCGACCGCAACGTTTATGTGGAGAATTTTGCACTGCAAACCGCTGTCAGCCGTTTTTCCGACATTATGTGGGTTTTGCAGCAAATTCTATTCATGAGCTATGATAAACGCCTTGCCATTTTCCTATGGGATGAGATGGCGAAAACCGGTCAGACAACGCTGAAACTCACCCAGGAGCAGATCGCCAAATACACGGGTTCCGCCCGGGAAGTGGTATCCCGCATGCTCAAATATTTTGCGGCAGAGGGAATCGTTGAACATTCCCGCGGCGGTATCCGGATCCTTGATAAGCAGAAACTGCGGGCATTAATCTCTTAACAGTTCCAAAATATCCTCTTTGGGTCTGGCGCCGCTGGACTGATGCACCACTTTACCGTTTTTCATCACGACCAGTGTGGGAATACTCATGACGCCAAAAGTCTGTGCGAGTTCCTGCTCTTCATCCACATTGACTTTTCCGACCTTGATGTCGGTGCGTTCATCTGCGATTTCATCCACGATCGGCGATACCATCCGGCAGGGGCCGCACCAGGCCGCCCAAAAGTCCAAAAGCACCGGTTTATCCGATCGAATGACCTCCTGTTCAAAATTACTGTTTGTTATTTTTATTGCTGACATTTTGATTCTTCTCCTTTCTGTTTTGCATTTATTATAACCGTTTTTTTGCCGCTTTTCTGTGACGCGGTCACATTCATAGCAAATGCCGCGATAAAAAATCCGGCCGTGTTTTGTTGATTTGACAAAAAGTCCATGATATACTATTCTGCAAAAAAAGAAAATGGTGATAACATGAAGCTTTCCGTTTTTTACGATCACGTCCTGGATGCTGCAAAAACACAGCGCTGCTCCATCCAAGACATGCTAAAGACTATCAAAGGTTTCGGCTATACGGCGGTTGAATGCAACCATGAACATATTGCCGAAGATCCCGCCGGTTTTCGCACGTTTTTGTCCCAACACGGCCTGCAAATCTCCTGCGTTTGCAAATGGTTTAATTTTGGGCCCGGCTTTGACAACACCCAAATTGAAACTTTTCTAAATGACTGCGCTGCAGCGCAGGTCAAAACCGTTTTGGTCATTCCCGGACTTTTTGCAAAAGATATGGATCGGGAAAAACAGACCCAAAATATGCTGTGCGCGCTCCAATGCTTATGTGAAAAAGCGGAAAAGCTTGGCATCGTGGTCACACTCGAAGATCTTGATCAAATCCAAACACCGTTTGCCACACAGCAACAGTTGTCCGATGTTTTCGGGCAAATTCCCGCTTTAAAATTCACCTGCGATACCGGCAATTTTTATTATCACGGTATCGATCTGCTCCCTGCTTTTGAAAAATTACAGGACAGGCTTGTCCATGTGCATTTAAAGGATCGCAGCCTGAAGCGCTTAACACCGGGCGATCAGGGCACGCAGACGCCAGACGGCAAAACCATCTTCCCGGCTCCCACCGGCAGCGGCGTGATTCCGATGCGGGAATTTCTAAATACTGTTTTACAAACCGGTTACACCGGTTATTTCACTGTCGAACATTATGGCGCCGCCAATCAGCTCGACTTTATGCAAAAATCAGCCGGCTGGATGCTCGATTTTATCAAATCGGATGAAAAAGCGAAAACGCAATCCGTTTAAAAGAATATCTGGGGGGATTCTAAATGGCATACCAATGCGAAATCTGTAAAAAAGAAATTGACGATATGCTTCCCACAGACGGTTCGCCGGTCTGTGACGATTGCCGGAAAGAGCTCGACCGTCTTTCCGGTAAGCCGGACGCAAAATTGAAAATGCCCAAAATGAAAACACCTGAAAGCTTTGAAGATTGCATTCGGCCTGACGCACTGTCCGATGCTCTTTACCGCTGGCAGCTGCATTTGAAAAAATTAAGTGCCATTGCAGCGTTTCTGGTTTGCTTTGCAGGGCTTTTGTGCGCTGTTTTTTGTGCGTTTGCCGCGAAAGACGCACTGCGCACCTTCTTGATCGTTTTTCTGAGCTTTGTCCTTGGCGCAGCCGCAGTTTTTCTGCTTTTGCGAGCCATTTCTTTTTTATTAAAGGTATTGGGCGGCATTTATTATAACACATCTATTACCGCTAAGATCTCACTCTTTTATTTTAAGGAATAAGTTGTGCCGTAATCCTGTCTTGGAGCTATAGGCTACGCAAAATAAAAACTTGTAATTTGAAAAAAAATATGTTATAGTGTTGATAACAGATTCTGATAATTGGAGATGAAAACGAAAATGAAATTCTTCAAGAAAAAGGAAGAAACTGCCGAACAGGAGACGGTGTCTGAACACAAAATCGTTTCCACAGACCCGGAGCAGTATGACGAGGGCGACCGGTATATGCTGGGGATCGGTATCGTGATGGTCATTTTGCAGATCATGTTTTATATCGCAACGCTTTACGTTTCAAGCTTTGGCGCAGACACACAGACTGTCGGCGACGCACAGTCCGCGCAGTTTGTCAACAGCGTGATTTATAAAATTTTTAATTCCTATTGTATCGGGGCAGTGGGAATTGTGTTTGTTTTTTGCAGCTCTCTGAAAAGCGCCTTGAGCAAATCAAACTCGGATTCAAAACTTTAAATTCTAAATATATTAAAAAATCTATTTACAAATAGAATATTATGTGTTATTATATCTATAATGTGTTTAACTTAAGTGAGAAATACGGAGGTTATATTATGAAAAAAGTTTTAGTTTTGACATTTGCCGTCATGATGATCGCATGCCTGTCGCTGTCAGCATTTGCAGAAGTCAGTCCGACCGCTCCGGTGGTTTATGATGTTTCTGTCTCGAGTTATGCGGGCGGCAACGTTAATACATCCTATGATGAAGAAACCGGTGTTTACACATTGGTCGCTGCTGCAAACGATTCCAATTCTTTTTCCAAATGGGAAATCACCGGCGACTATGAAATCGTTGAAGGCACGCTTGAATCTGCAACACTGAAAATCAAATGTGCTTCCGATGTGGAAGTCAGCGCTGTGTTTGTGGATGAAAACGGTGACGTTGTGGTAGACGATGTTCAAACACCGGATGATACTGTTCCGTCGACAACCACTCCTGCTGATGATTCCAGTGATGCACCGCAAACGGGTAGCAATACCCTTTCCTATCTTGCGCTTGCGCTTTGCGTTGCCTGTGCGGTTGCTTTCATTTCTAAAAAGCAGCTTGCAAAATAACACTTTTAGCGTAGAAAGCGAACTGATTTTTCAGTTCGCTTTTTTTCTACCATAATTGTAATATTGTCCGGATTTTCGCTTTGCTTTTGTCTTCCAGAAAGTTCATATATATTTAAAAGAATTTATTTTGACTTCATTGGTTATCCGTGCTATAATATTTTTTAATGTATCAGAGAATAAGGGAGGATTTTTGCGATATGGCAGACCAACAAAATCAGCAAAAAAACGATGCAGTTTCTCCGGAAGTTTCTTCCGACGCAGAAAAAGGCGGCCGTCACATCAAACAAACGAAAAGGAAAATACCAAAAGCAGTTTTTATTGTCTCCATTATCGCGATCATTTTGATCCTTGCATTGATCATTTGGAAGATTCTTGACATCTATCTGACGGAACCAACGCCGACCGATGCGTTTGTCAAAACAACAACCGCGGCGCAGACTACGGATTCGCGCCCGGAAAATCCGATTGATTTTGCCGCGCTGCAGGAAATTAATAATGATGTCTACGCATGGCTGCGTATTCCCGGGGACGACGGCAAATTTTTAGTCGATCAGCCGATCCTGCAAAGCGACACGGAACACGACGAATATTACCTGGTTCATGATTATAAAAAAAGTTACACCAGCGCAGGTTCTATTTTCACACAGAAAATGAACAGCAAGGATTTTTCTGATCCGGTCACTGTGATGTATGGTCACAACACCCACGACGAAATGTTTAAAGGGTTATATAACTATGACGATCCGGATTACATGGAAGAACACAAGTATTTTTATATTTATACCCCCACACGCCGGCTGACCTATGAAATCTTTGCAGCCTATGTTTATGATGACCGGCACATTATGAACTCTTTTGATTTTTCGGATGAAAAACAGCTGCAGGAATATATCGATTCGGCCAAACATCCGAAAAATACAAGGCAGAATGTCCGTGAAGATGTCGAGGTCACAACATCCAGTAAAATTGTGACGATGAGCACCTGCGTGCGGAATACCCCACAGTGCCGGTATCTTGTCCAGGGAGTGTTGATCAAAGATGAACCAACCCGATAAGCAAAATTTCGAGGATGAATTAAAGGCGCTGTTGGAAGGTATCTCAGCCCCCTCTTCCGATGAAATTCCACCGGCACCCGAGTCGGAAAAAGTTCCTTTGATTTTCCCGCAGCCGGTACAGCATGTAAAAAAGAAAAAGTCAAAGCTCCAAAAGGCGCTTTTGATTTTGAGCACTGTGCTTTTATCGTTTGTCATTTTGTTGGGATGTACTTTCAGCGTTTTTTATTACAGCGGCAGCCTGCAGATGTTCGGCGGCTACGACGACGTTATCATTCAACCGCCAACGATCGCGCAGGTTGATGACGTCGATGACGACGGGAAAACCATCACCTATAAAGGCGAGCGATATACATTTAACGACGATGTGACCAGCATTCTATGCATTGGGGTGGATAAAGAAGAACTTGGTACTGAATCCGGCGTGATCGGCACCGCCGGACAAGCCGACGCTATTTATCTGCTGACGATCGACAACCAAAACAAGCGATATAATGTCATTAGCATCTCCAGAGATACCATCACCGACATTGAAACTTATTCTGCCAGCGGCAAATTCATGGGGACTGAACAAACGCAGCTTTGTCTGTCCTACGCTTATGGCGACGGATTTGCACTCAGCGCGGAAAACACGGTAACTGCTGTTTCCAGATTGTTATACAACGTACCGATCAACACTTATTTTGCAATGGATATGGATGCCATTTCTGTTTTAAATGATCTGGTTGGCGGCGTGACAGTTCCGGAATATGATGAAAACGGAAATCCAACCGGAAAAAACATCACGCTACATGGTGACGCGGCGCAAACCTATGTCCGCCGTCGCAATTTAGCGCAGATCGATTCCAATAACGCCAGAATGCAGCGGCAAATCAATTATTTAAAAGCCTTTTCTACAAAATGTATTGAGGCGACAAAAGCGGATTTAAACGTACCGCTGGATATTTTCAACGCCGCTGCGGAATATTGCTCCACCTCTCTCACCGCATCTAAAATCACCTATATCACGACAAATGTGTTTTCCAATAACAAAGATATCGATCTGTCCTTTTTGTCGGTACCGGGAGAAGTGGTGAAAGGTGAAGACGGATTTGCTGAATTTTATGCCGATGAAACGCAGCTTTTAGAGCTGGTACTCGACGTGTTTTATATCAAACAGCCCTCGCAATAAAACGACTGCTGTCATCTGCTATCCTCTATTAAAAAAGGAACTGTGCGTATGACCAACGCACAGTTCCTTTTATTTTTCACTCAAAAATATTTCGTAACAGCTTTCGCACGGCTTTCGCGACAAAAAACGCAACAACTACAGACATGATATCTTTAAGCAAAAACGGCACCGACATTGTCAATGCAGATGCTACAAATGCGTTTCCCGTCAAAACCACATAATGCAGCACACCGCAAAGATGACAAGCAAGCAATCCCACGATACCAAGGATAAAACACACCGTGTATTTAAAAACGGGCTTTGTCAGGTGTTGTGCCGCCAGCACCGATATGCCGCAGCCTACTACTAAAAAGATAAAACCATAGATAAACCCGCCGGTAAGTCCCACAAGTGCACCGATACCGCCTTTAAAATTTGCAAAGACCGGAACGCCGACGGCGCCCAAAACAATATAAATTCCAATGCCGCACAAGCCGAATTTAATTCCAAGTAAATAGCCGCAAAACGCAACGGCAAACGTCTGCAAGGTGATTGGAATGCCGACAGGTAATGGGATAGCAATCTGTGACATTATAGCGATCACTGCCGTTAGCAACGCGGTCAGCACAAATTGAAAAACTTTATTTTGGGATTTCGATTCTTTTTTACAGATTTGCATCAATGAAATTCCTTCCTTTACATTTTGATCCGGATTTCACCGGAGGAAAGCGTTTTCACGCTGCCATCGTCATACTGGACGATCAGATTGGCGTTATCATCAATTCCTTTAACCAGCGCCTGTGCCTCACTTTCCCCTTTCACAACCGTCACACGTTTTCCGATCACGATAGAAGAAGCTTGATATTCCTGCATAAACCGTTTTTCGGCAAGCATCTGGTAAATTTCAAAAAAATGATTTAAGACCCCAGCGCACAACCGGCTTTTAATGTCGCCGATTTGATTTTTAAAAACAGCCCCTGCAACATCGCGCACAGCTGGCGGAAATCCACCAGTCGGCGGACAAACATTGATTCCAATTCCCAGCACTGCATACTGTAAACCGCCGGATTCAAAGTCCACTGCGGCTTCGGTGAGGATACCGCACACTTTTTTGCCGTCCACAAAAATATCATTGACCCATTTAATTCCCGCTTTTTTCCCGCTTAAAGCTTCGATCGCTTTTGCTACCGCAACTGCTGCGGCGGTGGTGATCAACAGTGCGTCCTCCGCGGATAATTTCGGACGCAGCAAAACACTCATGTATAGTCCGCTATCCCCCGGGGAAAAAAACTGCCTTCCCATTCTACCTTTACCGCCGGTCTGCCGGTTTGCCACCAGTACCGTTCCCTCCGGCTCCCCCGCTTCCGCCATTTTTTTGAGTTCATTATTCGTTGAATCCACTTCTGGGACCGTCAGTATCCGCAGCGGAAATTCTAAATACGGTTCCACACTCTGTGGAGATAAAATCGTGTTTTCTTTCGATAGGCAGTAACCCTTTTTCGTAACAGCTTCTATGGCATATCCTTCATTTTGCAACACTTTCACCGCTTTCCAGACGGCATTGCGGCTGCAAAATAACATATTGGCCAGTTGTTCACCGGAAACACTTTTACCTTTGTTTTGTTCCAAGACCGATAATATCTGTTCCTTGATCGTCATTTTCCTTTTTCTCTCCGAATCACCGATTTTTTCCTTTAAGAATGATATAATAAAAAAACAGAATTGTCAACCCAGATTTAATAACTGGTGACAATTCTGTTTCCTATTTTAAAAGGCTCAAACTTCAACCGGCATTTTTTCAGGAATTCTTTCGTCTGCTCGTCTTTCCTGCTTTTCCATTCTCCGCAATCGTTTGTAGATCACTTTAAAGAAAGCGATAAATAAAAACGTTCCGGTAAACAGCCAGCTTAAAGGATTGGACAAACAGATCGCGGTGTAGCCAAGCGGTCCCAACAGGAAAAATGCGATCAGCGCACGGGTCAGCAGCTCGATACCGCCGCCGACAGCCGCAAATGCGGAATAGCCCAGTGCTTGCACCGTGTTTCGGATAAAATAGAGCATGCAAAGCAAAATCAGGCACATGCCGGAAAATTTGCTATAAAAAGCCAACAGGGACAACGTCTCTGTTTCATAGGAATTGATATACATCAACGCCATATACTTTCCCGTAAAGGCGAACAGCATACCAACGACAATACCGTAAATTGCACAGATTCCACCTACCTGCCGCATACAGGTATAAATCCGCTTCGGCTTAGCAGCGCCGAAATTCTGCGCGATAAAAGGTGTGGTAGCAGAAGTCAGCGTTTGCACAGGGGTTGTGAGCAGACTTTCGACTTTCGTGCCGGTGGTAAAAGCCGCCACATAGTTGGTGCCCAGCGAATTGACTGCCGACTGAATCAGCGTGCATCCGATCATGGTAATGCTCGACTGCAGACCCATCGGCAAACCAATACCGATCGTTCGTTTGATAATTTGCCAATCCCATTTAAAATCCTGTTTCTTCACATGCAATTCGGGATACTTTTTAAAATAATAAATCAATGCAATCACAAAATTAACGATGTTTGCAATCACCGTTGCGATCGCAGCGCCCGCAACGCCCATGTGCAAAACAAGCACGAATACCAAATCCAAAACGACGTTGACAAAGGTGGAAATGATACCGCGAACCATTTCATTTTTGCCATCGCCCACGGCGCGGATCAACGTGCCGACATAGTTGTTCGCCACACTGACAGGATAACCTAAAATAATAATCAATATGTAGATATATGCGTCATTTAAAATATCTGCCGGCGTGTTCAAAAATAAAAGGATATCTTTTGCAAACAACGCCGAAAAAAAGGTGATCACAAACGCCACGGCTGCCACAACATAAATCCCGTTGGCAATACACCTGTGCATATACTTTTCATCTTTCCGGCCGAACGCCTGCGCCACCAAAACACCTTCGCCGGAAGCAAACCCAATAATAAAAGAAATTAACAACCAGTTAAGCGTGCCGGTACATCCAACCGCCGCCAAAGCATTTTTGGACACAAATTTTCCAACCACCATTGAGTCCGTCACATTGTAAAGCTGTTGAAACAATGTGGAACACATCAGCGGCACAAAAAATTTCATGACCTGACGGATCGGTTTTCCTTGTGTCATGTCCGTTACCATGAGACCACCCCAAACCCATATCAAGTTTTTAAATCTGTTGCATTATACCCTTAAATGATTGGCTTTGCAAGCTTAATTGTGCACAAAAAATAAACTTTTTTTCAGCCCTATAAGACAAAATTCACAGAGAACAAAAAATGCCGTCGGATGATTTTTTTATCTGCTATTAAAAAGAGCAAACAAAGCATCCCGCAGTCTTTTGCAAACTGCGGGATAAAACGACAAACACACGATTTTCATTTTCACATATCGACGATTCCGTCGCGGATGGGGAGCGGTCCGAAAGCCGGCAGTGACCTGCCTCTTTCATCGACAATGTTGCAGGATGGATTTTTACCAAATCCATACCACAGATATTGTCCCAGCAAATCCTTTTTCGCATAGTCGCAGCGAAGAATGACACGATTCCCGTCCACAAAGGTATCAAAAATACCGCATTGTTCCGGAAAATCCGGTTTGTTGGAACGATCAAATCCCATCGGCCGGACGCCGCCGTCGAGTTTGCCATGCACATTGTCATAAGTCAAAATAATACTGCACATGGCCGCGTCGAAATCGTCCTCTACAATTTCCATTGATTGCAGACGAATGCCGGGCAGACAGCCATAGCATTTGCCGTGCAGCAAACAAAACATGCTTTCCGCTGCATCCTCTCCCAACACCGCCTGTGCTGCCGACTGCAAATGAATGCAGTCCTCCAAACGGTAGGCAATCGTGCTGACGGTATCCAGCTTTTCAATTCTTTTATTCAAAAGACGCTGCTGCTCACGAATACTTTGCCACATGCAGTGCTCTTGCATATTTTCCGGGGAAGCCCAGGACACCCGCGAGATCTGCACCTGCACAAACGGCAGATCCGGCTGTAAATCCGTTCGGACCGCACCGACAAAATGAATCATATTTTCGGTATATTCCTCGCAAACCTCCGGCTTGGTGTCTGAACAGCCCTGATACCAAAAAACACCTTTCACATTACCGCCATTTTCGATATACCGCGCATGCATCGCCGCATAGAGACTATGATCGGGACCTTTGGATAAACCGTCCGGCGACCACTGGTCAAACAAATTGGTTCCGCCGTGCGCACAACAGATCAATCCCTGCGGCACGTGGGTCAGACCATACATTTTCTGTGCAAAAGCAAGTCCAGGTCCAACACCGCGAATGTTTGCCACCGATGGCTGTGCGCCGAGTTTACGATGCACACCATGCTTTGCAAAACCCAATTCATGCAGCGGATGGTTGGCAACACCCCAATGACCGTTCATATAATAAGCCCGAATGCCATCGTTTGCGTTAAAAGGAATATCCACCATGCGTCCAACACCCTGCATGTTGGATTGCCCGCATAACAGCCAAACATCTCCCACATAAATATCGTGAAACGTCATTTGGTTGATTTTCAGCGTATACGGTCCGCCGGCGGAAATGCCGGTGAGCAGATATTTCCCGCTTTTTCTTTCAATTTGTGGCTTATAATAAGCACAGTCGCAGGACACGGTTTCCACTGCTTCATTGCAACTGAAAAAAACATGACAGGTTCCGTCATCTCCCCTTTGCATGACCATCCCACTTTGAATTCCGACGATCATTTTACTTTTCCTCTCTTTCCTCTTCATTTTTTTCTTCGGCCGTCATATGAATCATTTTCTCAGTAAACAATTTAAACATATTGGCGCTGACAGCTGCCTGCATCGTCATATCCCGGCATGCTTCCCCACTTTGACTTTGCAGCACCGGTTCGATCAAATCGTTGATACGCGAACAGCAATTATTGACCGCGCTGTTAAAGTTATGATAAAAAACCGCATAGATTTCTTTGGCTTTTTCCTGCTTTTCCTCGACCGGCAAAAGATGCTGGATCGCGGAAATATTCAAGGTCTGCTTTAAAATGCAAACCATGATCAAATAGACCA
Source organism: uncultured Clostridia bacterium (assembly GCA_946493765.1). GTDB lineage: Bacteria > Bacillota > Clostridia > Oscillospirales > Acutalibacteraceae > RUG11462. The sequence continues at coordinate 3,276 of CAMMAZ010000017.1, read as the reverse complement.
GGTGGGCTTTGCCATACCGCTTTTTGACCGGCGGCGGAACGATTTTGATTTTCACATAGTTATTGACCATGGAGGAGGTGATCACCGTTTCATCGGATTTTGCCACCTTCAAAAACCCAAGATACCGATCGATCAGCATCACGACCTGATCCATGTATAATTCAATTTCAGGGAGTTCCTCCCATTTGGGCAGCATGTTTTGCCGCACCAAATCATTCCACTGTGTGTAGCCTTGCTGCAATGTTGTCAAATCAAACTGCATATTCATCGCATCCTATTATTTATTTTGTTAGCATTATATCACATCATTTCTCAAAATGGAAGTTCTGATTATGAATATTATATTAAAATAATAGAAAATACTTGATTTTGTATTTTAATCGTGATAATATAGTTTTAATCTCTAGATTATATGTTTTAATATTTTACCAGCAACAATAAAAACGAAAGGTACAATGCAGATGAACACACAACCTATTAAAAAACTCAACAACCAAAGCACCGGCGAAGAAATCGCCAACTCTATTTCGCATGGCGTGGGTGCGCTGCTGTCGATTGCTGCAACGGTGATCGCTGTGATTTATGCTGTGCTAAAAGGCGATGCGGTCAGCGTTGTCAGCGCCGCGCTATACGGTGCGAGCCTGATTATTTTATACACTTCCTCCACATTATATCACGCCATTACCAATTATACCGCCAAATCCGTTTTTCAGGTGTTTGATCATTGCACCATTTTCTTTTTGATTCTTGGGACCTATATTCCTTTGACATTATCTTTGATCCGCGGCGCGCTTGGGTGGACGCTGTTCGGCATCAATACCGGCTGTGCCGTGATCGGTATTGTTTTGAATGCGATCGATCTGAAAAAATTCAGCAAGATTTCGATGGTGCTTTACATTTTGATGGGCTGGTCGGTAATCATGGTTGTAAGACCTGTGATCGACAAGGTGGACACAACAGGATTGGTTTATCTGATCTCCGGAGGACTCGCCTACACTGCCGGCACGATTTTCTACGGCATGAAAAAAACAAGATTCATGCATGTGGTCTGGCATTTCTTTGTGCTGGCCGGCAGTATTCTTCATTTTTTCTTTGTGCTGTTCTACTGTTTACCGGTCACACGGTAACATGAAAACAAATAGGCAGACGAAATCGTCTGCCTATTTGTTTTACATGTCTAATTTTAATTTCTTTTTTCCACAATGCTGTTGTCTTTGAGCACAACTTCATTGGTGATCTTCCCGTTTTCAAATTCCTTTAAATTATTGATTGTGACCCTGGCGATGGCCTCCAGGGCCTCTTTTGTAAAAAAACCCTGGTGAGAAGTCATGACCACATTCGGAAATGCCAACAGCCTTGCCAATTCGTCGTCTTCAATAATTTCATTGGAATAGTCCTCAAAAAAATATTCGCTTTCTTCTTCATAGACATCCAGCCCCGCACCGCCGATTTTTTTGGATTTGAGTCCTTCAATGAGGGCGGTCGTGTCGATCAGGGCGCCGCGGGAAGTGTTGATAATGAAAACGTTATCCTGCATCTTTTGAATGGTCTGTTCGTTGATCAAATGCTTGGTTTCCTTGGTCAGCGGGCAATGCAGCGAAATAACATGCGAACGTTTGAACAATTCATCCAGCGTGACATAATCGATACCGCTGTTTTCTTTTGGATATAGGTCATAAGCGATGACCTGCATTTTAAAACCGCGGCAAATATCGATAAACATTCTGCCGATCTGTCCGGTTCCGATGATACCAGCTGTTTTCCCCGCAAGATCGAATCCTAACAGTCCGTTGATATTAAAATTGCTGTCTTTGGTGCGGATATAGGCTTTATGCGTTTTGCGGTTTACCGCCAACAGCAGCGCCGCGGTGTGTTCCGCAACGGCCGACGGCGAATAGGACGGCACACGAACCACCTTTATATTGTGTTCCTTTGCCGCTTTAAAATCCACATTATTATAGCCGGAACACCGCAAGGCAATGAGTTTCACTCCGATTTGCGCTAAAATAGCAATGACCTGTGCATTGATGGTGTCATTGACGAACACACAAACCGCATCATAGCCTTTTGCCATAACTGCTGTGTCATCATTCAATTTGTTTTCAAAATATTTGATCTTGATATCGCTCTCTTTTGCCATTGGATCAAACCAAAGCTTATCATAGGGCTTGGTATCGAAAAATGCGACTTTCATTTTATCCTGCTCCTTTTCACTTTTATTTTTCACCGTTTCCTATAATTTATGAATTTTGTTTATAATTTGAAAATGAGAAAAAAAGAGATAATAAGAGAAAAAAAGAGTTTAAAAGAGATTATAAATTTTAAATTAAAAAATTTATTTTTTCTGGTTGACAAATGAAAAAGAATGTGGTAAGATAGCAGACGTGTAAAAAATTAAACTGTTTTTAACAGAAAATATGGAGGAGTAAAAACATGTCGACTTTTATGGCTAAAGCCGGAGAAGTTGAGCGCAAATGGTATATCCTCGACGCCGAAGGCAAATCCCTCGGCCGCGTGGCTACCGTTGCCGCCGACTTGCTTCGCGGTAAAAACGAGCCGATTTTCACACCGCATGTTGATTGCGGCAGTCATGTCATCATCATCAACGCGGATAAGGCCGTTTTGACCGGCAAAAAACTTGAACAGAAATATTATCGCCGTCACACCGGTTATATCGGCGGTCTCAAGGAAGTCAGATATGACACTTTGATGAAAACCAGACCGGAACTGGCAATGGAACTTGCCGTTAAAGGCATGGTTCCGGACAACACCATCGGCCGTAAGGCGCTGACACGCCTGAGAGTCTACAAGGGTTCCGAGCACAATCATGCTGCGCAGAAACCCGTTGTTTATGAATTTTAAGGAAGGGAGACAGAAATATTATGTATGAAACCAAACCATATTTTTATGGCACAGGCAGAAGAAAAAGCTCTGTCGCCCGTGTGCGCGTTTATAACGGCACTGGTAAAATCACCATCAACGGTCGCGATATCGACGATTATTTCGGCCTTGAAACTTTAAAACTGATCGTGCGGCAGCCGGTCGTGCTCACCGAAACCGACGGTAAGTTCGACATTGTCTGTAACGTCACCGGCGGCGGCGTCACCGGTCAGGCAGGTGCGATCCGTCACGGTTTGTCCCGTGCGCTTTTGCAGTATGACGAGAACCTGCGCCCGACACTGAAAAAAGCAGGCTTTTTGACCCGCGATCCGCGTATGAAAGAACGCAAGAAGTACGGCCTCAAGGCTGCCCGTCGCGCTCCGCAGTTCAGCAAGC
>CAMMAZ010000016.1 GCA_946493765.1 uncultured Clostridia bacterium | reverse complement strand
CCTGCAAACCCGCATTATTACTGGGTTTTTAGACTTTTTCAATTTATTCCCACTCGATTGTGCCGCAAGGCTTTGGCGTTAAATCATAGCACACACGGTTGACATTCTTGACTTCCTTTAGGATCCGATCGGTAATTTTGTGCAGCACCGGCCACGGAATATCCTCGATGGTGGCGGTCATTGCGTCAATAGTGTTGACTGCGCGCAAAATCACCGGATATTCAAAGCAGCGAGCGTTGTCTTTCACACCGACGGATTTAAAATCCGGCACAATGGTGAAATACTGCCAGACTGTTTTATCAAGGCCTGCATTGGCAAATTCTTCACGCAAAATCGCATCGGATTCCCGCACCGCTTCCAGCCGTTCGCGAGTGATCGCGCCAAGGCATCGCACACCGAGTCCCGGACCGGGGAACGGCTGCCGATAGACCATACCGTGCGGCAGACCGAGCGCTGCGCCGCAGGCGCGCACTTCGTCTTTAAACAGCTGCTTTAACGGCTCGACCAGTTCAAACTGCAGATCATCCGGCAGGCCGCCGACATTATGATGGGATTTGACCACTTTGGCAGTCTTGGTACCGCTTTCCACAATATCGGGATAAATGGTTCCCTGTGCCAAAAAGTCGATTCCCTCCAGCTTGCGCGCTTCTTCTTCAAACACGCGGATAAATTCCGCACCGATGATTTTGCGCTTTTGTTCCGGATCCGCAACACCGGACAGTTTATCCAAAAACCGTTCGCTCGCATCGACATAGATCAAATTGGCGTCCATCTGATTTTTGAAAACCTCGATCACGCTTTCGGACTCGCCCTTGCGCATCAAGCCGTGATTGACGTGCACACAGGTCAGTTGTTTACCGATCGCTTTGATCAGCAGTGCGGCAACAACGGATGAATCCACGCCGCCGGACAATGCCAGCAACACTTTCCGATCACCGATTTGACGGCGCAGCAGTTCCACCTGATCGGCGATGAAATTTTCCATGTTCCAGTTTGCCTGCGCTTTACAGGTATCAAAAACAAACGCTTTTAGCTGTGTTTCATCCGGCCACGCTTCCAATTGAAGATCGCATTTTGCTTTAGTATGATCGATTGCCATAAAGGGAAGACCGGTATCATAGATTTCGGGTAAAACATCGATTTCCACTCCATCTACCACACGGTGTTCCCCACCGCACAAAATCACGCCTTTCACGTTCGGCAGCGCTGCAAGTTCCGCTTTGGTGATGTCGTGCGGATAAATTTCACTGTAAACGCCAAGCGCGCGGATTTCGCGTGCAAGCCTGGTGTTTTCACTGCTTCCCAAATCCAGAATCACAATCATATCCTGTTTCATTTTCTTTCTCTCCTATTCTTTTGATTGCCGTTCAAACCATTGACCGGCATTAAAAATCCTGCACTGCAAAAAGCTTTTCATCCGAGCTGGCTTTGGTCGATTTTGCGATCTTTGAAATAATAAATTTTATCCTGCTCCCCGATCGGACGCAGCACCCGGCAGGGATTGCCGACCGCCACCACGTTATCCGGTATATCCTTTGTGACCACGCTGCCAGCGCCGATGACGGTATTGTCCCCGATCGTGATGCCCGGCAGAATGATCGCCCCCGCACCGATCCAGCAGTTACGGCCGATATGCACCGGTGCGTTATACTGATAGATCTGTTCGCGCAGTTCCGGCAAAATCGGATGTCCGGCGGTCGCTACCGTTACATTGGGTCCGAACATCGTGTAGTCCCCGACATAGATATGCGTATCATCCACCAGTGTCAGATTGAAGTTGGCATAGATATGGCTGCCAAAATGCACATGATGTCCACCCCAATTGGCGCGCAGCGGCGGTTCAACATAACAGCCCTCCCCGATTTGGGCAAACATTTCTTGCAGCAATGCCTGCCGTTTTTCTTGCTCTGTGGGTCTTGTCTGGTTAAAATCATAGAGGCGGTCAAGATAACCCATTTGTTCAGCTTGCAATTCCTCGTCACCGGGCAAATACAACATACCACTATGCATTTTTTCTTTGCTATCCATTAAAAATACACTCCTTTCCGACCTTCAGATCCGCACCTCAAGCGCAAAGCAATGCAAGTGCCCGCGGATACAGCGAATCCATTTCGCAGCCGCAGCTGCCGCATTCTTTTTGCGCCTGTTTGACAGCCACGATCAGTTCCGCGGTGTTTCCCGCACCGTCCAGCCAGCGCCGCGCCGGAGAAGCAATCAGTTCCCAGCCGGACGCACAAAAAATTTCCAAAATTTCTTTGAGTTCCTGCCTTTGCATCGGATTATTTCCTCCTATCCTGCTTATAACATCAAATCAATTTGATAAGCGTCGTCGATCAAAATATAGTCGCAACCATGCGCTTTACACAAACGCAGATTTTCCGCGCTGTCGGCAAGCACTGCCTGCATCGTGCAATCGTCGTCCAGACGCTGTTCGATCACATTTGCAAATTTTAAAATATCGGAAAAATGCGTTGTGATATATCGTTTTGTCATCACAAGGCAAACATATCGGATTTCCTTTAAATAAAAAGCGTCAAAATCCTTTTTCCAGTCAAAGGGAATATAAGCCCCTTCTATAATCAAGCTTTGCCGGTTTTCGATCGCTGTTTTGATCATTTCCCGCAGGATCGGCCAGAGATACCCGGTCAGCGCCGCATCATCCTCCGGGGTGAGCGTGGTGTTTTTGCTTCTGATCAGCCCCATTTTTAAATGGTCGATCGAAAAATACGGGATCTGATAGCGTTCCATCAATTTTTGCGCCAACGCTGTTTTTCCGGTATGGGATGCACCGGCAATCAACACAATCATCATTTTCCTCACAATCTTATTGTTCTGCTGCTTGCAGCCTTGCCCGCAGTTCCTTTTCGACCTTCTCCAAATCCGGGTCGCACAAAAGCGGCAAAATCTCTGCGAGTGCTTCCGGTTCAAAATCCCACCATTTTAATCGCTGCAATAAAGAAATCAATGTGTCGCCAAACCGTTTTTTAATGGGTTTGGCGGGATTACCGCCCACGACGGTATAAGGCGGGACATCTTTTGTCACCACAGAATAGGCGGCAATGATGCAGCCATCACCGATTTTAACCCCCGGCATAATCACGCTTTCCCGCCCGATCCACACATCATTTCCGATCACAATATCCCCTTTTTGCGGCAGCTGCGATAAATGGGCGGGGGTTCGCGCTTCCCAGACGCCGCCAAACACATGAAAGGGATAGGTGGTCACGCTGCAAAGCCGGTGATTGGCAGGACCCATAATAAACTTGGTGCCGGACGCGATGGAACAGAATTTTCCGATTATCAGTCGGTCGCCGAATTCCGGATAATTGAACAAAACATTGTTTTTTTCAAATCCCGTCGGGTCAGTCGCATCGTCATAATAGGTATAATCTCCGATTTGGATGTTTGGTGCGGTGACAACATTTTTAATAAAACAGGACGTGTGGTATTCATTCGGAAAAATCGCATTTTTATCCGGTATGTTCTGCATGCTTTTGTTCCTTTCCAAAATATTTTTTTGCGCTTTTGAAAAACTTGTCGTGCAGCCGCTATTCCACAAGAATCAAGCCAAAATAGCTTGCCTGCTCGTTTTTGGCGCGTATCACATTGATTGGGATTCCGTTGTTTCTGACCGTGGCGAACACATCGATTCCGCATGCCTCCATAGAAGGCAATGCCAACTTTGGAAACCGGCAATGCTCCGGATCGCACTGCTCGCATATCCGGCAGGGACCGCTGCTAAATGCCATCGCCTTATAATAACCGTCCAAAAACAGCATGTTGCTCATTTCACGCGCAAACGGCGTTATCTCTCGCATGCTTTGGCATCGAAACAAAATACCGACAGTAAAGCAATCCAGCATTTCTTGTGTTTCTTTCCAGGTCGGTGAATGTGGCGGACAACAATGGCTTTTCCCATAAAAATCACAGCCATAACGGCAGCGATAGACCGTCCACGGTGCGGTTTTAACGGTTTTCACGTCGATCGCAACCGCTAAATCCGCCCCTTTTTCTTTTAAAAGATCAAGATATTTTTGCATCTTGCCATTTCTCCTATGCGTAACTGTCAAAACAAGAGATTTTTGGCTTCGTGTTTTAAAATCCGTTTGGAACGGCTCCATTGTAACACATTTTTTATGCTAAAACAATGCCCAGCGGATATATTTTTCCGCCGGGCTGCATTTAAAATGAATCGTTTTGTTTTTAAAAAACACCCATGGTTTTTAAGATCGACAGACCGTCTTGCATGCCTTTTCGATAAATAAATGCGATGCCGCGCTCTTTATCCAGCTCGGTTTCAAACAAAAAGTCGTCGATCAGCACCCGCTGCTCTTTACTGCACAGCGCATCCAGCCGTTCGTTTAACTGTTTTTCCTTTTCCTCCAGATATTCGTGCTCTCGGGTTTTATACCACGCCTGCAGCGTGTCCTCGAACAGTTCTTCCAAAAAAGTGTTCCATCTTTCCTGCATTTTATTTCTTCCTTTCTTTGTTTTCATTTGTGCGCATACCGCTTGCAAAAGGAAGAGACACAGTGTATAATATTTATGTACTTCCTGCCTTTTGGCGGTTGTGCGCGGGGAAGCGGCGGTTGACTTTGTTAGGGTTGCGCCGCTTCTTTCTTTATTTGAGGTCGCTTTTTAACCGTTTAATTCCGCGTCTGCCCGCTTCCATGATCGGAAACAGTATCAGCATGACTTTCGAGCAGATCCCCTGCCCGTCCGCATTGACCGGACAACCATAGGTGCAGGTATACCGGTCTCCGATCTCCTCGCCGTTGCGGCAATACCCTTGCGTGTGGTCGCCGCGCAGAAATCCGGTAACTTCGATTTCAAATTGATATTCTTCATCATACCATTTTTGCATATGTGCACCTCCACTTTTATCGCATTTTTTATTTGAACTATGCCACAGGCCATGCTTTATGATAAGTGATATTGGAACGGAAATCAAGCTTGTGCTACACACCAGCTTTCCGCCACATTCAGCATGGCATGCCCTTGCTCTTCCTGCCCGATTTTGCCCGACGGACCACCAACGGCGGTATCTCATGCCGGTTTGGAGTCAAAGTCCCTGCATTTAGGGTGGTGCGCAAAATATGGTAAAAACGTGCCTGATCCACAGTCCTTGCAATCTCCACATTTCCATCTGCCGCAGCGGTAAAGGAAGTCCCGCCCATATTGCTTTTTTGCACGGTTTCTACCTGCACAAAACCTTTTTCATAACTGCAAATGTCCGGATAAAAAACGCTGACCGCAGCCAGCGGATCGTGTAAGGTCAATTTCCCCTCGCTTTGCAGCCATGCGTCTCCGAAGTCGAATACAGCTTTCATCAAATCGCTGTCTGCTTGCAAAAGCGTACGCGCCTGTTCTGCTTCAATCGTAAGCATATCGGTCACTTCCAGCGGAATGGCTCTATGTGTATCAACACGAGAGGAAAACACAATTTTAGAAGCCAACGGATCCGCCCAGGCGTTCCAGTTATAATATGGGTCAGGCAGTTGTTCCAAACCGAAATAACCATTCATCACGTAAAGTCCCTTTAGCAAATCAGGCGCGTCGGGATAAGTGCGAAACAGCGTGGCAATATTGGTCATGTTCCCGATACCGATCAGCACGATCTCGTGCGGGTTTTCTTTGATTTTTTTATACAAAAATGCCGGTGCGTCTGCTTTCTCAAAGGTATCGTGCCGCCAATTTTTCAATGCACGGGCGCCGTCAGGCGTTGGATACAATGGAATAGGCTGTAAGGTGCTGTCCATTCCGGCCACAATCGGAATCTTTACGCCTGCGGCTTTGCAAATAGCGTCCGCAACCGCCGCACGCTTTTCAGACTCCCCGCAAACAGTGGTAATGCCGAGCAGTTCACACTGCGGTTCTCTTAACAAATAGGCAAGGCAGATCGCATCGTCAATATCGCCGCCAATATCGGTATCCAGTAAAATTTTCTCCATTGATAAAACCTCCTGTATTTTGTTTATGGATACAAGAGTTTACTGCAAATTCCCATAATCGTCTCCTTTGATTTGGTATTCAAAAGCAAAAAATGAATCGCTCCCACATGAGCAACGGTTCTGCGCACCGTTGCCAAAACAGACAATCATTTTCGTTGTCAAAAACCGTGTTTCAAGTTGGCGTCTCATATAAAAATGGGATAAAGCCTCGCAAGGCCTTATCCCAATTGCAACTGTCTTTTTGATTGCAAGTCCTTCGACAAACGTGTTATTATAATAGCACGCAAACGCGAAAATGTCAAATTTATCGTTTTAGAATCTTGCGTTGTGAATCAATTCTGCATTCACAATTTTCGTTACTCAAATTCAATCGTTGCCGGGGGTTTGCTCGTGATGTCATAGACCACGCGGTTGATATGCTTGACCTCATTGACCATGCGGTTTGAGATCCTATCCAACACCGCATAGGGAATTTTGCAATAATCCGCGGTCATGAAATCGCTGGTGGTCACCGCGCGGATAGCGACCATATAATCATAGGTTCTCGCGTCTCCCATCACGCCGACGGAACGCACATTGGTCAACACCGCAAAATACTGATTGGCGGGAATGCCCGCTTTTTCGATTTCCTCCCGCACGACCGCGTCCGCCTCCCGCAGGATGGCAAGTTTGTCTTTTGTGATGTCCCCGATCACACGAACGGCAAGGCCGGGACCCGGGAACGGCTGGCGGGAAACCAAGTATTCCGGCAGACCGAGCTCACGGCCGAGCGCGCGCACCTCGTCCTTAAACAGCAGGCGCAGCGGTTCGATGATCTCTTTAAAATCCACATGCTCCGGCAGACCGCCGACATTGTGATGGCTTTTGATCACCGCCGCGTCGCCAAGTCCCGACTCGATGATATCGGGATAGATGGTGCCCTGCACCAAAAAGTCGACTCTGCCGATCTTTTTGGCTTCCGCTTCAAACACGCGGATAAATTCCTCACCGATGATCCGGCGCTTTTTCTCGGGATCCGAAACACCGGAAAGCTTTTGCAAAAACTGTTCCGACGCGTCGCAGCGGACAAAATGCATCCCGCTGTTTTGGAACGCGGCTTCCACTTCGTCTCCCTCGTTTTTGCGCATCATGCCGGTATCGACGAAAATGCAGGTCAATTGACCGCCCACCGCTTTGGATAAAAGCGCGGCCGCGACAGAGGAATCCACACCGCCGGACAGCGCCAGCAGCACCCTTCCATCCCCGACCTTTTGGCGGATCGCATCTACCTGTGTTTTCGCATAGTTTTCCATTGTCCAGTCGCCCACACATCCGCACACGTCATACAAAAAGCGGCGCAGCATGGATAATCCGTTTTCGGTGTGGCTGACTTCCGGATGGAACTGCACGCCATAGAATTTTTTCTCTTTGCATTCCATCGCCGCCACCGGACAGACATCGGTTTTCGCAGTGACTGTGAATCCTTCCGGCACCGCGCTGATATAATCGCCGTGGCTCATCCAGGAAATGCCCGCTTCGTCTGCAAACAAAACGCTGCTTGTTTGATACGTGGTCTGCGTTTTGCCATATTCCCGCGCGGTCGCATCGCTTGCGGGAGAGACAACGCCGCCGAGCAGATAGGCCATCAGCTGGCAGCCATAGCAGATACCGAGCACCGGCACGCCGAGCGTGAAAATTTCTTTGCCGATATGCGGCGCGTTTTGATCGTAAACGCTGTTGGGTCCGCCGGTGAAGATCAGACCCGCGGGCTGCATCGCTTTGATTTTTTCGATCGGCGTCGTGTAGGGCAGCACCTCGCAATAGACGTTGCATTCCCGCACCCGGCGCGCGATCAGCTGGTTATACTGCCCGCCGAAATCCAATATGATAACAGTCTGGTTCATCTGCAATGCTTCTCCTTTGCTTTAAACGTTAATGCTGGGCAGTTCAATGTCGGTGTCGTTGTTAGAAAGCAGCGGTTCCACCACGTTTTGTAAAAACAGCTCCGTCTGCTGCGGCGCCATGCCGACAAATGCAGCCGGATCCATCAGCTTTTGCAGCGAAACAAGATCGGTGTCAAACGCCGGATCCGCTGCAATACGCTCCAGCAAATCGTTGGAAAGGCCTTCGGCCTTCACTCGTTTGGCGGCTTCCATGGAATGCACGCGGATACGCTCGTGCAGCGCCTGCCGGTCGCCGCCGCGCTTGACGGCGTCCATCAAAATATTTTCCGTTGCCATAAACGGCAGTTCCGCCATCAGGCGCTGGTGAATGACCTTTTCATAGACCACCAGGCCGTCCGACACGTTCATGACCAGATTCAAAATCGCATCGACCGCCAAAAAGCCTTCCGCGATAGAAATTCGTTTGTTGGCCGAATCGTCCAGTGTGCGTTCAAACCACTGGGCGGACGCGGTCACGGCAGGATTCAGCGCATCGCAGATCACATAGCGGGAGAGGGATGCAATGCGCTCGCTGCGCATGGGATTGCGTTTATAGGCCATGGCGGAGGAACCGATCTGTCCTTTTTCAAACGGTTCTTCCACTTCCTTTAAATGCTGCAACAGGCGGATGTCGTTGCTGAACTTATGCGCCGACTGCGCAATAGCAGACAGCACGTTCATCACCCGTGCGTCTACCTTTCTGGAATAGGTTTGTCCGGAAACGGCGTAGGTTTCACGAAATCCCATTTTTTCCGCGATCAACCGGTCGAGTTCCTGGATTTTTTGCATGTCGCCGTCGAACAGTTCCTTAAAGCTCGCCTGGGTGCCGGTGGTGCCTTTGGAACCGAGCATTTTCAAGGAAGACAGCACAAAATCCAGCTCTTCCAGATCCATTGTTAAATCCTGAATCCAGAGGGTCGCGCGCTTGCCCACCGTCGTCGGCTGGGCGGGCTGGAAATGGGTGAACGCCAATGTCGGCGTGTTTTTATATTTGTCCGCGAAATGCGAAAGCAGCTTGATGGCGCCGAGCAGTTTTTGGCGCAGCAGCTGCAAGCCTTCCCGCATAAGGATGATGTCGGTGTTGTCCCCCACATAGCAGGAGGTCGCGCCCAGATGGATGATGCCCTTTGCTTTCGGGCACTGGTCGCCATAGGCCTTGATGTGCGACATCACGTCGTGCCGGCACTCCTTTTCGTAAGCGGCGGCTTTTTCATAGTCAATATCGTCGATATGGCTTTGCAGTTCCTTGATCTGTTCGTCGGTGATCGGCAACCCTAGCTGTTGTTCCGCCTGTGCCAACGCGACCCAGAGCTTTCGCCAGGTGGTAAATTTTTTGTCAGGTGAGAAAATATACTGCATTTCCTTGCTCGCATAGCGGGAGCAAAGCGGACTTTCATAGCTGTTTTTCATAAGCCATCTCCATTACTTCCATAAATTTTTCTATGTTAAATTATATAATTTCAAAAAATCAATGTCAAGAAAATTCCCGTTTTTCTGCAAATTGGACAGGATTTCCGATGTTTTGCCCACAATTGCAGCGAAATAGACAAATCGTTTCCGATTTCTTTGTGAAACCTGCAAAACACATTGCATTTTTTCTCAAAATATGCTATGATAAATGGCAGATTAAAAAAGGCGGTTGTTGAAAAAATGTCCATTGAACTGATCAGAAAGCTTCCCGTTCCCGAAGAGGTGAAAGCGGAATATCCGCTGGGAGAGCGAGAAACCAAAATCAAAGCGCAGCGGGATGAAAAAATCAAAGCGATATTCACCGGGCAATCGGATTTATTTTTACTGATTATCGGCCCGTGTTCCGCCGACAGCGAAAAACCGGTTATGGATTATATGCACCGGCTTTTAAAGGTGCAGGAAAAGGTGCAGGATAAAATCCTGATCATTCCCCGGCTCTACACCAACAAGCCCCGCACCACCGGCGAAGGGTATAAGGGCATGATCCACCAGCCGGATCCCAACGGCAAACCGGATATGCTAAAAGGGCTTTTGTCTATTCGCAAGCTGCACACCAAGGTCATCTGTGAAACGGGCATGCCCTGCGCGGACGAGATGCTCTATCCGGAAAATTATCAGTATTTATCCGATGTTTTGTCCTATGTCGCAGTCGGCGCACGGTCAGTGGAAAACCAGCAGCACCGGCTGGTTGCAAGCGGGATCGAATCCCCTGTCGGCATGAAAAACCCGACCAGCGGCGACTTTTCGGTCATGCTCAATTCCATCACCGCGGCGCAGTGTGAACACACATTTATTTATCGCGGATTGGAGGTCAGCACCTCCGGCAATCCGCTGGCACATGCGATTCTGCGCGGTTCGGTGAACAAACACGGGCAATCCATTCCGAACTACCATTATGAAGATATCAACCGGCTGTATGCCGCTTATGAGCAAAAGAACCTGCAGAACATGGCGGTGATCATCGACACTAACCATTCCAATTCCGGCAAACAGTATCTCGAGCAGATCCGCATCAGCAAGGAGATTCTGCATTCCCGCCGGCACAACAAACACATTGAAAAGCTGGTCAAAGGGCTGATGATCGAAAGCTACTTAGAGGACGGGAACCAAAACATCGGCGACGGGATTTACGGAAAATCCATCACCGACCCATGCCTTGGCTGGGAAAAGAGCGAACGGCTGATTTATGAGATCGCAGACAGTTTATAAGTTTTGATCTGCGCTAAAATGTGCGAAATATTGCCCTGCCCTGCAAAACGTTCATCGGCAAAATTTTCATCGACCGGCAGCCAGAAAAGCTTATTTTCCTCTCCCGTGACATGTTTATCCTTATTTAACGTCCCGGCATAGACCTCGAGCAGTGTGTCGGTGCCATAATAGATAATGTCCATCACATGAAAAAGCGAAATGTCCGTTTTTTCAATGCCGGTCTCCTCAAAAAGTTCCCGGTAAGCGGCAGAAAGATGGTCTTCGTTTTGCCCGATTTTCCCGCCGACAAAGTTGAATTTGCCTTTGAAAGGATCCTTGCGGCGCAAACAGAATAAAATGTTTTGCTCGGCTTTGTCGAACACGGCGATCAGATTGACTTTTGTTTTCATTTTTTCCTTTCTCTAAAGAAAAAGCTGCCCACTTTAAATAAGTGGGCAGCTTTTGATTTGCAACCAAATCAGCAGATGACTTTTATTCCTCTCTTGATTTTGCAAAACATTCGCTGCAATAAACAGGACGGTCGTCACGCGGCTTAAAAGGTACAACCGCTTCTTTTCCGCAGGCAGCGCATACAGTTGTATACATTTCTCTTCCTGCTCTGGAAGCATTTTTACGGGCGTCGCGGCAAGCCTTGCAACGCTGTGGTTCATTCACGAAGCCTTTCGCCTCGTAGAATTCCTGCTCTCCTGCTGTGAAAACGAATTCTTCACCGCATTCTTTGCAGACTAAAGTTTTGTCCTCGAACATGATTTTACCTCGCTTGAATTGATATTTGCCCTTGTCGGAATCTCACCGACACCTTTGAAAAAACAACGCTCTGCTTTAAGCTATCGGGCCATATACAAAAGGCTTTGCGCCTTTTTTTACTTCAGTTTGCGCCGGAGCCGCTGCATCGCATTGTCGACGGCCTTATAGGAACAACCAAATTTTTCGGCAATGCTGCGATAGGAACAGCCTGCCAGATAGAGTTTTAAAACACCCAGTTCAAAATCATTGAGCGATGCGAATATTTTCTGATATAAAAGCGCCAGCTCCTCTTTCGCAATCACCACATTTTCCGGGTTCTGGGCATGCCGGTCGCCGGTGTTTGCCGGCTCTCCCGCATCGTCGATCGAAACAAGCGAGTTTTTCGGGATCTGCTTTTTGCGCAATGTTGCGCGCACGGCGGAGATGATATTCCGGTCGATGCAAAGCCGCGCAAACGTTTGAAAGCTCGCCCCGCAGTCTTTATCGTACCCTGCGACGGCATGCATCAAGCCGATCATGCCCTCCTGCACCAGGTCTTCAAAATCCACGTTGCTGCCTTTATAACCTGCGGCACGGGAATGCACCAGAAAAACATATCTTCTGAGCAACGCATCATAAGCGGCGCTGTCTCCGTTTTTTGCTTGTTCGGCCAATTGCTCATCGTCCAAACGCCGCAAATTTTTTTCAGTGCCCAAAGAACGATCCCTCATATATCCAAAACTTCACATTGCATTTATCATACTCTATTTTAAGGTCAAAGTCAAGTATTTTTTATGACATTGAATAAATAATCGGCACAACAACCTGTAATTTTTTTATTTTTTTCACAAAATTTCATTTTAACCCGTTAATTTTTGCTTAATCGCAAGCAAAATCGCCTTTTCCCGCCGGGAAACCTGCACCTGTGTCATGCCAAGCAACTTTGCAGTTTTGACCTGCGTTTGTTCTTGATAATACCGCAGCACAATCAGCTTGCGATCCTTTTCCGGCAGCGCCTGCACCGCCTGCTGCAACGCGATCGATGCGGTGAGCTGTTCGTCGAATCCGGAAACCTTCAAATCCGCCTGCATGCTTTCCCCATCGTCCTCTATTGTCAAAGAAACCGGCGGTGCTGCAGCGTCCAGCGCAACGGCGATATCCTCCGGCGAAACACACAAAGCCTTTGCGATTTCCCGCACCGTCGGTTCACGCCCGAGTGTGGCACACAATTCCTGCCGGGTCCTTGCCGCTTTGATCCCAAGCGTTTTCACACTGCGGCCGACCTTGACGGCGCCGCCGTCCCGAAAGAGGCGTTTCATTTCTCCCAAAATAACCGGCACGGCATAGGTAGAAAACTGATAACCGCGCGTTTTGTCAAACTTATCCGCTGCTTTGATCAGTCCCTCGCAGCCCGCTGCATACAATTCGTCATATTCGATCCCGCGTTTTGCAAGCCGGTGTGCGCAGGCATGTACCAGCTGCAGATTCTCGGTGATAAACGCTTCACGATCCTTTTGCTTATCTGGTTTGCAGCTGTTTATGGAAAATCACCGTCGTTCCCCGCCCGACTGCGGAATGCACCGTTAATTTATCGGTGAAGCTTTCCATAACGGCAAAGCCCAGTCCTGCGCGTTCACCTCCCGCCGTGGTATACAGCGGTTCCATTGCCTTTTCAACATCCGGAATGCCGCAGCCCTTATCTTTGATTTTAATGGAAACCTTGTTGTCGTTTAAAATCCGAACGGTAATATATATGTAACCGAGCTGCTCCTTATAAGCGTGCACAATGCAGTTGGTTACCGCTTCCGACACGGCGGTTTTAATGTCGCTTAATTCCTCCACCGTCGGGTCCAGTTGAGAAATAAACGCCGCGATTGCCGCGCGCGCAAAGCTTTCGTTGCTGGACCGCGCCAGCAGCTCCATTTTGAATTGATTGATGATTTTAATCATAATTTTTGATTCCTTTCGCAGGGAATGGATTGTTTTCAGGCGCTGGTTTCGATTTTTGCCAACCGGCCCAGACCTGCCAGACGCATAACTTTGCGAATAGATGGCGACGGATTTAAAATGATGACTTCACCGCCGTGCAGCTGCATCAGCCGGTATCTGCCCATGACAAGTCCGATGCCGGAGCTGTCCATGAAGGTGATGTCCTTAAAATCCAAAAACAACTTGTCCGGCTGCACGGCCTCCACTTCGCAGTCGATCTGTTCCCGGATACTTTTGGCACTGTGATGGTCCAGCTCACCGGACAGTTTGGCTGTGACCATGTTTCCCGACGTGAAGATACTGCATTGCATTGATTACCCATCCTTCCTTGCCTTTTTATTTTGTATCGATACAAAAACGAACCTCTATACAAGTATAGAAGTTCCCTTTTGCAAAACCGCACGAAATCCGCCGGTTGATTTTGTTTTTTTAAAGCAGGAAAGGACGAATTTCCGACGCAAAATAAAAGGAACCGCATGCACAAACCGGCAACCCGGCGCACAGCGCCATGGCAGCCGCCGAAGAAACATCCGGCGCGGCGGTAACATCGCCGCAATAGTTTTGCGCAACTGCTTTTAATTCTGCTGCCGAAAAAGAGCGCGGATTGGAAACGGTGACAGTGATGATCTTTTCAAAATAAGGGGACAAAATTTTCAAAACGCCGTTTGCATCCTTATCCCGCATCATGCCCATGATCGCAACGCATTTTTGTTCCAGCTGTGACAAAACGCCGACAAGATCGGTAACCCCGTCCAAATTATGCGCGCCGTCTAAAATGACCGGCGGCTGATGCCGCAGCACTTCACATCGCGCAGGGAACACGGTTTGCCCAATTCCCGTTTCAATCGCGGTATCCGGCACCGGCAAAGCGCACTGTAAAATCGCTTCAATTGCGGTGGCGGCATTCAGCGGCTGATGAACGCCGGGTAGCTTTAAAGTCAGGGAAAACTGCCGGTATTGCATTTTTGTGCCGGACAGGCTTTCCGATTCCACCCGCACCTGTTGCGGATCGACCAAAACAAAAGCGTTGTGCTTATTCATGGCGGTTTTTCGGATGACTTTCCGCGCCGCTTCAAAGGGCTGCGGATAACACACTGTTTTTCCGCCCTCTTTGATAATGCCCGCTTTTTCGGATGCGATTTGTTCAATGGTGTCCCCTAAAATGTCGGTGTGATCGAAAGAAATCGAGCAGATCACGCTGCAAAGCGGCGTTTTGATCACATTTGTGGAGTCGAACCGGCCGCCCAGTCCCACTTCCAGCACCACAACATCACAGCCTTCATTTAAAAAATAAACAAAGGCAATGGCAGTGATGAGTTCAAATTCGGTCGGCCAGTCTTGCCTTTCCATTGTTTCCACCGCTGCTTTGACAATCGAAGTGTAGTGCGCCAGTTTCTCCTTTTCGATCCATTGGCCGTTGATCTGGAACCGTTCTCTGAAATCCAGCACATAAGGAGAAATAAACAGACCGGTTTTATAGCCCGCACATTGCAGGATATTGGCAATGTAGGCACAGGTTGAGCCTTTCCCATTGGTGCCCGCCACATGGATAAATTTCAGTTGATCCTGCGGGTTCCCGAGCTTTTGCAGCAGCATTGTGATGTGTTTGAGCCCAAGCTTGGAGCCAAACCGCAAAAATGAATCGATATAGGCGACAGCGCCGTTAAAATCCAATTGTTCCAAAAAGAATTCCTCCGTGAAAAATACCGGCCGCGGCTTTGCACGGCCGGCGTTTGCCGATTTATAATTTTGCCAGCTGTTCGTCGAGCAGCGCCAGTTTTTCCCGCAGGGTATCAGCCTTTTCCTTTTGCTGGTCGATCACCGCCTGCGGCGCTTTGGACAAGAAGCCCTGGTTGTTGAGTTTTCCTTCCGTTTGCGCAAGCTGTTTTTGCGCGGCTTCCCGTTCTTTTGTCAGCCGTTTGCGTTCCGCTTCCATATCCACCAGTTCGCCTAACGGTATAAAAATTTTCGCGTCGTCGGTGACGATGCTGACAGCGTTTTCAATGTCGTTATGATCGATGATTTCCACCGAAGATGCGCTTGCCAATTTTTCAATGACCGCGCTGTTATCCCGGAAGGTGTCGGCCCAGGCCGTTTCGATAAATACCGCCGCTTTTTTCCCCGGCGCAACATTCATTTCCGCACGGCGGTTGCGAATGGCGCGCACCGCGCCCATGATACGTTCAAATTCTTTTGCTTCCTCGGTGAAACGCAGCGTTTCATCCGGCCGGCACCAATCGGAAATCATGATGGATTCGCCGGTATGCGGCAGCGACTGCCAGATCTCCTCGGTGATGAACGGCATGAAGGGGTGCAGAAGCTTTAAGGTGTTGCTCATGACAAACACCAGCACCGCCTTGACGGTCTCTTTATCGTCAGAATACAAACGGATCTTTGCGATTTCAATATACCAGTCGCAGAAAATATCCCAGATAAAGTCATAGAGCTTCTGCACTGCAAGACCTAGTTCGAATTTTTCAAGGTGATCGGTGACGTCTTCAACAAGGGAGTTGAATTTACTTAAAATCCATTTGTCCGGCGGCAAAAGATTTTCCGGCACATACGGCGCCGGTTCATCTTCCGACAAATTCATCAGAATAAAACGTGCTGCGTTCCAGATTTTATTGGCAAAATTGCGGGATGCTTCCACCCGTTCGGGAATATACCGCATGTCGTTGCCGGGGCTGTTGCCGGTCGCAAGTGTAAAGCGCAGGGCATCCGCACCGTATTTTTCGATCTCCTCTAAAGGATCGACGCCGTTGCCCAATGATTTGGACATTTTCCGGCCTTGTGCATCCCGCACCAGGCCATGGATCAAAACAGTATCGAACGGAACCTGTCCCATCTGTTCAATGCCGGAAAACATCATGCGCATGACCCAGAACGGGATAATGTCATAGCCGGTGACCAATGTGTTCGTCGGATAGAAATAAGCAAGGTCTTCCGTTTTATCCGGCCAACCCAAAGTGGAAAACGGCCAAAGCGCGGAGGAAAACCAGGTATCCAGCGTGTCGGGGTCCTGCGTGAGCTGTTTGCACCCGCAGTGCGGGCAGCTTTCCGGCTGATCCACCGCAACGGTGATTTCACCACAATCTGCACAATAATAAGCGGGAATGCGATGTCCCCACCAAAGCTGACGGGAAATGCACCAGTCGCGAATATTTTCCAGCCAATGAAAATAAATTTTTTCAAACCGTTCCGGCACAAATTTTGTCTGTCCGGATTTGACCGCCTCGATCGCAGGTCCTGCCAACGGCTTCATTTTCACAAACCACTGCTTGGAAACACGCGGTTCCACCGTTGTTCCGCAGCGATAGCAGGTGCCGACATTATGGGTGTGGTCTTCTGTTTCGAGCAGATAACCGCCCGCTTCCAGATCCGCAACGATCGCTCTGCGCGCTTCATAACGGTCCATGCCGGCATACTTTTCATAGTCTTGTGTGATTTTTGCATCTTCTGTCAAAACGGTGATGACCGGCAGGTCATGCCGCAGACCGACTTCAAAGTCATTCGGGTCGTGCGCCGGTGTGATTTTCACCGCGCCGGTCCCGAATTCCGGATCGACATAGGTGTCGGCGACGATCGGGATCTCCCGCCCGACCAGCGGCAGGATCAGCATTTTACCGATCATATTTTTATACCGTTCGTCATCCGGGTGCACGGCAACCGCCGTGTCGCCCAGCAACGTTTCCGGACGGGTGGTCGCAAGCTCAATGTAACCGCTGCCGTCTTTGAACGGGTATTTTAAATGCCAGAACTTGCCCTGCTGTTCTTCATATTCCACCTCCGCATCGGAAATGGAGGTCAAACAGTGCGGGCACCAGTTGATCATGCGTTCGCCGCGGTAAATCAAACCTTTTTGATAGAGATTGATAAACACTTCCTTGACCGCTTTGGAACAGCCCTCATCCATGGTGAAGCGTTCCCGCTGCCAGTCGCAGGAGGAGCCCATTTTCCGCAGCTGGGACGTGATCCGTCCGCCATATTGTTTTTTCCAGTCCCATGCGCGTTTTAAGAATTCCTCTCGTCCAATCGATTCTTTGGTGAGTCCCTCTTTTGCCATCGCCTCCACGATCTTCGCTTCCGTTGCGATCGACGCATGATCAGTGCCCGGCAGCCATAGCGTGCAATATCCCTGCATCCGGCGAAAGCGGATCAGGATATCCTGCAGGGTATTGTCCAGCGCATGACCCATGTGCAGCTGACCGGTGATATTCGGCGGCGGCATCACAATGGTATACGGTTTCTTTTTCGGATCAATCTCGGCATGAAAATAATTTCCCTGTTCCCAGAAAGCATAGGTGCGTTCTTCCACCTCTTTCGGGTCATAGGTCTTTGCCAATTCTTTTGCCATGCGGTTTTTCGTTCCTTTCCCTTTGAAAATGAAAATACTGTTAAATTTGGACGGTGCGCAAAAACAAAAATCCCAGACAGGTTTGAAAAACCTGCCTGGGACGAATGAACGATTCGCGGTACCACCCATGTTCAGAAAAAATTTCTGCACTTTGCCGATACGGGATGCCAATCGCGGCTCCGATATCGCTTTCCAGATAACGGCGGAAATCCCGTTGAAGCCTACTAGGCGTTGCCGCCGTTCGGTTCAAAGCTCAGGGGCTACCTTCCAAACTTCCCGCACGAAAACTCACACCAGCCGTTTTCTCTCTTTGCATTGGAAAGCTTATACTCCTCCCCGTCAAAGCCTTTTTATTTTGTGTTTTTATCAGTTTACCACAAAATCTTTTAAAAATCAACAGCAATTAAAATTTTTTATCAAAGCTCTTTGCCCAGTTCCACCGGATATTTTGCGATATATTGCCGCAAAAGGAGCGAATCTGCCGCATTTACCTTTCCGGTGCGGTAAACGTCCGCCGCCAGTTCATTGATTTCCACATCATAATCTGCAATATACTGCCGCAACAGCAAAGAATCTCTGGAATTAATCTTGCCATCGTCGTTTACATCTCCATATGTCACCACAGGCGTATAAGGCACAACACCCCACTGTTTGCCAAGGGTCGGCTCACAGTTCTGCCGCACGAACAGTTCATCGAGGGTGACAAATTCATAACCCTGTGCTTTGAGTTCCGGAATGATTGTTTCCAAAGCTTCCGGTGTCTGCCAGTTGCCTTCAAAGCAGTGGAGCAAAACGATGGCTCCATCCTGCGCATTATTAACAACCTTATCGATGCGTTCCTGCACATCGACTTCATCATTCCAGTCGTCCGGGCCGCCGGGCATGCCGCCAAATGTCGGATAAGGGAAAATGTCCGGGTCTTCCGCGATGATACGCGGCTGGGAAAGATTCGGCCAGCGCATCACTGTCGGGCGAACGCCTGCGCTCTCATAAATCGCATCCGAGCTTGCTTCCCAGTCTTCCATGATCTGTTCGATCGTCCAACTGGTCATGAACTTATGATTATAGCCATGCGAACCGATCTGATGCCCTTCGTCCGCCATGCGTTTCATGACCGGCGCGGTGTTTTCATTGATATGCATCGCGTTGACAAAAAAAGTCGCCACAACATCGTTCTCTTTCAACACGTCCAGCACCTGCGCGCAAACGCCGGTGTTCGGTCCGTCGTCGAATGTGAAGGCGATTACCTTTTGTTTCTCCGCCTGTGCTTCCGCTGCGGACACTGGCGCCGCGCAGGCGCAGAACAAACAAACGCCAATCAACAACGAAAGGACTTTATAAAATCTATTTTTCATATTCTTTCCTCCCCAATATATCTATATATAAATTAACAATATACTTCTTTTTTTCATTTGTCAATTGCCTATTCACAATTTCTGCAATATTAACAAACGCCCGGCTTTGTTTTTTGTACATCTTAACAAAACAAAAAAGCATTCTGTTCACAGAATGCTTTTTTGTGTCAAATTTGTGATAATGCCAATAGTACCGGCATGGTAAGCACCGACAACAGCGTCGACAATGCGATCATGCGGCTGGCAAGCGCTGTGTCGCCGCCAAATTTCGCGGACAAAATCATGGTGTTGACCGCACATGGTGCACAGGCAGGCAAAACGCAGCAGGAAAGCAAAACACCGCCGAGCCCGAATCCGAACCGGAATAAAAGCAGCATAGCTCCCGGAATAACCAAAAGACGCAACAGGAAGCTGACCCACATTTTACGGTCAAATAATCCGCTTTTAAAATCAGCCGTCACGAGAAAGAAACCGGTGATCAGCATGGCAAGCGGGGTGTTGAGTGTTGCCAGATACCCGATCGGCTCCGACAAAATTTGCGGCACCGGCAGGCGAAAGAAAAACAGCGGAATGCCGATCAAAACACCGATGGTTCCGGGATTGACCAGCACTTTTTTAAGCGATGCCTTACCCTGTTGCAAATCCATGAGCGAGATGCCGTAGGTCCATTGCAAAATATTAAAAACGATCACATAAGCCGAACCGTAGAACACGCCCTGTTCGCCAAACAACGCCTGTGCCATCGGCATCGCCATAAAGCCGCCGTTTGAAAAAATCACGCCGAACCGGTAAACCGATTTTTTGCGTTTGTCCTTTTCGTTCCAAAACAAATAGGAAAAGGCAATGCCCACAAGATGCGTCAGCACCGCACACCCTCCTGCAATTCCCAATTGCATAGCTGTTTTGAATGAAAATTCAACTTTTAAAAAGGAATCGATAATCAAACACGGTGTGACCAGATACAAAAGAATGTTGATCATAACATCCACGCCGTGCCGGTCGATCCATTTGCATTTGGTCGCCACGCCGCCGGCCAAAATCAGCACGAACAAAATACCGACCTGCAAAACAACGCCGCTGCCGCTTTCCAAAAACGCGTGCATATTATGCCCCGAAAATAAAGGTTTCGGCGCTTTGAATCACCACATCTTTGATCGGCTTATCCGCGCCGTCGGTTTCCACATTGGCAATCGCGTCCACAACATCCATGCCGTCCGTCACTTGACCGAACACCGTGTGCCGGTAATCCAGATGCGGTGTGCCGCCGTATTTCCGATAGTTTTCGGTGCATTCCGCCGGGTATCCGCGATCGGCAAGCTGTTCCATCTGCTGGAGCAATCCGTCGCTGACGGCGCCGCACTGCACAATGAAAAACTGACTGCCGTTGGTGCCGGGTCCTGCATTTGCCATTGAAAGCGCGCCGCGATAATTGCGCAGCTGCTCGCAGCATTCGTCTTCAAACGGATGCCCGAAAATACTCTCTCCCCCGCAGCCGGTACCGGTCGGATCGCCGCCCTGGATCATAAAATCCTTGATGACACGATGAAAGGTGATCCCATTATAATAACCGTTTTGAATGTGTGTTGTGAAATTTTCTACCGTTTTGGGTGCAAACTGGGGAAACAATTTAATGGTGATATCCCCCATATTGGTATGCAATACCGCCATGGTGTCTCCGTTTTCCGGTTGTTGAAGCTGCAAATTACTCATGTTTTCTTTTTCCTTTCTGCAATCAGTTCTTCATATCTTTGACAAGCGGCTTTCACCGCATCTTCCCAGGATAAATACAAATCACGCTGCGCGTTTTCTCCCACCTTGCGCAACGCTTCTTTATCCTGCACCGCACGCAGGATACACTTGGATAGATCACCTGCGTTTTCCTGACATAAAAAGCTGTTTTCCCCGTCCGTCGCATTTTCGGCCGTGCATGCGTCCCGCACCAAAACGCAGGGCACTGCGCAGGCGGCGGCTTCCTTGACCACCAGGCCGGAAGTGTCATAGGTCGAGGGGAACAAAAACAGATCTGCTGCGGAAAAATAAGTGCGCACCGCTTCCCGATCATACACGGCGCCGGTAAAGATGATTTTTTTATGCAGACGCAGACGCTTAGCATAGGCCTTGATGGCGGGCAGATCATCTCCCCCGCCGACAAAGACCATTTGATAATCGACCTTGTCCCCAATCCGTTTTAATGCGTCCAAAATCAATTTGATATTTTTATACCACATCATTCGGCCGACATATAAAAACGTGAAACTGCTTTTGAGTCCCAACTTTTCCCGCAGCGCTGCGACATTCTGCGCCGGCGCTTTTCCTTTTGGAAAATCCGTCCCGTTATACATGACGCGGTAAGGTCCCTTATAGCCGACATCCCGCAAAAACTGCGCGGCGCGGTGGGTCACGATCCAGACCTCGTCCGCCGCATGCAGATTGCGCAGGATAAACCATCGTCCGGCACGGCGAAACCATGCGGATTTTGCCCGCTTGTCCAGTTCCAGATCAAACCGGGTGTGATAGGTCAGCACGATCGGAAACCGGTTGTCTTTGCGCCGCAGCTGCGATGCGATCACAGAAGATGCAAACGGTGAATGGATATGCACAAGATCAAATTGTTCTTTTTTCAAATCCCGCCGCAGCTTGAAAGACAAAACGTTTCCCACCCGATAGCCGAACCGTTTTGCAATATCATACGACGGGTACCGGTAAACCCGAAACGGGTAATTGTCCTTCACCCCCGGATATTCCGGTGTCACAACCACACAGTCGCCTTTCTTTGCGGTAATTTCCTTTGCATAGTTATACACGCAGTTGGCAACGCCGTCGATCGAGGGCGGGAACGATTCATTGAACAGTCCTATTTTATATTTCAAATCCATCAGCCCTTTAAAATGCAGATGTTTTATTCCGCGTCATCATGCATGATTGCCGCGGCTTTTCTGCTTTTTTTGTCGTTTCGCTGTTTCTTTTTCAATTTCTCGTCACGGATATATTGCTCGATCATCTCACAATATTCCTCATCCGTCGCCAACGCGTTGTCTGCTGTGATTTTCTGCAATGTATGATTCACCATTTTTTTGATATTATGCTTGTCCTTCGCAAAGATAAACAGAACCGCCAGACACAGCAAAAGCACAATCGCAAACACCGAAACCAGGATAACGCAAAGACCGGTGTAGCCGAGCAGCGGCGCATAATCGGTGTTGGAATTATCCGGCATGGCAATTTGAAACTGGGTTGCCACATGCACAAGCGTGACCGCTGCCGGAAACAGAATAAAATAAACCCCGATTTTATACTTTTTTAAAAAAGCCAAAAGCACACAGCCGATAATCATCAAAAGTCCGCAAACCGCCAGAATAACGGTGTAAAGCTCGACAAATTCAATATCCGCTTCATAGGCGAGCTTTGCAGCGGTGCTGTTTCCGTTTGCATGCGCGCCAAGCAGTGATAAATAGACCTGCGCATTGCGGATATAACAATAAATGAGCACGCACATCAGCCCGAAAATGGTCAGGATCGGTATACCGATGCGCGCAACCAAAAACCATCTGCCATATGGATGCGCCCATTTTTCGCCTGCCCATTTGCGGCGTTCCAATTCGTTTTGCCGTATCCAGTCGGTCAGCGCCTGCAGACTTTGCTGATAGTGGGAATCGATTTTATTCTTTTTCATGTGAGCCTCCCCGTTTGGGTTTATTTTTGTCGGAATAAGAACTTAAATCCCTGTCCACCGTGATAACGGCATAGTAGGTGGGATTTAGTTTTTGGATCTCTGCTTTCAGCGTGGCGACCAACGCATCGTCCGACAGCCGAAAATGGAACGGCACCACAACGTCAAAAATAATATTGGTATGTGTCGGTCCGTTGGTTGCGCGCAGATCATGAATACTGAGCCTTTCATCGATCCCGGCGATGATTCGGCCAACATCCGCCCGCAGCTTTCGGATAAAATCATCTTCCGGCGCCAATGGGTCCATGTGAATGGTCGCGTCGCACCCATATTTCTCACGCAGTTCCATCTCAATCAGGTCGATCGTGTCATGGATCTGCATGATATCGCCGTCGCCCGGCACTTCCGCATGCAGCGAGATCATAATGCGGCCAGGTCCATAGTTGTGAACGATCAGGTCATGAATACCGATGATCTGATCGTGCGCCAGCACCGTGTCGTGGATGCCCTGCACAAACGCCGGATCCGGCGCCTGACCAAGCAGCGGATTGACTGTGTCCTTCACGGCGTTATAGCCGGAATACATGATAAACAAGGAAACGACCAATCCCAAATACCCGTCGATATTCAATCCTGTCAACAAAAAAATGCAAAGTCCCGCCAAAACGGCAAAGGTGGCGATCGCATCGGTGAAGGAATCGGTCGCTGTGGCGCGCAGCATTGCGGAATCGATCCTGCGCCCCAACCGGCGATTGAACAGCCCCAGCCACAGCTTCATCAGCACCGATGCCCCCAAAATCACGGCTGAAACGCCGCTGAAAGCAATGGGTTCGGGATGAAGGATTTTTTCAAAGGAACTGCGCAGCAGTTCAAACCCGACGACCAGGATCACCAATGAAACGATCAGTCCCGCCACATATTCCGCACGGCCGTGCCCGAACGGGTGATCCTCATCCGATTTTTTACCGGCGATTTTAAATCCCGCCAGCGTGACGATGGAAGAGCCCGCGTCGGTTAAATTATTAAATGCATCCGCAATGACGGAAATCGCGCCGGTAAAAAATCCGGCCGTCAATTTGCCCGCAAACAACAAAATATTTAAAAGAATACCGGTCAAACCGGACAGCGTGCCATATTGTTTGCGAACAGACGCACTGTTGATATTTTTATAATCTTTGATAAATAAACGGACCAAAAGATCTGTCAAGCAAACACCTGCTTTGAAATGGATTTTAATGGATTTCGTTTTTGGTTAGGTAAATCAGCAAAACGGATATATCCGCTGGAGACACGCCCGATATACGGGAAGCCTGCCCGATGTTCAGCGGCCGGACTTTTGAAAGCTTTTCTCTGGCCTCCAGCCGCAGGCCGCTGATATGCTGGTAATCAATATCTGCCGGCAAAACGCGCATTTCCAGGCGCTGCGCTTCTTTGATCTGTGCATTTTGCCGTTTGATATAGCCTTCATATTTGATTTCGGTCTGCGCCTGTTCCAAAATTTCAAACGGCAGCGCCGGACGCGTCGTATCGACCGGCGTTAAGTCCGCATAGGTAATCTGCGGACGGCGCAGCAGATCGCACAGCCGCACGCCGGTGGAAACCGGCGTCGTGCCACAGGCGGTCAAAACCGCATTTAATGCATCACTCGGCGGGAACACCGTGGCATTTGCCCGTTCGATTTCCCGTTCAAGCAACGCCTTGCGTTTTAGATAGTTTTCCCAGGCATGGTCGGAGATCAGTCCGATTTCCCGGCCGATCGGCATCAGCCGCCGGTCCGCGTTATCCTGCCGGAGCACCAACCGGTATTCGGAACGGGAGGTCATCATCCGGTAAGGATCGTTGCACCCCTTTGTCACCAGATCGTCAATCAGCGTCCCGATATAAGACTGCGACCGCGACAGCAAAAACGGCGCTTTCCCTTTTATTTTATGCGCGGCGTTGACGCCTGCGACAAAACCCTGCACCGCCGCTTCCTCATAGCCGGAAGAGCTGTTGAACTGACCTGCGCCGTAAAGTCCTTCAAAATCCTTGAATTCCAGCGTCGGATACAAGCAGACAGGATCGATACAGTCATATTCGATCGCATAAGCGGTGCGCATGATTTTAACGTTTTCCAGTCCCCCGATCGTTTTATACATCTGCTGCTGCACCTCCTCCGGCAAAGAAGAGGACACCCCCTGCAGATACATTTCGTCGGTATGCAGCCCGCAGGGTTCAATAAACACCTGGTGCCGCTGTTTATCGGCAAACCGGACAATTTTATCTTCAATGCTCGGACAGTACCGCGGGCCTATCCCTTCGATCTTTCCGGCATACAGCGGCGAACGGTGCAAATTGGACAGAATGATTTCCTTGGTTTTTTCGTTTGTCCAGGTAATGTGGCAAACCACTTTATTTTGCAAGGTCGCCGGATCGGTGTCGTAGGAAAACGGGGTGATCGGCTCGTCCCCGTTTTGCACCTCCAGATCTTTAAAATCGATGCTGGATTTTAAAACCCGCGGCGGCGTTCCGGTTTTAAACCGCCGTGTTTTCACGCCAAGCCGGGTCAATGCGCCGGACAACATGGTCGAGGGAAACAGTCCGTCCGGTCCGCTCTCATAGGAAACCTCACCAACATAGATTCTGCCGCCCAGATAGGTGCCGGTGCAGAGAATCACCGCTTTGCACAAATAATAAGCGTTCAAGCGCGTGACCAGCTTCCATTGGCCGTTTTCTCTTTGAATATCGGTAATTTCCGCCTGAATCAGCTGCAAATTTTCCTGTGTTTCCAGCGTGTGTTTCATGCGCTCGCTGTAGGCGCGCCGGTCGATCTGTGCGCGCAGCGAATGCACCGCAGGGCCTTTGCCGCGGTTGAGCATACGCGACTGGATCATCGTTTCATCCGCGGCTTTGCCCATTTCACCGCCCAGCGCGTCCAGCTCACGCACCAGATGCCCTTTTGCCGTCCCGCCGATGGCAGGATTGCAGGGCAAATTCCCGACGGAATCCAGATTGATGGTGAAAATCACCGTGTCGCACCCGAGCCGTGCGCAGGCAAGCGCGGCTTCAATGCCCGCATGCCCCGCACCGATCACGGCGACGTCAACCTGTTTTGCAAAATACTGCAACAATTGCTTAAACTCCTTTTTATATCAAAAACCTTTATTTTACCTGTGCCGGTGCAAACGACGCAATACAGTGCTGCGGACAGACTGCTTCACATTTGCCGCAGCCGACACATTTTTCAGGATCAATGCTTGCTAAAAAATTAGAAACAGTGACCGCGCCGTGTTCACAGGCTTTCACGCACTGCATGCAGCCGATACAGCCCGCCGAGCAGGCCTTTCTGGTCACTGCGCCTTTATCGGCGCTGCGGCATAAAACCGTGCGGTCTTCATCCGCCGCAGGCACCAGCGCGATAATGGATTTCGGGCATGCCTGCACGCATTTGCCGCAGGCGACGCATTTGTCCGGATCGATGCTTGCCAACCCGTTTTCCACTGTGATCGCGCCATATTCGCAAACGGCGGCGCAGTCGCCGAACCCGATGCAGCCGAACCGGCAGGCGCCGATCCCCGCATGCTGCTGGTTCGCGGCAAAGCAGGTTGCAAGTCCTTTGTATTCCATTTTCATGTCGGTCACGTCCCAGTTGCCACGGCAGCGGACAACTGCTGTTTTACGAACGAATCCACCGCCCGTGACGCCTAAAATCTCCGCAATGGCAGCCGCCGCCTGTTCTCCGCCGGGGGAACACAGATTGGTATCTTCCGTTTGCCCATCCGCCAATGCAGCAGCATAGCCCGAACAGCCGGAAAAGCCGCAGGAACCGCAGTTTGCACCGGGCAGAGCCGCTTCTATTTTTTCCGCTTTTTCATCCTTTTTCACCGCCATGACGATGGAAGCCACACTTAAAAGCAAACCGGCAAGCACGCCGATGACGGACAGAATGATAACCGTTAATACAATCGCATTCATGTTATGCGTCCATTCCTTTCCGATGCCAAAACTTCTTTAACCGAACAGGTTCCCGGCAACACCGGCAAATCCCAAGAAAGACAGTGCCACGAGCGACGCTGCGATCAGTGTGATGGGCAGTCCCTGCAAAGATTTTGGAATATCGCAGGTTTCGAGCTTTGAACGCACGCCCGCGAACAAAATCATTGCCAGCAAAAAGCCGATTCCCGCACCGAACGCGTTGAAGATCGCCTCGAGATAGGATAACGGCTGACCGTCGATGGTTTTGGTGAAATTTAAGAGTGTAACGCCGAGCACCGCACAGTTGGTGGTGATCAGCGGCAGATAAATGCCGAGTGCATTGTAAAGCGGCGGGAGATATTTTTTCAGCGTGATCTCCACGATCTGCACCAGCGCAGCGATAATCAGAATGAACACCACCGTCTGCAAATAGGCAAGATCATTTGGAACCAGCAAATAGGCATAGATCGGATAGGTGACCAAGGTTGACAGCACCATGACGAAGGTAACGGCAATGCTCATACCAACAGCGGTGTTCAGCTTTTTGGAAACGCCCAAAAACGGACAAATTCCTAAAAATTTTGATAGAACAAAATTTTCGGATAAAATCGCGGCAACTAAAATGACGATGATTCTTTCCATTACTTCGCATCCTCCTCACCGGCGTGTGCCGCACAATCCGCAGATAGCGGACAGGAACTGCAATCGGTCGCCTCCACCGGTTTTTTGCCCTGTTTTTGCGCGATTTTATTGGCAAGTGCGATCAGAATACCGAAAACGAAAAAGCCGCCGGGCGCCAACAGCATAATGCCGATCGGATTTTCATTCAAAAACGGAATCGGCAGGCTGAAAATGCTGCCGGCCCCTAAAATTTCACGAATACTACCCATTAAAAACAGCGCGGCGGTAAAACCCGCACCCATGCCGAGTGCATCCAGCGCTGATGGCAGCACACTGTTTTTGGAGGCAAACATTTCCGCGCGTCCCAAAATGATGCAGTTGACCACGATCAACGGCAGAAAAATACCGAGCGCTTTATCAATATCCGGCAAATATGCCTTGATAAACATCTGAATCACCGTGACAAATGTCGCGATGATGGTGATGAATGCCGGAATGCGCACCTTGTCCGGAATCACTTTACGCAGCAGAGAGATGACCACATTGGAGCCGAGCAGCACCAATGTCGCCGCGATGCCCATGCCGATACCGTTCATCGCAGAGGTCGTGACCGCAAGCGTCGGACAGGTGCCGAGCACCAGACGCAAAACGGGATTTTCACGCACCAGACCTTTTGAAAATTCATGCATCAGTCCTTTGCTCATCCCATTCACCCCTCTTGTTTATAGCTGTCATACATCGACAATGCGTTGTTCACGGCCGTGCGAACCGCTTCCGACGAAATGGTCGCGCCGGAAATCGCATCCACGTTTTCACCAAACACCGCCGCATCCTTCACGCCGGAAAATTGTGCTGTGAAATCTTCATTTTTGACCTTTTGCCCGAGTCCCGGCGTTTCATCGTCACAGCTGACAATATCGATCGCCGTAACTGTCCCGTTACTATCAATGCCGACCATCACCGAGATGTCGCCGCCGTAGCCCACAGCGGAACAGGACGCGACATAGCCGATCGTTTTGCCGCTGCTGTCCACCGCCGCATAAAACATATCCGACGTATCGTCGTCGGTCAATGCCTGGTAATTGGCCGCTTGCAGCACCTTTTGCATCGAGGCGGCTTTATTTTCCGCATCCAACTGCGCAATTTTTTCGCTTGTCAGTGCGTCGGAAAATGCCAGCGCACAGGCGGCGATCGCACAAATCAGCGTTAAGGTAACGGTGGGGATCAGAATCTCCTTTAAACGAAAAGCTTTCATTTTGCTGCCTCCTGTTTCTTTCGTCTCTGAAAGCCAAAAGGTTTGGAAGCCGTTAGATTTTCAATGTGCGGCGTTAAAATGTTCATAATGACGATGGAATAGGAAACGCCTTCCGCCATGTTGCCAAACAGCCGGATAAACACGGTAATCAGACCGCAGCCGACCGCATAAACAATTTTTCCTTTTAAATTGACCGGGGAAGTCGTGTAATCCGTCGCCATAAAAATCGCGCCGAGCAGCAATCCGCCGGATAAAATCTGATACAGCATATATTCCCCGCCGCCGGCAAACAGCATCACCACCGCCACGGTGCCGATATAGCAAAGCGGGATGGCCGGTGAAATAACCCGCCGCGCCATCAGATAAATACCGCCGATAACCAGCGCGATCACGCAGGTTTCACCCATACAGCCGCCATGGTTGCCGATCAGCATATCGACAAGGGACGGGACATTCGCCATTCCGTCCGCCGCCATCGATGCCAGCGGCGTTGCGGAGGATACCGCATCGGTAAACGGCGCGGTCCATGTAGTCATAGGGGTGGCAAATGAGGTCATTAAAAAAATCCTGCCGATCAGTGCGGGATTGACAAAATTCTGCCCGATACCGCCGAAAAGCTGTTTGACGACAACGATCGCCACCACACTGCCCAGCACTGCCATCCACAGCGGCAGCGTCACCGGCAGATTATAAGCGAGCAACAGCCCGGTCACCACAGCGGAAAGGTCTCCCGTGGTGTTTTCTTTTTTCAGGATTTTGCAGCTGATAAATTCTGCAAGCACCGCCGCGCTCACACAGGTAAAAATCAACCACAAACTCCGAAAACCGAACAGCCAAACTGCGGCAATACCCGCCGGAACCAGCGCAATGATCACATCCAGCATGATCGACCGCACCGAATCTTTGGCGCAGATATGCGGAGAGGATGAAACAACCAGTTTATTCATCGGAATGCAGTCCTCCTTTACTTCACAATGGCTTTAGAACGCCGCATTACCTGCACCAACGGGCGGCATGCAGGACAGACATAGGCACAGCAACCGCATTCCATACAGTTCAAAACGCCGTCCTTTTGCAGCCGTTCCTTGTCTCCCACTTTTAAATGTGCTTCCACCTTTGTCGGCATCAACCGCATGGGACAGGCCTGTACGCACCGGCCGCAGCGGATACATGCGGACATCTCTTTGGGATACGCTTCTTTTTCATCAAGCGCCAGAATCGCATTGGAATATTTCATGATCGGGTGTTCATCATCCGGCATGGCATAACCCATCATCGGACCGCCCATGATAATTTTTTTCGGTTCTTTTTTGTAGCCGCCTGCAAACGCAATCACGTCTTTGATATATGTACCGACCGGGACAAACACGTTTTTCGGGCTTACAATTGCCGAACCATCGACCGTAAGACGTTTTTGCACCAGCGGCATACCGGTTTTGACATATTTAGCAATGGTCGACACACTCGACACATTCATCACAATACAGCCAACGTCCGCCGGCAGCTTTCCTGCGGGAATTTTCCGGCCGGTCGCAAGATACACCGTTAATTTTTCTGCGCCTTTGGGATACTGGGACGAAACCCGCATGATAAAAAACCGATCCGAAAAATTATGATCATTGGCGATTTGTGAAAGCAATTCAATTGCTTTGGGCTTATTATCCTCTACGACAATGACCGCTTTGGGAATATCAAGATACTTTAAAATGAAATAGATGCCGTCGATTACATCTTTGGCGCATTCGATCATTTCCCGGTAATCGGCCGTGATATAGGGCTCGCATTCCGCGGCATTGATCACCAGCGTGTCAATCGGCTGCGCAGGATTTAATTTGATATGCGCCGGGAAGCCCGCACCGCCAAGACCGACAAGTCCGCATCTGCGCACGGCGTCCAGTAGATCCTGCTTTGTTTCCAGAACCGGACGTTCCAGCTGATCGCAAACGGTCTGCTGCCCATCGGTATCGATCACGACCGCTTTGGTCATCACGCCGGTCGCCAACATGATATCCGTGATGGAGGAAACCACGCCCGACACACCGGAATAAACCGGAGAAGAGACAGGCTGATCGCTGTCGCCAAGCAATGTGCCGACACAAACGGTATCCCCTTTTTTCACACAGGGAACACAGGGCGCGCCGATATGCTGCGACATAGCTACCGCAACCTGCTTTGGCACCGGCATCGTTTCGGTCTCATAATCCGCCGTGTTTTTCCGATGATCGACCTTCACGCCGCCTTTTGTTTTCACATTCGGCAAAATCCTGTTTCGCAGCGCCAATTCCAAACAACTCCTATTCCAAAAGAATTTAACAGGAACATATACGTTGACTATTATAGCAAAAAAGCGCTTAAAATTCAATGATAATCAAAAATTTTATTTTTTTGCGATTTTATTCTTGAATTTACAATGAGAATATGGTAGAATAACTATCGCGATATTTTTCTATATCCGGGTGTGGCGCAGCTGGTAGCGCGCTTGACTGGGGGTCAAGAGGCCGCAAGTTCAAGTCTTGTCACTCGGACCAAAAAAGTTTGCCCCACCGTCAGGTGGGGCGGACTTTTTTCTTTTTGCGGGGCAAGATTTGTTCGCGCGGTCTCTCGAAATCCCAGCGGGATTTCACTTGCAGCTCAAGGGTTTAGACAGTTTTTTAGCCTTAGACAAACTTGATTGGCGCTAAAAAACATGTTGACATTATCCATATTTTCATGTATTATAAAATAAAAATATTATTGGGGGAATAATTATGAAAAAATTTTTGTCATTTTTGATGTGCACTTTGATGTTGTTTGCACTGGCTGGTTGTGAAAATGAAATTTTTTCAGATCCAGAATCGGCAAACACCACTTTAGAGTCTTCCGAACAGAAAAACGTGACAACGAATACATTTTCTGAAGCAACAAAAGAAAATGGTTTTGACGAACAAGAAGTCATTAAAGCACTTAAGGTCACACAATATGAATTTGAAGATGGTTTGAATACACAATGGGTCGTTCTAGTGGTTGATAATACATCTGCGTTTCATTTGAATATTCAAGCTACGGTCAATTTTAAAGATGCGGATAATAATCTGATTGGCACGGATGACGCTGGATACTCTCCTTTTGAATCCGGTCAAAGTACGGTATTTGCTTTTAGCGCCGACGAAGAATATGCGGCATTTGATTATGAGTTCAGTGTGTCAGAAGAAAGTCTTTATCAACCTGTCGTTTCTGATTTGGAGTGCAAAACAAACATTGCAAAGGATAAAGCCGTTATCAGTATAACAAACAATGGAGAAGAAGCTGCTGAATTTGTCAGATATACCGCTTTGTTTTTTAAAGGTGACCAACTCGTAAGTTTCGATTGGGGTTACGCGACAGACAACGACAGTGAAATAAAACCCGGAAAAACTATAAATCAAGAAGCGGCCTGTTATGAAGATTTTGATTCAGTGAAAGTTTATTTGTCTGGGAGAAGGTAAAATCTCCTTATCGCTGCCTGTTTATTGACATTTTATAATTCCATCAAGTATAAAGCATCTTAGCCCTATTCGGTTGAGGTGCTTTTTTCATGCGAAAATTTTCACACCGATCACAGTGACTTTTTCAATCAACAAAGTCTACCAATCCGTGCGCATTGTTAAAAATATGTCAATTTTGCTTATAACGATACTTTTTTCTTGACATTAGTCCGAATCCGTACTATAATGCAATACGAATTCGGACTAAGGAGTATCATATGAAAAAAAGTTATCGATTGATCCGGCAGCTGATGCTTGCGACCACCAAGATCGACGGGGCTTACTACTTTTTTGCGAAAAAACGCGGTATGAAAGAAAACACACTGGCGCTGCTTTATGCGCTCGACGACGGCAAACCCCATTCCCAAAAAGAAATCTGCAAGGATTGGCTGATCCCCAAAACCACCATCAACACAAACGTCAAGGAATTGACAAAGGCGGGATATATCACCCTGTCCCGCGGTGAAAATAAACGAGAAAAAGCCATCACGCTGACAGAAGAAGGGCGTGCTTTCACGCAAAAAATGCTGAAAAATGTTTATGCTGCCGAACAGACGGCGATGGAACAAACGATGCAAAAGTTTTCGCCCGAATTTGTGGATGCCATCGGCTATTTTGCCGATTGCTTAAACGACGAACTGCAAAAAAGGACTTAAGAAAGGATTATAAGACAAATCTATGGATTCACATACCCTGTTTACCAAAGTTTCTCCATTAAAATTATTTTTTATTGCCGCCATCCCCGGTTCGATCAGCATGCTGGCGTCCGCGCTTTACCAGCTGATCGACGGTGTTTTTGTGGGACAGATCCTGGGGGAAACGGCGTTTGCGGCGCTGAATCTTGCGATGCCTTTTGTGATTATCAACTTTTCACTGGCCGATCTGATCGGCATGGGCTCCTCCGTGCCGATTTCCATCAGTCTGGGAAAACAACAAACAAAAGAGGCGAATAACATTTTCACCTGCGCCTGTTTAATGATCGTGGGCGCCGGCATTGTGATCGGGTCGGCTTTATTTGCCGCCGCACCGCTGCTCATCCGGTTAATGGGTGCAGATGGGACGTTTGCCGAGCTTGCCGTTCAATATCTGCGCGTCTATGCAATTTGTTCCCCTGTCACAACTATTGTTTTTGCCTGTGACAACTATCTGCGCATCTGCGGAAAAATCCGAAGCAGCATGTTTTTAAATATTCTGATGTCGGCGCTCAGCGCTGTGTTGGAGTTTTTGTTTTTGTTTGTTTTCGGCTGGGGCATTTGGGGCGCGGCGCTTGCGACCTGTCTTGGCATGTGTGTTTGCGCTGTTTTGGCAATGATCCCTTTTTTCCGGGGAAAACTGCTGCTGCGTTTTTGCAGGCCGCAATTTCGTTTTGGAATGATCAAACAAATTATTGCCTGCGGCAGCCCGAATTTTCTAAATAACATTGCTGGCCGCATTACTTCGATCATTATGAATCTGTTTTTGGTGCGTCTTGGCGGACAGTCTGCCGTTTCGATTTACGGCATTCTCATGTATGTGGAAGGATTCATACAATCGCTGTTATACGGCATGTGTGATTCGCTGCAACCGGCGGTCGGCTACAATTGGGGCGCAAAACAATTTTCACGTGTGAAAGCGATCGAAAAATGTTGTTTTTCCGCAAGCGCGATTCTGTCGGCGCTGGCAGCACTGGTCATTTTCTGTTTTCCCGCACAGATCACGGGACTGTTTATGAAAGGCGCCGATGATGCCTTTGTCACCGCCGCCGTGCAAGCCCTGAGACTGTTCAGTCTGACCTACCTGACGCGCTGGCTTTCCTTTGCGACCCAAAGCTATATGCTGGCAATCGAAAAACCCGTTCCCGCATCCGTCATTTCCGTTTCGACCGCGCTTTTCTTCCCGGTGATCCTGCTTTTGGCGCTCTGGCCGCTGCAACTGACCGGTATCTGGCTGAACTTTGCGGGAACGTCGCTGCTGGCCGCGATTTTGTCCGGTATTATTTTAAAACGTTTTTTAAAAACAGATCATAATGCAAAGATGCATATATAGACGTTTCCCTTTTTATGAGCATGTCATCTCTTTACTTTCAGATCGAAATCATTTATAATAAGACTGTTCTTCGAAAGAGCAAGCGTCCTAAACACGGGCTGTGCAAATAAAGTACGGTCAACGCCATCAAGCGTTGTGGTTTAAGATGCTTTGTTCGCCTTTCCTATTGTTGTAATAGCCGCATGCGAAGCTGGAATAGGATGCGGGAAAGGATGATAAACATGAATCACGATCGGGAAATTCTCAGAAAACTGGCGGGAGAAGTCGCGCAGATCGCCGCTTCCGACAGGATGCAAAAATTGAAAAAAGAGTGGAAGCAACACAATGCACTGCAAAGTCCCAGACCCATGATCTGTGTGTCCCCGGAGGGCAGCTGGCAGGAGATCCTGCCGAGTGACGCCTTAGAATGCGAAGACCCGCTGCTGCGTTCCTTTGAATACCAGCTTCGGCAAAAAATTTTTTGGGCCAAAGACATTCAGGACGACACGCCGGTTTCGGAATATTTTAACGTGCCTTATGTGACCACGCAATCGTTCTATCTGGAAGGCGGCCAAACCAGCGCGGTCAAAACGCAAGAGCGCGGCAGTTTCCGTTATAACAAACTGATTGACGATCTGCAAGCGGGAGTGGAAAAACTAAAATTCCGTCAGGTTACCTACCATCAGGAAGAGAGCGAACAAAACCTGCAAGCTGCGCAGGAGGCGTTTGGCGATATTTTAAAGGTGCGTCACAGAGGACTTTTCTGGTGGACCCTGGGCATCACGGCAGAGGTCATCAAGCTGATCGGGCTGGAAGATCTGATGATCGACATGATCGACGACCCGGATGGTCTGCACAAATTGATGGCCTGGTTCCGGGATGAACACATGCATTTCATCGATCAGTATGAACAGTTAGGGCTCCTTTCCCTTAACAATGAAGACGATATCATTGCGTCTGGCGGTATCGGCTACACAGACGAGCTCTCCCAAAAGACAGATACCGTCACCTGCGGTAATCTCTGGGGATTTGCAGAAAGCCAGGAAACCGTGAGCGTTTCACCGCAAATGTTCGGCGAATTCGTTTTCCCTTATCAGCTTCCAATGCTGGAACGCTTCGGCCTGAATTGCTATGGCTGCTGCGAACCCATAGAGAACAGATGGGAATGGATCAAAACCATTCCCCGGCTGCGCCGGTTGTCGGTTTCGCCCTGGAGCGACCAGCGGAAAATGAAAGAGCTTTTGGGAAAAAATTATATTTTCAGCCGAAAGCCCAACCCCTCCTATGTGTGCAGCGGATTTGCCGAAGAAGCAATTCGGCGGGACTTGCAGGAAACGCTGTCTATGGCCGCCGATTTGCAGCTGGAAATTATTTTAAAAGACACCCACACGGTGGAAGGACATCCTGAACGTTTTCACCATTGGGTCGAAATTGCACGAGAACTTGCAGAATAATTGAAAAACCGCCGTTTATCCGAACAGGAATAAACGACGGTTTTTATTTGTTTTCAGACATACGGCGCGAACGTGATCTTTTGCGGAAAGAAGGGAC
Source organism: uncultured Clostridia bacterium (assembly GCA_946493765.1). Lineage (GTDB taxonomy): Bacteria > Bacillota > Clostridia > Oscillospirales > Acutalibacteraceae > RUG11462. The sequence continues at coordinate 9,262 of CAMMAZ010000016.1, read as the reverse complement.
AAAGAGAACTTGACCTCGACATGAAAGGCGGTTGCAAAAGAGATGTCATCCTGATATTTGTGTGAAGATTTAAACCCGCAAAAGGTTGGTAGTGAACAAATCGGCGTGAAAACGGCGCGTTTACAAGCCGTTAGCCGATGTGAACGTGACCTTTTGCGGAAAAGGAGACGCAGCGAAATGAGCGCGCCGGTGACTTTTGTGAAAAAAGTCGCCGCAAGCGATATATAGCTTGCGGCGACGTGGTGCCGCTGACCGGAATCGAACCGGTACGGGTTATTCACCCACGGGATTTTAAGTCCCGGGCGTCTGCCAGTTCCGCCACAGCGGCTTGATTTGCCTACATTCAATTATTATACTGATGAACGCGGCAAAAGTCAAGCAGAAAATATGGAATTGCGTGGATTTATGATTTCATATATCGTTAAACGACCGAACAATCAATCCCGCATGCCCTTGACGAATTCCATGATAGCAAGCGGCAACGCCGACAAAAGCACGACCAGCATCCATTGAAGCGGATCCAGCGGAACCGTTTTGAATACTCCTGCCAGCACAGGGATGGTAATGACGCTGATTTGCAGCGCCGCGCAGACCACAAACGACAGACACATCACTTTATTGGAAAACAATCCGATATCAAAAACGCTGTGGCGGCTGCGCACATTGAACGCGTGTACCAATTGGGAAAGGCTCAAAACCGCAAAGGCGATGGTTCTTCCCGTTTCCAGCGAATAAAACACATTGCCGAGCGTGAAGCCGAGCAGCGTGAACGCGCCGATCATGCAGCCCTGCAAAAGAATATCCCAAAACAGACCGCCGTGGAACAAGCTTTGTTCTTTGCGCACCGGCTTGCGATACATCACATCCGGCTCGACCGGTTCCAGTCCCAGTGCGATGGCGGGCAGCGAATCGGTCACCAGATTGACCCACAGCAGCTGGATGGCGAACAACGGCGTTGGCAGATTAAAAAGCGACGCCGCAAAAATGGTCAAAATTTCACCAATATTGCAGGATAAAAGGAAATGCACCGCTTTGCGGATGTTATCATAAATGCCGCGTCCTTCTTTAACCGCCGATACAATCGTTGAAAAGTTATCGTCTGTGAGCACCATATCGGCCGCAGATTTTGCAACCTCGGTGCCGATTTTTCCCATCGCGCAGCCGATATCCGCCGCTTTGAGCGCCGGCGCGTCGTTGACGCCGTCGCCGGTCATGGCGACCACCTCTCCGCATCGCTGCAGCGCTTTGACGATCCGCATCTTATGTTCCGGTGTGACGCGTGCGAACACACAGCATTTTTTGACCGCTGTTTTCAGTTCTTTGTCGTCCATCGCATCCAGGTCGCTGCCGGTCAGCGCAATACTGCCTTTTTTTAAAATACCGGTCTGTTTTGCGATCGCCGTCGCGGTGGTCAGATGATCTCCGGTGATCATGATCGGCCGGATACCTGCACGCATACACAATAAAACCGCTTCTTTTACATCTTCACGCGGCGGATCCGCCAATCCGATCAATCCTAAGAAAACAAGGTCCGATTCCTCTCTGCCGGAGGGATTGGTCGTCACATCCTTATATGCGACGCAAAGCACCCGCATCGCTTCCGACGCCAATTGATCGTTGATCTGCTCAATGTTTCGCAGTTCTCTTCCGGAAAGCGGGTAGATCCCGGTATCCTTTTTATATTTCGTGCATTTTTTGATCAGATAATCCGGCGCGCCTTTTGTGATTACCCGGTAGCCGTCCGGCAGCTTATGGATGGTCGTCATCAACTTGCGTTTGGAATCGAACGGGATTTCACCAATGCGCGGATATTTCCCCTCCAGCGCGGCTTTGGCCGTACCGCCGGCAACACAGGCGGCGACAATCGCCGTTTCGGTCGGGTCACCGGTGATATCCATGCCGTCCTCGGTGCGGTTCACGGTCGAATTGTTGCAAAGTGTCCCGCATTCCAAAATCCATTTGGCGGCGGCTTCATGCTGCGGCAGTCTGCCGGAAATGTCCGCTACTGCTTTGACCTCCATTTTATTCATGGTCAGCGTGCCGGTTTTATCGGTGCAGATCACCGTTGCACCGCCCAGCGTTTCGCAGGCGGGCAGCCGCCGGATAATGGCGTTCTTTTTCGCCATACGCTGCACGCCCAGCGCCAAAACCACCGTGACAATGGCGGGCAATCCTTCCGGAATCGCAGCGACTGCTAAAGATACGGCGATCATAAATGTATCCAGAATATGAAAACCATGCAGGATACCGAGCAAAAACACCAGCATGCACACGACCAGCGCGCCCATTCCTAAAACCTTTCCGGTTTTGGCAAGCCGCGCCTGCAATGGGGTTTCCCCATCAGACGCATTGTTGATGAGTCCCGCGATCTGTCCGATCTGGGTGTGCATACCGATTTCCGTGACGATCGCGCGGCCTCTTCCCGCAACGACGACGCTGCCGGAATAAACCATGTTCTTTCGTTCCGCAACGATGGTTTTCTCCGCCAAAACCGCCTGTGCGCTCTTTTCAACCGGCAGCGATTCCCCCGTTAAAGAGGATTCCTCGGTTTTTAAATTCACCGATTCGATCAGTCTTGCATCCGCCGGAACCAGATCGCCGGTTTCCAAAAGAATGATATCGCCCCGGACAATATCCATAGAATGTACTTTCTGCGTTTTCCCGTTGCGGATCACCTGCGTTTCGGGCGCTGATATTTTTTTGAGCGCTTCGATCGCATGCTGCGCGCGGCTTTCCTGCACCACGCCGATAACCGCATTTAAAATCACGATCGCCAAAATAATGATCGGGTCGGTGATGTCGCCGTCACCCTGCAAAAAGGAGGTGACAAAGGAAACGGCGGCTGCAATCAGCAAAATCACGATCATAAAATCGCAAAACTGCAACAAAAACCGTTTGAACAAACTTTTTTGTTTTTTGCCGGTGATTTTATTTTCACCGTATTTCTCACCGGACGCGATAACGCCGCTGTCTGTCAGTCCGTTTACCAAATCGCTCGAAAGCTGCTGCGCAGCGTCTGCCGCCGTTAAATGATGCCACTCCACCGCATTGACTCCTTTTCCCTGCACGTTAAAGGCATGTTCTTTCCTTTAACGATATGAAAACGAGTCTTTTTTTATGCTCCCAAGGCAAAAAACAACGCCGTGCATGCACGGCGTTGTTTTGCGAAGATTGTGTTATTTTGCTTCAAAGGACAGGCAGTCTGTGCACTGATCCATCGAAGGATGGGTTTCATGTGTGCCGACCGTGATCTTATCCAGCGCGCAGTAATCCTCTGTATCACAATGATTTTTGCAGGAAACCACAGTACATGCGATACAATGGTTGGCTTTGCAATTATCCATGCATTTTCAACTCCTTTAAAAATATACCCTGTGCAAAACAACGCAAAACAACAGCGCTTTGCATTCTTTTGTACACTTTTATTATTTTCAAAGAAAGCTGTGTTATGCAAGGACCGATTTTCTAAAAACAGGAAGATTATTTTCCGAATTTTTCATTATAATGATCCATGCTTGCCTGAATAACCTTAACCGCTGCATCAAATCCCAAAACTTCTTTGACTTCCGTTTTCACATTTTCCAACGCCTTATATACCTCAAAAAAGTTGGAAATTTCATCATAAATATGTTTTGGAAGCTGATAAATGCTGTCGTAACAATTGTAAGTCGGGTCTTTTAAAGGCACTGCGATAATTTTTTCATCATTGGATTTGCCGTCGCTCATAAACAAAACGCCGATCGGTTTGCATTCCACCAACGTTAACGGAACGATCTCCTCTTGGCAGAGCACCAGAACATCCAGCGGGTCGTGATCGTCGGCATAGGTTCTGGGAATCAGTCCGTAATTTGCAGGATAATGGGTCGAGGTATACAGCACCCTGTCCAGCCGCAGCAGGCCGGTTTCTTTATCCAGCTCATATTTGTTTTTCCCGCCTTTGGAAATCTCGATGACTGCGCTGAACCGTTCCGGGGTAATGCGGTGCGGATCAATATCATGCCAAATGTTTCTCATCACAACGACTACTCCTTTTGCTTATTTTTTCATGCAACCGCACAGCGGTTGTTTTTGAATTACAACCGGTAAATACCGGATTTCGCATGTACGATCTCATTGGAATCGATTTTCAAATACTGATAAACCGGTTCGCCAAATTCTGCGATCGTTTCCACATGAAAATCGTCCAGATCAATGCTTTTGATAACGCCGTCGGCGCCGGACGTCATCACCAAACTGTCGCCGGATTGATAAAGGCCGGTCGGCTCTAAAATACCGCCGGATGCGCCGGTACTGATCCTGAACTCCTGCCGCATCAGTTTGACGCCGTATTTAATCACGGCGTTGCTTTCCGGATACGCGCACCAGATCGCATCCCCGTCGCCTATGGTGTCCGATGGCGCAAACCCTTTATATTTAAGGCTGCCTTCCCATTTGACTGTACCGTCGGCAGCAAGCAGGCAGGCGTTTCCGTCAATATGCACCAAAAGCATACGCGCGTCCGGCAGCTGCACGGTGCGGCAATAGACATAGTCCTCAACGCCTGCAATAAATGATTCGTATTGATTGCCGAATTTATGCAGCAAATACACACTTTTTGTCATCAATTCTGTTTTCCCGGTATCAAAATTGTATTGCCGGAAAGAAACGACGCCTTTGGTATCGTTTTCCGATTCGGTCTGCAACGTTGTGAACACAAATCCCCTGCTGCTGGGCAACATCGAAACGACGCCTTCACCATAAATTTTTTTCATCGTCTTTCATCCTTTAAATCAAACATTTAACAATATCATCCGCGGTTTCAAACAGCACATCCGCACCGGCATCCATAAGCTCTTGCCGGCTGCCGTAGCCGTATAACACGCCGGCCGCGCTGATGCCGGCAAGCTTTGCCCCCGCTATATCATATTTCCTGTCGCCGATCATCAGACACTTTTTCCGCTGCGTGATCCGGTTTTTGCGCATGGCGTGCTGCAGCACCTCAATTTTTTTGGAGCGGTTTTCCGCCAGCACCGCACCGCTGATATCGGTAAAATACTGCGCCAGATGATGATCCTCCAAAATCCGCGCCGCATGCTTTTCATTTTTCGAGGTGGCAAGAAAAATGGATTTTCCGTTTTCAAAAAGCGTTTTCACCGCTAATTCCACCCCGGCAAACAGGGTATTCATTCCAACACCCTGTTTGGCATAAAAATCACTGAAATAAGCGTAAGCCTGCTTGGCGCTTTGTTCATCCAGTCCGCAAAAATGTGCAAAAGATTCCATCAACGGCGGACCTAAAAACGGCATGAGCTGCGCGTCTGTCAAATCCGACAGCTGCATCCTTTCAAACGCATACCGCAGCGATGCAAACACCCCCGGCTTGGAATCGATCACCGTGCCATCCAGGTCAAAAAAGATATATTTTTTATTTTTCAGTTCCATTGCATGCTCCTCAGTTTAAGACCGTGAGTCCGGATCCGTCGATTTGCAGCGTGCACAGCCGATTGTCCGGATTAAAAAAGTAAAAACGGTCTTCCCCGTCAACGCTTAGTCCCCTGCAATCTTCCGCATATAATTTCTTCGGCTGATACTGCGAATTATTGACCAACTCGTTCATGTCGGCATAATAAAAGCCGTTGTTATTGAAAATCACATATTTATCCCAGATCGCAAAGGATGTAGCGGCGGTGATCTTGTTGGCAAACAGTGTTTCGGTGGTCATCTGCAGGGAGAACAGCTGCCCATCTGCAATATAGTAGATGTACTGTCCGTAGATCATGAACCGATCGACATTTGCTTCATAAAACAGCCGATCTTCTTCACCGGTCAGTGAACAGGTTCGGATATTTTTCTCATCATCGAGATAATAGACCGTCTGACTGTAAACCAAAAACTGTCCGGCCGGAAAAACACCCAGATTTGTTGATTTCTCATATTTTAAAGAATATTTGCAAAGTTCGCCGGATACATCCAGATAATAAACCGTTCCGCCGACAACCAGAGGTTGTTTGGCATAAGATAAAATCTCCTTTTCCCCTGTGCCGTCATAATTGCAGACCGCCAGTGCGTCCCCCTTTTGATAATAATATTGGTTTTTGCCTACCACCTGCAAATAACCGCTTGCGGTGCTGTTGATTTTTTCGTTATCGCTCCCGTTCGTTTCACAAGAATAGATCCCTGTCTCTCCCGGTACAGAATAAAACAACACGCCGTTATCATTTAAAAAATGCCCGCCGTTCATCAGGTTTCCCGGATAATTTCCGGCGGTAACTGTCGTGACTTCCACCGGTGTGCGGTAGATTGTCACGGCAGTAAAACAAATCACCACTGCCAAAAACAAAACAAACAGCACCGGCGCAAATACACCCTTTTTATTTTCCATTCTATTTTCCGTCCTTCCAAAGTGACTGTTGAATTGACCATTCATCAAAACGCTTATTCTGTTTTTATTATCATAGCATACTCTTGTCCGTTTTTTAAGCCCTAAATTGCAATTTTTTTATTTTTTGTTATAATAAATGAAAAGGAGAAAACAGTGCATGATCGTGCATTGCCTCTTTTTTTGAATGTTAAAGGGGAAATCAAGCATAACATGAAAAAAGATATTTTCAGCAGCTGCACGCTGTGTCCGCGGCAATGCGGCGTCAACCGCTATGAAACGGTAGGATTTTGCGGCGCGCCCGCGCAGATCAAGGCAGCCAAAGCCTGCCTGCATCTGTGGGAAGAGCCCTGTATCAGTGGAACAAACGGTTCCGGCGCGGTCTTTTTCTCCCACTGCCAGCTGCAATGCCCGTTTTGCCAAAACGAAGAAATCTCCCATTTGGGAAAAGGGATTTTGATCACGCCTCAAAGACTCTGCGAAATTTTTCTGCATTTGCAGGCGTCCGGCGCGCATAACATCAATCTGGTTTCTGCGACGCCTTACGTGCCGTTGGTTATCAAAGCGTTAAAGCTTGCAAAGCCGCAATTGCAGGTCCCGGTTCTTTTCAACTGCGGCGGCTACGAATCGGTTCAGACGATTCAGATGCTTGCCGGATATGTGGATATTTATATGCCGGATATCAAATATTATGCCCCGGCTTTGACAGCAAAATATTTTTCAGCGGCGGATTATTTTGAAAAAGCGCTTGCTGCTTTAAAAGAAATGTACCGGCAAACCGGCGCGCCAAAACAACAGGATGGATTGTTAAAAAGCGGTGTTATTGTGCGGCATCTGGTCATGCCGGGCACCTATCGGGATTCCATCGAAATTCTGCGGCAGCTGCATGACATTTTTGGAGAAAAGGCTTTTTTATTGAGTTTGATGTCGCAATATCTGCCCTGTGGCCGCGCTAAAGGAATTTCCCCCATTAACAGCAAAATCACGACCTTTGAATATCAAAAGGTTTGTGACGCAGCAAGTGCGCTCGGATTTGACGGTTATTTGCAGGAACGGGACAGCGCCAGCGACCGTTATATTCCGCATTTTGATTTTGAAGGCATTCTGTGAAAAGCACCGGATAAATCTGATTTCATTTAAAAAATAAGCCCCGCGGATTTTCCGCGGGGCTTATTTCACCATTCACTATTTTTGTTATGCCACATCCGGCGTTTCAACATTGCCCAGGTTTTCAAAAGAGTCGATCAGTTCCGCGACATACATTCTGACATACATAACGTCAGCAACAGTGACTTTACCGTCCCGATTGACATCTGCATATTCCAAAACGATATTGGCATCCAACTCAGCAACCGTTTTGCGAATTTCCATGACATCGGAAACGGTGACTTTGCCATCGTTATTAGCATCACCCAATTTACTCAGATCCACCGGTGTTTCGATGCTTGGCTCATCCGGCGTTTCAATCGGTGTTTCGATCGGCGATTCCGGAGATTCCACCGTTTGATTTAATGCAAAAGCAGAAACAGCGGCGCAGGCAGCTACCAAAGCCACCGCAACAACCAATGCCATCAATTTTTGTATCTTTCTCATGGTTTTAACCTCTTTCTAATTAGCTTGATTTAAAGTATATCATAATTGGACATGTTCGTCAACCATTCGTTGCCAAAAATGTAGATCCCGCTAATTTGCATTCAATTTTATTGTGTTTTTTATGCATTTTAATGCTGTTTTGAAGTTTTAGATTTTCAAGTTTTTTGAATATTTTAAAAATTGCTTTCAAGAGAAAGGTTAAATATAGATAAAAAACGAATGACAGCTATGTAATATTCTGATATAAAAAAATCTTTTATTTTGTCAAAGCTTGTGTTATACTAAACTGAAAAGGAAAAAGGACGTGCTAAAAATGGAAAACAGAAAAAAGTCTGGGCTGAAGATCAGAATGTTGATTTCCATCATCACCGCTGCTGTTTTAACAGCACTGTCAGTTTCCAGTTGCCTTGCCATGAGCGCACAGTATAATGCTGCTGCAGACCGACGGTCGGGCGAGATTGAAAATCTTGAAAAGCAACTGAACGAAAATCATACCGCTGTGCAAAAAATTTCCAACCGAGCAGGCAATCAAAAAGAACAGGTGCTCTCGCTTGCGCCGCAAATCACACAAGTCAGTCAAGCGGCAGCCAATCCGCAAAGCGCAGGAAAAGTCTGTTATCTGACCTTTGACGACGGACCGTCGGACAACACACTGAAAATCCTGAAAATTTTAAAAAAATATAACGCAAAAGCTACCTTCTTTGTGACCGCTAACGGCAAAACACAATACATGAAAAATATTGTCGACGAAGGACACGCCATCGCGCTGCACACCTATTCCCATGATTACCCTACGGTTTATTCCAGCGTGGATGCCTATTTTAAGGACCTGAAAAAAATCAGCGATCTTGTCAAAAATCAAACCGGTGTGGAATCGAAAATTATTCGGTTTCCCGGTGGATCCAGCAACACGATCAGCAAAAGTTATTGTCGCGGCATTATGACGGTGCTGACAAAAAAGGTACAGGATAAAGGTTACCAGTATTTTGACTGGAACTGTGATTCCGGCGACGCAGACGGTAACAACATTCCGGCAAGCCGGCTGATCAACAACGTTAAAAATACCTACTATAACCAAAAAAATCTTGTGATCTTAATGCACGATACCGCTGCAAAGGACACAACGGTGGACGCACTGCCTTCTATCATTGAATTTTTAAAATCCAAAGGATATAGTTTCAAAGCGCTAACACCTTATTCCAAACCCTGCCATCACGGTGTGAACAATTAAAAAGCCAAAACCCCGACTGTTTTGATTGAACTGCCCCAATTTGTACGGACAGTACAAAAACACCCTATGGTAGATAAAAT
>CAMMAZ010000015.1 GCA_946493765.1 uncultured Clostridia bacterium | reverse complement strand
TCGTCACTTCTTTTTTTATTCTTTTTGTAACACATCTATTGTAAACCTACAATTCCGGCCTGTTTTTTTGAAAAAATCACTTGACGAAGCAACCGCTTTGTGGTAAAATAACATTCGTTGAAAATGCAGGTGTAGTTCAGTGGTAGAATTCCAGCCTTCCAAGCTGGCTATGTGGGTTCGATTCCCATCACCTGCTCCATGTCGTCGCGGACTGTGTGTTGTTCGCGACGACTTTTTTATAAAATGCAATGGCAGACAAGAAATCAAAAAGCGCATTTCGCGTTATGGCACGGGGAAGAATGATGGAACGGCTTATTTTTCATGTTGACGTCAACAGCGCCTATCTTTCATGGGAAGCTGTGCGGCGGGTCAAAAAAGGTGAAGAAGATCTTCGGCTGATTCCGTCTGCTGTCGGCGGTGATCCTGAAAACCGGACGGGCGTGATTTTGGCAAAATCCATTCCGGCAAAAAAATATCATGTCCGAACAGGAGAACCGGTGGCGGCGGCGCTGAAAAAGTGTCCGCAGCTGGTGCTTGTCCGTCCGGATTTTAAATTATATGAACAAAATTCCAAAGCCTTTATGGATATCTGCCGCCGCTATGCGCCGGTTGTTGAGAAATTCAGTATCGACGAATGCTTTCTGGACATGAGCGGAACACAAAAGCTGTATCCGGATCCGGTCGCAATTGCCCGCACCATCAAAGATGAGATTCGCAATGAACTGGGTTTTACCGTGAATGTGGGGATTGGCCGGAATAAACTGCTGGCGAAAATGGCCAGCGATTTTGAAAAGCCGGACAAGGTGCACACGCTGTTTTGGCAAGAAATGCCGGAAAAATTATGGCCGCTGCCTGTTCGGGAACTGTTTTCGGTCGGTCACGCGACCGCTAACAAGCTGGAACGCTCCGGTGTTCATACCATCGGTGATCTGGCAAAAACCGCGCTGCCTTACCTGCAATCGCTGCTGGGTAAAAAATTAGGGCAGCAGCTGCACGCATATGCCAACGGGTTGGATGATTCCCCGGTGTTGGCACAAGCGGAAAAAGCCAAGGTCTACAGCATATCAACGACCTTGGCCGAAGACGTTACGACGGTTGAAGCCGCCAACCAGATCCTTTTGGAACTGGCGGACAGCGTGACGACCCGGATGCGCGCCGATCAAGCAAGAGCTTATTGCATTTGCGTCTCAATTCGCACCCATGACTTTAAAAACCGTTCCCATCAGCGAAAGCTGGAGGATGCGACGGATGTGACAAACGAGGTATATGCGGTTTCCAAATCGTTGCTTTTGGAGCTTTGGAAAGACCGGTCTCCTTTGCGGCTGCTTGGCATAACACTCGCGCAGCTTGTTTATGAAAATGAGGGACAGATGACCCTTTTTCAGAATGAAAAGAAAGCGCGTGCGCGCATGCTGGATCAGACATTGGACAGTATTCGAAGCCGGTATGGAATGGATACAATCAAGAGAGGCTCAACTTTTCAAAACAGCTTGGATGTCGGCAAAAAATACAGGGCGCAAATCGAGGAAAAGGATGCGCACAAAAAGGAATAACGGATATATTTTGTGCGAAAAACGCTTTGCTTTTGCATCGTGTGATTTTTGTTTTAAAGGGATGGTTTTCAATGATTTTATTTGGGAAAAACGAGAATTATCGATTGATCTTTGATCTGATCGACGGGCTTAAAAACGGCGCAGATATAACCGATGCCGTCGGCCGGCTGATCGAAAAATGCGAAAAGCATAAATTATATCAAAATCTGTGGCGGTCCTATATCGCGTGGCTGATCATGAACGATGAAAACGCGTTTTCGCTCGCCTGTGAGATGAAAACGATAGAGGACTGCACCCTTTATGCGGTCGCGCGCAAAGACGCAAAGGAACTCTTTGATCTGTTTTTCTATGATTTTGAAGGCGATTTCGCAAAGGAAAACGAATGGCTGCGGTTGATTCTGAATTATAAGCCGCACACACAGCATTTTCAAACCAACCGGGAGATCAGCGGCAAAACGGCGGTGGAATTTGGACAGCGGCTGGCTAAGGCGGCAACACCGGAACTGTTTTTAAAAGAGATCGCCGCGCAGTATGCGCAGCACGGTGTTGGAATGTTCGGTAACAATGCCGCATTTTATCTGCACGAGGGAGAAACGCTGTCTTTTATCCCGATCATCGAATTTGAGGATGTGCATTTGTCGGATCTTTGGGGGTATGAGCTGCAAAAAAAACAGCTGACCGACAACACGGAAGCCTTTTTGCAGGGCAAAACAGCAAACAACGTTTTGTTATATGGCGACAGCGGAACCGGAAAATCCACCTGTGTGAAAGCAATTTTGAATGAATATCACGACCGGGGGCTTCGGTTTGTGGAAATCTATAAGCCGCAGTTTAAATATTTAACGGAACTGATCGACCATCTGCGTACCCGCAATTATAAATTTGTGATCTACATGGACGATCTGTCTTTCGAGGATTTTGAAATCGAATATAAGTATCTCAAAGCGGTCATTGAGGGAGGACTGGAAAAGCGGCCGGATAACGTGCTGATCTATGCGACCTCCAACCGTCGGCACCTGATTCGGGAGAATTTCAGCGACCGGAATGCGGGCGACGATATTCACAAGAACGACACCATGCAGGAAAAACTGTCGCTGGCGGAACGGTTTGGCATTTCCATCAATTTCACCAAACCGGTGCAGAAAGACTATTTTGAAATGGTTCGGTATTTGGCGAAAAATAACGGCATCCAGCTGCCGGAAGATCAGCTTTATGATCTGGCACGCAAATGGGGTATCCGCAACGGCGGTATGTCCGGCCGTGTCGCCCAGCAATTTATCAATCACTTAAAGGGAAAAGCATAAAAACGAAGCGTCATGTTTTTGCCATGACGCTTCGTTTTTTGTATCTTTTATTCAAATGTTACCGGTCCGATAACCGATTCATTGATCGAGGCGGACGCTGTCGGGCGGCCTGCCGCAGCGCCGGCATCGGCATAGGCAGTAGCGGGAAGAATCGCATCTTTCAGCTCGGTTCTGTATTCTCCCGTTTCGGGATCATAAATGCCAAAGCGGGAACAAAACTCCCAGTAGGCCCAGGCAAATCCGTATTTTTCTGCCGTTTCACGCACACATTCTGTCCAACGCACGCGGGAATCATAATCCGCTTTGTCGTAAGTGCCGAATTCACCCAGGATCACAGGGATACCGGTCGCTTGCGACCAGGCGCGCACCTGCGCGAAACTTTCATCGATCAGATTTCTTTCTTCGTCGGTGCCCAGCCACTGGGTCCCCAGATATTGATCGAAAGAGGAATCCCAATGGGCGCCCTGATGGGTAAATTCAAGCGGCGTATAATAATGAAAAGAAGCGATCAGGTTCGGATCGTTTGGAACGGCAAGATCCCACAACCCGTCTTTGCCGCCGGCGCTGCCGCCGGTCACAATGATTTTTCTAGTCGGATTCGTTTCCCGGATGATCCGAATGCATTCGTTTTGAATCGGCATCCAATCGATGTTGGCGTTCAGCGAGTCGGTCGGTTCGTTGAGAATTTCAAAAACAAGACTGTCCGGACGGTCTTTGTATCGTTCGGCGATCGATTCCCACATCTTATAGAAATTTTCTTTTTCATCTCTGGGGTCTTCCATCAGATCATAATAATTATGGAAATTGATAATAGCGCCAAGACCGTTTTCTTCCACAACATCTAAAATATGATCCATGCGTTCAAAAAAAGGATGCGTCGATCACACCGTCCGTTTGATTGGTTGACCAGCTGATCGGAATGCGGACAAAATCAAAACCGCAGTTTTTGATTTCGGTTAAATATTCGTCCTGCACAGAAAGTCCCCAGTCTCCCTCATGGGGCGCTTCCAGCATGTTTCCAAGATTGATGCCCCGCCGGAATCCGTTCGGAAAATTCAACGCTTCCAGCGCCGGATCAATGGCCGGTTGTGTGGTCTTTGCGTTGTCTGTTGTTTGATCGGATTCGGATTCGCCGGTCGCAGAACTGCACGCAGGCAATGCCGTGAGCATGCTCGCAAGCAGAATGCCGGATACAATCCGCTTGATGATTTTTTTCATATTCTCACCCTCCAAAATTTGTTTATTTATTTAAAATAAACAGTATAGATTTACTATATAGGATTTGTTTCAAAATGCAATCTTTTTTTAAAGAAAAATAAAAAAGCCGCGGTAGGGCGGCTTTTATAAAAAATTATTTTTCTGATTTTTCCACGTATTTGAGCAGCATGTAGTTCCCGGCATTGGACAAAACGACGCGCGCTGTTTTGGCAGAAACAAAGCAGGAGACCGGTTCGTCGAACAGCGGATAAAACTGCTCGGTGTCCAGAAGAAGCTGTTCGGTTTCTTTTAAAGTTTGGATGTATGGATCGCCGGTGCTGTCGGAAGCAGAAATAGCTGCCGCTTCAAATCCGCTGATCTGATAGCTTTGGAATTGAAGCAGCTGATTGTTCGCGCGGTTGTCGGAACTGGAAACCGGCAGAATCGCCAAAACGCATTCGCCGCTTTCAATATTGGCCTGGATGTTGGAAACGGAATCGGCGGCGGTGTTGATATAAGCGTTTAAATCGCTTTGCCATTTTTGCGCTAGGATGTTGGCGATGGTCTTATAGTCCTCGTTGCCATCGGGATAGTATAATGTGATACCGGCAAATGCGTTGGCTGCATTTTCGGTGTTTTCCACAATGTCCAGCGCCGCTTGCAGATCATAGTCCGGCAAATCTAGCGCACCGGCGGCTTCGCGGTAATTTTCACCCAGCGCCGCCGCGTCGGAGGAAATAAACCCGGTCGCCGATTTTAAGTAGCTTGGCAGATTCGCGGTGATCAGCGAACTGTCGATATCATAAAACAGCGCCCGGTACAACCCGGTGTTTTCTCCGCCCAGCTGATCGGATAAATAGAGATAATAGGTTGTGTTATAAAACGATTGGCAGGTAAATCCCGCGTCGGTCAAGGTGTAGGTATATGTATTATCGGTATAGCCAATATCCACGTTCCCAATCTGCAAATTGGTGTTGATATCCTTTTCCTCCCGATCAAATCCCAGTAAAACAGACGCCGGAACAGCGGGGTTCGGCCCATTGTAAGTGCCAGATCGCGACAAGCTCAAATAATCATCCTCTGTGTTCCAGACCCGCAGGTCAAACGGACCGTTGGTCAAAAGGCTATCATCGTCCAACCCATATCTGCCGTTGGTGCTGTCAAAAAAGGCGCTGTTGCAGGGCATCGCCACCGGATAGGTCAAAATCTCCAGAAAATCCGGACGGTCTGTTGATAATGTGACGGTGAGCGTCATATCATCGACCGCCCGCACACCGAGCTGATCGGCGGACAATTCCCCGTCATAAACCTGCTGTGCGTTTTCAATGCAAAACAGCGCGCTTGCCATCGGCGCCTGTGTCTGAGGCAACAGCGCTCTTGTCAACCCGAACACGAAATCCTGTGCGGTGACCGGCGTGGTTTCATCCGACCAGGTCATATCGTCGCGCAGAGTAAACGTGTAGGTCATGCCATCCTTTTGATAGTTTTTCGCCGCCCCGGTCGTGACGTTGCCGTCCGCGTCCAGCACCATCAGCCCTTCAAAACAGTTGGCGACCGCGATCAGCTCCGCTTTGGTGGACGCCAGCTGCGGGTCTAGAGACTGAATATCCTCCGGCGTGTGCAATGTGATCGACTGTTCATCAAAGTTGTCCTGCCCGCAGGCGCAAAGCGACACGCACAAAAGAATGCTTAAAATAACACAAATGGTTTTTCTCCATTTTTGATTCATTCTAAAATCACCGTTTATCTGAAAATCATTTTTGCCGGCAAAACACACCGGCCTTTCTTTTATTGTAAAAGATTTGTGCTTATTTTTCAATCCCGGATTGCGCCAATTGCAATAAAATTTGTTTTTGGTTCAGCTTCGGATTTTGATGCACCTGTTCGCAAAGGGCGCGCAAAACCGTCGATATGCGGGTAGGCTCGATCCCTAAAGCTTGCATATCTCTTCCGTTCACCGCCAGGTCTTTTAAAAAAATCGGTTCATTTTGGATTTCTTCCGGGAAAGGGAAGGCGCGGTTTTGCAAAACGTCATATAATAATAGCAGATAACGCGCGGTTTGAAAATCGCTTTCAAACACGATTTTTTTAACGGTTTCTTTGTTCAGCGGCAAACCGGCGTTTAATTTTTGGGCGATAAAAACACACTGCTTTAATAGCCGTTTGTCGGTTTTCAAAGCGGTGCAGACTGCCTGCGGATCGCTACCGCAAAGCTGCAAAAACGCGGCAAAACGCACTTCGCGAACATCCGGCAGCCGGGTCAGCGGCGCAAGCGGACGGCAAAATTCCAGTCCTAAAAAGGAAAGCCCTCCGCTTTTGAGCAGCGGCTCTAAAGATTGCGGATTTTGACCGGAAACGCATTTGACAAGTTCCGAAAAAATGCGTTCCACACTGATGTTTTGCAAAAGCGATTGTTTTTGCAAAGCGGCTGAAAGCGTTGCCGGTTCGATGACAAATGCAAGCTGGGACGCGAACCGGAAAGCGCGCAGAATGCGCAGCGCATCCTCTTCAAAGCGGACCGTCGCATCGCCGACTGCGCGGATCACGCCTTTTGCAAGATCGCCGCGTCCGTCAAAATCGTCGATGATCGCGCCGCTTGCATCCATTGCCATGGCGTTGACGGTGAAATCCCTGCGCTTTAGATCGGCATGGATATTTTGCGCAGGATAATAACAGTCGGGACGGCGGTGATCGGAATATGCGCCGTCCTTTCGCATTTGGGTGATTTCCACCAAATGTGAATCGATCACCACGCTGACTGTTCCGTGTTTGAGCCCGGTGTCGATGGTTTTCGGGAAAATAGATTGAATAGTTTCGGGCGGGCAATTCACGGTCATATCAAAATCGTGCGGCGTTTTAGAAAGCAGCATGTCCCGAACGCAGCCGCCGACCAGATAGGCTTCGATATTTTGTTTTTTCAATGTTTCAAGGCAGCGCAAAACATAGTCAGGAAGCTGCAAGTGTTTTCACCTCACCCATTTGTTTTTTTACAGTATAACATATTTTTCATGAAATACAAAATTATTGGTTTGTTTTTTGACAAAAAAATGTTATACTAATAAATATACACACATTATTGGAGGCATTCATCTTGAAAATCAAACGGAAAACCGACTTGCTTTTAAACAGTTTAAAAAGAATTCACATGATTGGTATCGGTGGATCCGGCATGTTTCCGATTGCGGTGATCCTGCATGCGCAGGGGTATAGCCTGACCGGTTCGGACAACAACGAAACCGACACACTGCAGCGGGTGCGGGATTTAGGCATTCCGGTCACGCTGGGACATTTTCCGGAAAATGTGGAAGGCGCAGAACTTGTGATTTATTCTGCCGCGATCATGAAAGACAATCCGGAACTGGTGCGTGCAGCGCAGCTGGATATCCCGATCATGGAACGGTCGGTCGCGCTTGGCGCAATCACCAGAGAATATGATAACGTGGTCGGCGTGTGCGGCACACACGGCAAAACCACGGTGACCTCCATGCTCGTGCAGATTTTCGAGGAAAACGGATTCGACCCGTCCGCAGTGATCGGCGGCCGGCTGCCGTTGATCGATTCCAACGGAAGGGCGGGAAAATCCGACCTGCTGGTTTGTGAATCCTGCGAGTATGTCGATACCTTTTTGCAGCTATCGCCGGATATGTGCGTGCTTTTGAATGTCGACGAGGACCACATGGAATATTTCAAAACGCTCGACCGGTTAAAACAGTCGTTTCATCAATTCGCTGAAAGCGCGCACACCGTTGTTGTCAACGGGGACGATGAAAACGCGATGAGTGCGATGGAAGGGGTCGACAAAAAGCTGATCACGTTCGGTATTCGCGATACCAATGATTTTTATGCCGCCAACATCACTTTGAAAACCAAAACCGCCGGGGAATACGATCTGATGCATCACGGTGAAAAGCTCTGTCATATTGCGCTTTCGGTGCCCGGCAAACACAACATCTCCAATTCTGTTGCGGCGGCTGCGGCAGCGTATTTAAACGGTGCGACCGGCGAGCAGATCGCGCGTTCTTTGCAAAATTTCAAAGGCGCCGGCAGACGGTTTGAGATTTTAGCGCAGATCGACGGCATCACCATCGCCGATGATTATGCCCACCATCCGAAAGAACTGGAAGTCACATTAAACGCCGCCATGCAGATGGGCTATAAAAAGGTCTATGCGGTTTTCCAGCCGTTCACCTTTTCCCGAACCGTCATGCTGATGGACGATTTTGCGCGGGTGCTGCAGATCCCCGATCAAACGGTGCTGTCCGAAATCATGGGTTCCAGGGAAATCAACACCTATGGCGTCAAAGCAATGGATTTGTGTGAAAAAATTCCGGGCTGCGTGTTTTTGGACAGCTTTGAAAAAATAGCGGACTATATCGTCCAAAACGCCAAAAGCGGTGACTTGGTCATCACGCTGGGCTGCGGCGATATTTACAAAGCGGCCAAAATCATGATCCGGAAATTAAAAGCAAAAAAATAACACAGCTGCCGGTGCGTTTTTTCGCGCACTGCGGCAAGGAAAGGAAGATAA
The DNA here is from genome assembly GCA_946493765.1 of uncultured Clostridia bacterium. Lineage (GTDB taxonomy): Bacteria > Bacillota > Clostridia > Oscillospirales > Acutalibacteraceae > RUG11462. The sequence continues at coordinate 37,366 of CAMMAZ010000015.1, read as the reverse complement.
AAAATGAGTCATATCAACACAAAGTGCGTGCAGGCGGGTTATTCGCCGGAGGACGGGCAGGCAAAAGCGCTGCCGATTTATCAAAGCACCACGTTTAAATATAACAGCGTGGATCTGCTCGGCGACCTGTTCGATTTAAAAGCCGCCGGCCATTTCTACACGCGGCTTAGCAACCCGACCAACGAGGCGGTGGAAAATAAGATCGCGGCGCTGGAGGGCGGCGTCGGTGCGATGGTAACGTCGTCCGGACAGGCTGCGTCGTTAATGGCGGTCACCAACATCGCGGGCGCCGGCGACCATATCATCAGCACCTCCGCGATCTACGGCGGCACCTTCAATCTTTTCGACGTGACGCTGCGCAAACTCGGCATTGAGACCACATTCGTCGATCCTGGCATCTCGGCAGAGGAATTGCAGGCGCATATCAAGCCCAACACCAAACTGATTTTCGGCGAAACGCTGACCAATCCGTCGCTGGATGTGCTGGACATTGAAAAATTTGCAAAGGTGGCGCATGCCAATCAAATCCCGCTGATCGTCGACAACACCTTCCCAACGCCGATTTTGTGCCGTCCGTTCAATTTCGGCGCAGATATTGTGACACATTCCACCAGCAAATACATGGACGGGCACGCCGTCGTGCTCGGCGGTGTGATCGTGGATTCCGGCAATTTCGATTGGGAAGCATCGGATAAATTCCCGGGACTGACAGCGCCGGACGCGTCCTACCACGGCATTGTTTACACCAAAACCTTTGGCAAAAGCGCTTATATCACAAAAGCGCGTGTGCAGCTGATGCGTGATTTCGGCGCGCAGATGAGCCCCAACAGCGCGTTTTTGTTGAACATGAACCTGCAAACGCTGCATCTGCGTATGGCGCGGCACAGTGAAAATGCGCTGGCTGTCGCAAAATTCCTCGAACAAAATGAAAAAATCGCCTGGGTGAATTATCCGGGGCTGGAAAGCAATGCATATTACCAGCTGGCACAGAAATACCTGCCGAACGGGTGTGCCGGCGTGATTGCTTTCGGCGTCAAAGGCGGCAAGGAAGCGGCGAAGAAATTCATGGAGCATTTGAAACTCGCGGCGATCGAGATCCATGTGGCGGATATCGGCACCTGTTGCCTGCATCCTGCTTCCACCACCCACCGGCAGATGACAGACGAACAGCTGAAAGAAGCGGGCGTCAGCCCGGATCTGATCCGGATGTCGGTCGGCATTGAATATATCGACGATATTATCGCGGACATCAAACAAGCGCTCGATCAGGTGTGAGAAAGGACGGAAGTTTAACATGCGGGAAAGCAAATTGAGCAGACAGCAAGCGCTAAAGCTGCTGCAAAAATACAACAAGGAGCCTTTTCACATTCTGCACGGACTAACGGTGGAAGGCGTGATGCGATGGTTCGCCGCCGAGCTTGGCTATGCTGCGGAGGCGGATTACTGGGGCATTGTCGGACTGCTGCATGACATTGATTTTGAGCTTTATCCACAGCAGCACTGTCAAAAAGCGCCGGAGCTTTTAAAGGAGGCCGGTGTTGGTGAGGATATGATCGCTGCAGTATGCAGTCACGGCTACGGACTTTGCAGCGACGTCAAACCGGAGCATGAAATGGAGAAAATTTTGTTTGCAACCGATGAACTCACCGGGCTGATCGGCGCGGCGGCCAAAATGCGTCCCTCCAAAAGTGTGCAGGACATGGAGGTTTCCAGTCTTAAAAAGAAATTTAAAGACAAGAAATTCGCCGCCGGCTGTTCACGAGACGTGATTCGGCAGGGCGCTGAAAACCTCGGCTGGGAACTCGATACCCTGTTTGAAAAAACGATTTTAGCCATGCGTTCCTGTGAACAGCCGGTGCAAAAGGAAATGGAAACGCTGCAAACGGCCTAAACTGTAGATTATAGGAAATAGCCGAAAATGCCGACCGAACCTTTTATGGGTTTCATTTTTCACACCTCATCAGTCACCTTGCGGTGACAGCTTCTCCTCTAGGAGAAGCCTTGCTGCTGATGCTTTTTCGCCAACCGCTCCCTTTTCTTCAAAGAGAAGGGGGCGGTTTTGTCATTTTGTTTCGTTTCGGAATGAAAAAATAATTTTCATTTTTTGCTCTTTGGGTAAACTATAGTTACAGTTTATGCGGAGGTATTGCGATGAAAGAAAGAATTTTGACAGAGGAAATTATGAAACAATTCCGTTGCAGCCTGTTGGAAGAAGAAAAAAGCTGTGCGACGGTTGAAAAGTATATCCGTGATGTATCGGCGTTTAAGGCATTTGCATCGAACGGTAAGATATGTAAGGGCACGGTGATCGCCTACAAGCAAAAGCTGATGGATAGAGGCTACGCCGTGCGCAGCGTCAATTCCATGCTGGCGTCTTTGAACAGCCTGTTTCGGTTTCTGAATTGGGCAGATTGCAAAATAAAGGCGGCCAAGGTACAGCGGCAAATTTACTGCTCGGAAGAAAAAGAACTGACCAAAGCGGAATATATAAGACTTTGTCGCGCGGCAAAGGAAAAACGAAACGAACGCCTGTATCTCATTTTGCAGACCATCTGCGGCACAGGAATACGGGTCAGCGAACTCAAGCACATAACGGTTGAAGCGGTAAGGCGGGGTGAAGCGGTGGTGTCCCTCAAAGGCAAAACGCGAACGGTATTTATCGTGAAAGAGCTGCAAAAAAAGCTGTTGTGCTATGCGGAAAAACGGAAAATATCGACCGGCTGCATTTTTGTGACCCGCACCGGAAAGGCTTTAAGCCGCACCAACATCTGGCGGGAAATGAAAAGCCTTTGCAAGGCGGCAGGTGTCGACCCGAAGAAGGTTTTCCCGCACAATCTGCGGCATTTATTTGCACGGACTTTTTACAATATTGAAAAAGACATTGCAAAGCTGGCCGACATTCTCGGCCACGCAAGCATTGAGACGACACGCATTTATATTATCTCCACCGGCGCGGAACACCGCCGCAAAATGGAAAATATGCGGCTGATCCTATAAAAATAAAAAAGCCACCCGGAAAGGCAGCTTATCACATAATCACGATTATGTTGCAATTTTTTTACATAAATTTGCAATGTTCATACTTTATTTACAAGAAGTCTACCATATATATCTTATTTTGTCAAGCTATAAAAATGTTTTTTAATAATTATCAAAAATAAGCGCACCAATTAAGCCTTTTTAATAACGTTTTTAAACGTATTTAAAAGGCCTGCTTTGCTGTACTTATTTTTCAAGAGCAGAAATGCACCCGACGTTTCTTTTTCTTCTTTTTTACAACATAATCGTGATTATGTTGTAAAAAAGATATCAAAAAGGAGCGAGGAGAAAATGGATTGTCCGGTATGCGGTAAGCCGTTGTCAGCGGGGGAAGATCAGGCGATATGTCCCCATTGCGGACATGCTTTTGCCTTGGAAAATCAGGGAGATTCTGCTGCAGCAGAAAAAAGACCATCAAAACATAAGCTGGTAGTCGGAATTTTTTTCATGCTGGCGGGTATAGTTTCCATTATCTGCGGAATCGTGCAAAACGACGATTTGGAACGGCGGATGGAAGCTGTTTTGGCAGGCAGATCGGCAAATCCCGGAACGGTTTGGATTATTGTGGGAGCAATCGTGCTGGTTGTGGGTGTTATTTTATTGGTTTGGCATTTTGAGAAAGCAAAGCAGGATTAGAGGGAATTGAAAATATATGCTGACTGCAAGCTGCTATAAGAAAAAGCAGTTCATGTGCTTGCCGTCTGCGGGCAACTGTGTTTTACAGTCTTCCGGTTCTATTATATCAAATGAAAAAGGGGAAGTTAAAATGAAAAAAATCATTACCATGATGGTTATTTTATCCTTGTGCCTATCCCTTGCCGCCTGCGGCAGCGGGTATGATCTTTCGGCGTTCGAGAAGCTGGTTCAGGCGGGAGATTACACTGCCGCAATGGAAATGTATTCAAATTATGCCGATGACTATGAACGGCAAAATGCAATGGCGGGCGTTGTCAAGAACACGGCGGATCAGGCGATCCAGAACTATCTGGACGACACCATGACCTATGAGGACGCCAAAGCGCAGATGGACACGGTTCGGCGCATCGCGCAGGACTGCGCCATGCTGGATGAGGAGACGCTGGCGGGCTACGACCAGCAGCTGACCGAATCATACGCCTCCAAGGTGGCCTATGATTCGGCAAAGGAACTGCTGGCGGACAATAATTATCGCGGCGCGATCGAGCAGTTTCAAAAGGTCATCGCAGACGACAGCCACTACGCCGACGCGCAGGCACAGATCGAGACCGCGCTGAACGATTATAAAGAAGAGGTAGTCGCAAAGGCTAAGCAAAGCGCCGATGCGGGCAAATATGACGAAGCCGACGCGCTGATCGCGGAAGGGCTTTCCGTCCTGCCGGAGGACACGGATCTGCTGACCTTGCAGGCGACCTACGGCAAAAATTATGTGGCGCAAATCATCGAGCAGGCGGATGCGGCGCTGGTCAAGCCGGGAACGGATTATGAAAAGGCGATCGAAATCCTGCGGCCGGCCATGCAGAAATATCCGGAGGATGCAAGCCTTACCGAAAAATATGACTACTATATGCAGTTCCAGCCGGTGTCGATTTTTGATCTGGAATCCTATACCAACGACGGAGGTGGACTTGGTAGATACGACGATGAGGAAGACAACATGGGCAATACTTATTCTATGTGTTTTCAAACCGGCTTCTCTTTATCAAGTGAAACATTCGACATCGGCAAGAAATACAACCTGTTAAAGGGCACGTTATGCATTCGAAAATCTTCTGCCGGGAGTGAGAAAAAGGGAGAATTGAAAATATACGGCGATGATAAGCTGCTGTTTGAAAAATCAGTCGGCGGCGCATCTAAGCCGCAGACCGTCAGCGTCGATATCACCGGTGTCACGGATCTGAAAATCGAGATGGATAATAATCATTCCGACTCTATGAGAGCCGTGTTCGCCGATGTTACACTGCAAAAAACAGCGAAATAAAGCTGTAAGTTTTGTGAAAGGAGGAAATATGAAATGCTGGTGATTGGTATTCTTCTCGTGCTTGCGGGCGCCGGTTCGACCATCTTCGGAATCGTGCAAAACAACGATCTGGAGAGACAGATGGAATCCATTTTTGAAAGCGGCACGGCGAATCCCGGAACAGTCTGGATTGTTGTGGGAGCTGTTGCATTGGTTGTAGGTATTATTTTACTGGTTGTCAACTTTAAAAAGACGAAAAAGGATTAAGCAAAAAATGGTTCGGTGTATCCTGCGATACACCGAACCGTTTTTCTATGCAAAGGCGAATGTTCTTTTGAATAAAATGACAGGGAAAAAGCGTTTTTTGCGGGTTAAATCCCCAAAAGCATTTTCAAACCGATGAGGATCAAAACGATTCCGCCGAGCACACCGCCTTTGTCCCCAATGGCATCTCCCAATTTTCCGCCGATAAAATAGCCGGCGCCGGAAATGAAAAATGTGACGATTCCGATCAAAAGACAATAGCATAAAACCGTCGGAACATGCCGTTCCTGCACAAAGGTAAAGCCGACCGCCAACGCGTCGATGCTGGTGGCGATGCCGAATATCAAAAGAGAACGCAGCGTGATGATGCCGGGATCATGGCAGGGATCGTCCGACGGTTTCAGCGCTTCATAGATCATTTTGATCCCGATCGCACCCAGCAGCACAAAGCTGATAAAAGGGCTGTATTTTTCGATCAAACCGGCAAAAAGGCTGACGGTCAGCCAGCCTAAAAGCGGCATGAGAAACTGAAAGCCGCCGAAAACGACGCCGATCATCAAACCGCTGCGTGGACGCGGCCGTCCGCAGGCTAACCCTTTGGACAGCGCGACGGAAAAAGCGTCCATCGCAAGCGCCAGACCGATCAATAAAACAGTCAGAAACATGCCCTAATCCCCAAGCGGATAACCGAGAAGCAGCTTGAGGTTATTGACATAAACGTCCGTTGCGCGATCAAAAAAGTTTTCCTTCACAAGATTTGCCGTTGCAAGATCGGGAACCGAAACGGAAATCCCCATCAGTTCTTCGCCGTTTTCCAGCATGGAGATGGTAACGGTGTATTTACCGCCGGTTTGTTTGATTTCGACATGATTGTCTTTGAGCGTCCGTTTGAGCAGCAGATGCTTATCCAGCGCGGACTGCGCCTTTTGTCGCACGGTGAACGGCACGTCGGCGAAAAGCTCCCGAACGATCATCTTACCGTTTTCGCTGAGCGCATAGGTGTGGTTTTCGTCGATAAGGATATTGCCGGCCGATTGCAGGTCAAAGATCGCCTGCGTAATATCAAAATAATTCGCCAGCCCGTCTTTCCGGATAATATCCGAAATATCCTCTGCTGTCAATTTGTTTTCCGCAATGGACAACAGATAACAGACCAGAATTTTGATTTCTTCGTAATTATAAAGACCGCCCGGTTCCACACCGGCTTTAAACGCTTCAAAGCTCACGGCAGCACGACTCTCCTTTGGTTTTTTTCTCTTAAAATTTTACCATGGGATTCATCAAAATTCAATACATAATTGTTGATTCAAAAATAAATTTATGCTATAATATATTCCTTGAATCAGCGATTTATTTATCGAGATTTCAATTTTTAAATTTCATGGACAGAAATGAGGAAGCAAATTGTCCGTTAACCAGGAAAATATCAGGAATTTTTGCATTATTGCACATATCGACCACGGCAAATCCACTCTTGCCGACCGGCTTTTGGAGCTGACCCAGTCGGTCACGCAGCGTGAAATGACCGAGCAGCTGCTGGACAGCATGGATTTGGAACGGGAACGCGGTATCACCATTAAAGCGCATGCCGTCACGCTGTATTATAACGCGAAAGACGGGCAGCAGTATGAGCTGAATCTGATCGACACCCCTGGACACGTCGATTTTAATTATGAGGTTTCCAGGTCGCTTGCGGCCTGTGAGGGCGCCGTTTTGGTGGTGGATGCGTCGCAGGGGATTGAAGCGCAAACGCTCGCGAACACCTACCTTGCTTTGGATCACAATCTGGAGATCATTCCGGTGATCAACAAGGTGGATCTGCCAAGCGCCGATCCGCAGCGCACTGCAGATGAAATTGAAAATGTGATCGGCATCGAAGCGCAAAACGCGCCGCGTATTTCCGCCAAAACCGGTCAAAACGTGGAAGCGGTTTTGGAGCATATCGTGCAGCTGATCCCGCCGCCGGTGGGAGACAGCGAAAAACCGCTGCAGGCGCTGATTTTTGATTCTTATTATGACGCTTACAAAGGCGTGATCGTTTATTTCCGCGTCGTGGAGGGCGTTGTCAAAAGCGGCATGAAAATCCGCATGATGTCGACCGGCGCGGAATTCGATGTGGTGGAAGTCGGCCGCAAATGCGCGCTTTCCATGCAGCCGTGCGAAGAACTGCGCGCGGGAGAGGTCGGCTATATTGCAGCGTCGATCAAAAATGTGGCGGATGCACGTGTGGGCGACACCATCACTGATGCGGATCGCCCGGCAGACGAACCGCTGCCCGGCTACCGCAAGGTCAATCCGGTGGTGTTCTGCGGCATTTATCCTGCGGACGGCGCGCAGTATGTCGATCTGCGCGAGGCGCTGGAAAAACTGCAGCTCAACGACGCGGCGCTGGATTTTGAAGCGGAAACCTCCGGTGCGCTCGGCTTTGGATTCCGCTGTGGTTTTTTAGGCCTTTTGCATATGGAGATCATCCAGGAACGTCTGGAACGGGAATATAACCTCGATCTGATCACCACCGCGCCGAGCGTGGTGTACAAGCTGAACATGACCAACGGCGAAACGATTGAAATCGATAATCCGACCAATTATCCCGATCCGGCGCAGATCCAGTCGGCGGAGGAACCGATCTGCAACGTGCATATCTACAGCCCGAACGAATTTGTCGGTGCGATCATGGAATTGTGCCAGGAACGGCGCGGGACCTTTGTCGACATGCAGTATGTCACCCCCGAGCGTGTGGATATTCATTATGTGATTCCGCTTAATGAACTGGTCTATGACTTTTTCGACGCATTAAAATCCAGAACACGGGGCTATGCGTCTTATGATTATGAACCCAAAGGCTACCAGAAATCCGATCTTGTCAAACTCGATGTGCTGTTAAACGGTGAGGTCGTGGATGCGCTGTCCTTTATTGTGCATGCGTCGAGCGCGTATCCGCGCGCGCGGCGGATCGCCGAAAAGCTAAAGGAGCATATTCCAAGACAGTTGTTTGAAATCCCGGTGCAGGTCGCCGTCGGCGGTAAGATCATCGCGCGTGAAACGGTCAAAGCTATGCGCAAGGACGTGCTTGCAAAATGCTATGGCGGCGACATCACCCGCAAAAAGAAACTGCTGGAAAAACAAAAAGAAGGCAAAAAACGTATGCGTCAGCTCGGCAGCGTAGAGGTGCCGCAGGAAGCGTTTATGGCTGTTTTGAAGCTGGATGAATAGGAGAATGATGCGTGTCAGAAAATAAAAGGAACGCCCTGCCGCTGGTGTCGGATGATGAGATGCAGCGGCAGCAGGCGTTTGCAAAAAAAACAAAGGAGATCGTATGCAGTCGGTACCCGGCGCCCAAAGCGTTGGTGCGCACCTTCGGTTGCCAGCAAAACGTGGCGGATGCGCAGCGCATCAAAGGCATGCTGGCCGAAATGGGATATGGATTCACCGATGAAGAAACCGACGCCGATCTGATTTTATTCAACACCTGCGCGGTGCGGGAACATGCCGAGGATCGCGTGATCGGCAATGTCGGCGCGCTAAAGCATTTCAAACGCCGCCGGCCGGACGCGATCGTCGCACTTTGCGGCTGTATGATGCAGCAACAGCATGTTGCCGACCGCATCCGAAAAAGTTTTTCGCATGTCGATCTGGTCTTTGGCACCCATGTCATCCACCAGCTGCCGGAATTGTTATATAACACGTTGACCCGGCAAAAGCGGGTGTTTGCCATTCCCGACAGCGACGGTGTGATCGCCGAGGGCATCCCTTTTGTGCACGACGGCGGTGTGCGCGGCTGGCTGCCGGTGATGTATGGCTGCAATAATTTTTGCACCTACTGCATTGTGCCGTATGTTCGCGGGCGGGAACGCAGCCGCACCCCGGAGGCGATCAAAGCGGATTTGAAAAAAATGCTGAGCCAGGGCATCAAGGACATCACGCTGCTCGGACAGAATGTCAATTCCTATGCCGGGGGCATGACCTTTGCACAACTGCTGCGGGAATTAAACGCAGTCGATGGACAGTTCACCCTGCGGTTTATGACCTCGCATCCCAAAGACTGCACCGAAGAGCTGTTGCTCGCCATGCGGGACTGTGAAAAGGTGGAACGGCACCTGCATCTGCCGGTGCAGTGCGGGTCCGACCGGATTTTAAAGGCGATGAACCGGCACTACACGAAAGCGCAGTATTTAAAGCTGATCGAAAAAGCGCGGGAACTGATGCCGGACATTTTGTTCACATCGGACATCATCGTCGGGTTTCCGGGTGAGACCTATGAAGATTTTAAACAGACCGTTTCATTGATCGAACAGGTGCGTTATCAGTCGCTGTATACCTTTATTTATTCCAAGCGGCACGGCACACCGGCGGAAAACATGCCGGATCCCGTCACCCGCAAAGAAAAAGGAGAGTGGATGCGCGAACTGTTAGAAGTGCAGGAATCGATCGCAGAAGAGATCTGTGCACAGCAGGTCGGCAAACGGTTTGTCGCGCTCGCGGAGGAGCCCTCCAAAAACGAAGGGATGCTCTATTTGCGGACGTTATGCAACCAGGTGGTGGAAGCGCCCGGCAGCACAGCGCTGATCGGGCAGTTTGTGAACATTGAAGTCACAAGCGGCGAAACCTGGATTTTAAAAGCGAAAATTATCGATTAAAGGAGAAAATGGTATGGATGTTATTGAAATGACAAGAAAACTCGGTGAAGCGATCCAGCAGGATCCGGTTTATATCAATTATGCGCTCGCAAAAGAGAAAAACGACGCTGATCCGCAATTGCAGGATCTGATCGGTCAATTCAACCTTTACCGCATCACGTTGAATGAGGAATTCAACAAAGGCGATCAGAAGGATGATGAAAAAATCAAATCGGTCAATGAAAAGGTCAGAGAATGCTACAGCACCATCATGGAAAACGAAAATATGCGCAATTTCAACGTTGCGAAAGCAGAGCTGGACAAGCTGATGCAAAAAGTCAACGGCATTATCGGCCTTTGCGTGGAAGGCGCCGACCCCGCGACCTGTGAACCGCCGGAAGGCTGTTCCGGTTCCTGCGGCACATGCGGCGGCTGCAGCTGATAAAAAAGATCAGAAATATCGCGGACAGGAATGGAGCGTCACTGCGATTTGTGGTGAGAATGCGCTTGGATGTTTGAAAAAACAGGAGGAAGATTGTGACAAGACCGACAAATATTTTACCGGAAATCACACCGGATATGTCGCCGATGATGCGGCAGTATGTGGAGATCAAAAAGAAAAATCTCGACAGCATCCTGTTTTTCCGGTTGGGCGATTTCTATGAAATGTTTTATAACGATGCGGTGGTCGCCTCTGAAGAACTGGATCTGGTGCTGACAAAGCGGGCCAACGGTGAGGAAGAAAAAGCGCCGATGTGCGGCGTGCCCTATCACAGCTGCGAATCCTATATCGCAAGACTGGTCAAAAAAGGCTATCGTGTCGCCATCTGCGAGCAGACCGAGGATCCGGCTAAGGCTAAAAAACTGGTCAAGCGCGATGTGATCCGGGTCGTCACACCCGGCACCGTCACCGAGGATTCCATGCTGTCCGCCGGGCAGAACAATTATTTCGCGGCACTTTGCCTGCAAGGGCAAACGGCGGGACTTTGCTTTGTCGATGTTTCGACCGGTGAGCTGCATTTAACGGATATTGATTCTAAAAAGCTGGAAACCGATGTGATCAATGAAATCACCCGGTTTTGTCCGTCTGAACTGATCGTCAATCCCGCGGCGGCAAAGCTTTCCGGATTGATGAAAATGATCGAAAGCAAATTGACCTGCCGGGTGGAAATCCGGGAGGACGATGTGTTTTGCACCGATCATGCTGTGAAAATCACATTGGAGCATTTTAACACCGATCATTTTGAAACGCTAGGCATCCCGCAAAACAGCGTGTCGATCAAAGCGCTTTGCTGCGCCATGGACTTTTTGATCACCACCCAGAAAAACGATCTGTGCGCCATCAACACCGTTGATTATTATTCGGAAAACCGGTTCATGCGGCTGGATATCGCTACCCGCAACAATCTGGAACTGACCGAAACGCTGCGCTCGAAGGATAAAAAAGGCTCGCTTTTGTGGGTGCTGGATCACACCAAAACGCCGATGGGCAAGCGGTTGATCCGCAACTGGCTGGAAATGCCGCTGCTATCGCCCGCACAGATCACCCGCCGGCAAAACGCGGTGGCGGAACTGGTGGAAAAGCACGAGGTGCGGGAAGCGCTCAACGAAGCGCTCAAAGAGATCAAGGACCTGGAACGGCTGATGACCCGCATTTTATATGGCACCGCCAATGCCAAAGAGCTCAACACATTGGCCGACACCCTCGATAAAATGCCGGCGCTCAAAAGCGCGATTAGCGGCATGTCTTCCACTTTGCTCAAAGAGGTGTTCGAGGATATTGACGAGTTGCAGGATTTGAGCACACTTATCAAATCTGCGATTTGTGATGAGCCGCCGTTTTCCGTTCGGGAAGGGGACATCATCCGCGACGGCTACAGCAAGGAGGTCGACGATCTGCGCCACGACATGCTCGGCGGCAAGGATATCGTGACCGAGCTCGAACAGCGCGAACAGGAACGCACCGGCGTTAAAAAACTGAAAATCCGGTATAACCGGGTGTTCGGCTATTACATAGAGGTCCCCAATTCCGCGGACATCACCGTGCCGCCGGAATATGTGCGCCGGCAGACGCTGACCAACTGCGAACGGTATGTGACCGACGAGGTCAAACAGCTGGAAAGCCGCATTTTGGGCGCGAAAGACAAGCTGGTCGCTTTGGAATATGAATTGTTTGTCAAGGTGCGCGAGCAGGCGGCGGCGCAGATGGAACGGGTGAAAAAGACCGCTGCAGCGGTCGCGCAGCTGGACGCGATCTGGTCGTTTGCCGTGACCGCCTATAAAAATGGTTATATCTGCCCGGACATCGGGGTGGACGGTAAAATCGAGATTCGCGAGGGGCGGCATCCGGTGATCGAGCTGCTGTCGAGCAACGGCTTTGTGCCCAACGACACGGTGCTCGACTGCACAGAAAACCGCTGTGCGATCATCACAGGTCCGAATATGGCCGGTAAATCGACCTATATGCGGCAGACCGCGATCATCACGCTGATGGCGCAGATCGGTTCCTTTGTTCCGGCAAAAAGCGCTAAAATCGGCATTGTCGATGCGATCTACACCCGTGTCGGCGCGTCGGACGATTTGGCCAGCGGACAATCGACCTTTATGGTGGAAATGAGCGAGGTCGCCAATATTTTGAAATATGCAACCAAAAACAGCCTTCTGATCATCGACGAGATCGGCAGAGGCACTTCCACCTATGACGGTATGTCGATCGCCCGCGCGGTGCTGGAATATGTCGCGGACAAAAAGAAACTGGGCGCAAAAACGCTGTTTGCGACCCATTACCATGAGCTGACCGCCCTCGAAAATGAATTGGAGGGCGTGAAAAACTATAATATTGCTGCGAAAAAACGCGGCGACGATATTATTTTCCTGCGCAGGATCGTGCGCGGCGGCGCCGACGAAAGCTATGGCATCGAGGTCGCAAAATTGGCCGGTGTGCCGACCCAGGTCGTCAAACGCGCGAAAGCGATTCTCGAAAGCATGGAAACGCAGGGGGGTGCGCCGGCAGCGGCCGCACCGGCGCCGATGGCAGAGGAACCGCTGACGTTCGGAACTTCGATCGCAACATCGATTGCCGAAGAATTAAAGCAGTTGGACGCCAATACCTTAACCCCAATTGAAGCCATGCAGAAATTATATGAGCTGACCCAGAAAGCTAAAAAAATCTAAGGGAAAAGGAGAACAAAGGCAGTGGCAAGAATCAATGTGCTCGATAAACATACCGCGGAACTGATCGCAGCGGGCGAGGTCGTGGAACGGCCGGCCGCTGTTGTCAAGGAACTGGTGGAAAACAGCATCGACGCGGGCGCAAATGCCGTTACCGTCGAGATCAAGGACGGCGGCAACACCTTTATCCGGGTGACCGACAACGGCTCCGGTATCCATCCGGACGACATCCGCACTGCCTTTTTGCGCCATGCAACCAGTAAAATCCAAAAGGAAGAAGATTTAAACGCCATTTTAACGCTCGGTTTTCGCGGCGAGGCGTTAGCGTCGATTTGCGCGGTGGCGAAAGTCGAATTGCTGACCCGTATGCCGGACAGAGAGTTTGGCATTCGCTATGTGATCAACGGCGGCGAAGAAGTGGAATACGACGAGGCGGGCTGCGCGCTGGGCACCACCATTGTGGTGCGCGATCTGTTTTACAACACGCCCGCACGTCTGAAATTTTTAAAAAAGGTCAACACCGAAGCCAACGCCGTGACTGCTGTTTTGGAACGGATCGCGGTTTCGCATCCGGAAGTGTCCATCAAATTGATCAAAGACGGTAAAACAACGATGAACACACCGGGCGACAATGATTTGAAGTCGGCGGTGTTTTCGGTGTTCGGCAAGGACTTTTCCGACGCGCTTTTACCGGTCGATTACACATTGAACGGCGTTGCGGTGACCGGCTTTGTCACAAAACCGGTTTGCTCGAGAAAAAACAGGAACATGCAGTTTTTCTTTTTAAACGGCCGGTATATCCGCACCAAAACGGCGATGGCGGCACTCGAACAGGCTTATAAAAACGTAATCATGGTCGGTACCTATCCGGGATGCGTTTTGAATCTTTCCGTCAATGCGACAGAAGTGGATGTGAATGTGCATCCGGCAAAGATCGAAGTGCGTTTTTCGGATGAAAACAAGATTTTCGGCGGGGTTTACTATGCGGTCAAATCCGCCTTGCAGGCGGATGATTCCCGCGTGCAGTTTAAGACGGGTGCGGCGCGTCAAACGGAAACGCCTGTGCCGGCCGCACGGCAAATCGAAATTTCCCTTCCAAAGCAAACGCCGGTATCGGATGCTGCACCGCCACCGGCCGGACCCCGCCGGACGAATACCGTGCAGGATGTTCAGATCGGCTTTTATAACCAGCCGCCGACTGTTTATACACAGCCGGCGTCCAGCGTCAATATCGACATTTTTGCGGACGAGGCGGACAAGGCGGAAAAAACGGCGCAAACAGCGCAGCCGGAAGCACAACCGGCCGCCGCGCCGGATATTTCACCGCAGGATGAACAGCCGGTGATCCCGGAACCGGCGCAGGAGGCGGCTCCCGAAAAGCCGCACCAGGATTTCAAGCTGATCGGCGAAGCATTTGACACCTATGTGATTTTGCAAAGCGAAGACAAGCTGATTCTGATCGATAAACACGCGGCGCATGAACGCATTTTGTTTGAACAGATCAAAAAAGACGCGCAGCACAATCCGCAGGTTTTGCTAACCCCGCTGCAGGTTCGGCTTTCCCCCGCGGAATACGATGCGATTTTAGAGCATTTGGATGCGGTCAACAAAGCCGGTTTTGAGCTGGAGGACTATGGCGACAGAACGATTTTGATCCGCGGCGTTCCCATGGAACTTGACGGGGAGGACGCAAAATCCCTTGTGATCGAAATGGCGGGTCGGTTCAACGAGAAATTTACCGATTTTTCACCGGAATTTTTAAACTGGCTGTACCATTCGGTTGCCTGCCGGGCGGCGATCAAAGCGGGAAACCGTTCCACGGTTCCGGAATTGACCGCATTGGCGGACAGGGTGTTAAACGACGATGCGATCCGTTATTGTCCGCACGGACGGCCGGTCGCGGTGGAAATGCCGCTTTCCGATATTCAGAAAAATTTCAACAGAATTTAAACGGTGTCTATGAACAGTAATAAAGTGATTGTGGTGGCAGGCCCCACTGCCGCCGGGAAAACGGCGCTTGCCATATCCCTTGCAAAAGCGGTCGGAGGCGAGGTGATCTCCTTCGACTCGATGCAGGTCTATCAAGAATTGTCGATCGCGACCGCACGACCGACCGTGGAGGAAATGCAGGGGATCCCCCACCATTTGATCGGTTTTTTGTCGGTGCGAGAACCGTTTAGCGTCGCTGATTTTAAACCTTTAGCCGAACAAACGGCAAAAGCCGTTTTATCGCGCGGGAACGTTCCCATATTTGTCGGCGGCACCGGGCTTTATATCGATTCGTTGATGCAGAACATCGATTTCTCCGCGCGCAACCACGATGAAAAGGTGCGGCGTGCGCTGGAAGAGGAATGCCGGCAAAAGGGAATCGATTGCCTGTTTGAGAAACTGCGCGCTGTGGATCCGCAAACAGCGGCGCGGCTGCATAAAAATAATCAAAAACGCGTGCTGCGCGCATTGGAGGTCTATCTTGTGACCGGCAAAACCATGACGCAGCAGTGGCAGGATTCCAGAAAATTAAAGCCGATTTTTGACCCATTATGGATCGGCGTTTCCTGCAAGGATCGTGCGGCATTGTATGACCGGATCAACCGGCGTGTCGATCAGATGCTGCAAAACGGACTTTTGGAGGAAGTGCGGGCGTATTACGCAATAGAGGACGTGAAAACGGCAAGCCAGGCGATCGGTTGCAAGGAATTAAAACCTTATTTAGACGGAGAAGCGTCGCTTGATATGTGTGTGCAGCAGCTGAAAACCGAGACCAGACGGTATGCCAAGCGGCAGCTGACCTGGTTTAAGCGCAACCCGCAGATGCACTGGCTGTTTGTCGACACGATGGAAAAAGACGATTTGATACAAGCGGCGGTAACGCTGGCAAAACAGCATTTGGAAGAAAAGGAGTGGCAGGATTGAAAACCCGCACAAAGCGCATTTTGTTGACTGTTTTAGGGGTGGTTTTGCTCTCTTATGTGATTTATCATACCGTTGGCGCCGCTTACACCAAATATACAACGCAAGAAGCGGTAAAGGTCACGGTCAGCGATGTGATCAACGCACAGGCGTATGCCATTCGCGATGAGCAGACGATCGCGTCGGATCAGACCGGTGTCATGGTTTACAGTGTCAGTAACGGCACGAAGGTTGCCAAAGGCGCGACGGTGGTGGAATATTATAATTCCGACAGCGATGTCGCGCTCAAAAAGCAGATCGAGCAGCTGGAAGAAAAAATCGACCGGCTGGAGGAAATTAACTCCCAGAGCACGATCTATGTGGCGGATTTGGATTTGCTGGCTTCTCAGATCAAGGAGAATTTATATACCCAGCTGGATAACATCGACGACAACAATTTTAAAAATGCGTCTACCTATGATAACAATGTTTTATATTATCTTTGTCAGAACCAGCTGGCAACCGGGCGGGTCGATAACTATAACGATGTGATCGAGGACTACAAACAGGAGTTGAACACGCTGCAAGACCAGTTATCCGACAGCAAGGCGCAGATCACAAGCGATTATTCCGGTTACTTTGTCAACACGACCGACGGCTATGAAAATGTGTTTGATTATGAGAATGCGCAGAGTCTCACGGCACAGGATTTTGACAAGATCGGGGAACCCCAGAAAGGCAACAGCGATATTGGTAAAATCATCACCGCACAGGAATGGTATTTATACACGGTGGTCTCTTCCGACGATGCACTGGGACTGGCGGAGGGCGGCCGTGTGACGGTTCGCCTGCCGCTGTCCACAGCCAGTGAAGTCGAATTTGAAGTGAAAAAGGTCAATATCGATTACACCGAAAAAAAAGCGGCGATTTTGTTTGCGACCTCCACCATGAATGAGGAGCTCTCAACCCTGCGCAGTGCGGAAATCCAGATCGTTGTGGATACCTACACCGGCCTGCATGTGCCCAGTGAAGCGGTCCGGATCGTGGATGAACAAAAGGGCGTTTATGTCATGGTGGGCGATATTGTCAAATTCCGCAAAATGGAAATTTTGTATACCACAGAGGATTATGTGATCGCCGATATTACCAACAAGGACGGTTATTTGAAGATCTATGATGAAGTGATCATAAAAGGGAAGGGTTTAAATGAATGAAATGGAACTGAAAGCGCGCTGTGAAGTTTTTGATGAGAATTATAAACGCGTGCTGGAAAATATGAATAAAGCAGCGCAGGCGGCCGGTCGGGATGTGCAGGAGATCACGCTGCTGGCTGCAACAAAAACGGTGGAAGTCGAAGTGCTCAACCATGCCTACCGGCAGGGCATTCAGTATATGGGCGAAAATCGGGTGCAGGAATTTTTGCAGAAAAACGACGCATTGGATAAAAATGTGCACCGGCATTTCATCGGAACACTGCAAACCAATAAGGTCAAACAAATCGTCGGTAAAGTCGAGCTGATCCAGTCGGTGGATTCTTTAAAGCTTGCAAAGGAAATTGCAAAGCAGAGCAAAGCGCAAGGGATCGTTTCGGATGTGTTGGTGGAAATCAATATCGGCAATGAAACATCCAAAAGCGGAATTTTGTCGGAAGAATTGGATTCATTTTTAGGAGAACTGAGTGAAATCAAGGAAATAAATGTTAGGGGGTTGATGACTTTAGGCCCGATTTTAACAAATGCACAAAAAAAGTTGCAATATTTTGATAAAATGCAAAAACTGTTTATTGACAATAAGGGTAAAAACATGGATAATATACATATGGATATTTTGTCTATGGGGATGTCGGAAGATTACATGACCGCCATCCAGTGCGGCGCGACTCTGATCCGGGTCGGATCGGCTTTGTTCGGCGCTAGAAATTATAATGTTTAGGAGCGTATGAAGTTATGGGTTTCATGGATAAAATCAAAGATATCATGAATGTGCAGGAAGACGACGTTTATGATGAAGATGAAGTTGACTTTTCCAACGATTACGACGATCAATATAACCGTGATATAGATAGAGATGTTTCCGCCTCTTCCGAGCGTGAATCCAGAAACAGCGGCGATAAACGCAACAAGTATGTCAACATTCATGCCACGACACAGCTGCAGGTCGTGCTGGTAAAACCGGAATCTTTTCAGGATGCGACCTCGATTGCGGATCATCTCAACAACAAACGCACAGTGGTTTTGAATCTGGAATCAACCAACAAGGATATTTCACGTCGTTTGGTCGACTTTTTAAGCGGTGTTGCCTATGCCAACAGAGGGCAGTTAAAACGTGTTGCCAACAGCACCTTTATCATCACCCCATTCAATGTTGACATCATGGGTGATTTGCTGCTGGATGAGCTGGAAAACAGCGGCCTTTATATGTAAGCCATGCAGGAGAGCGACACATTGCTGCTGCGAAAGATTGCCGACGCAGTCAAAACAGCGCAAAATCGCAGCATTCCCAAATGCGTCGGCTTTTTAAACCCGCATGAACGCGCCTGTGTTTTGCAGTATTTGCAGGCAAACCCCGCAAAACACGATTTTTTCGGCGGATACGATGGGGCCCAGCGTGTGATTTTCGTGGCGTTGCCGGATTGGGCGGATGACGCGCAAACACTTTGCCCGATTCGCACGGTGCAGTTTATCTTTAAACCGGAATTTTCGCTGTCGCATCGGGATTTTCTGGGGACATTCATGTCGCTTGGCATTACCCGTGAAAAAGTGGGAGATATTTTAGTCGGCACCGGCCAGGCAATTGCGTTTTTGCATGCGGATATCGCGGACTATTTGGTCAGTCAGATCGAAAAGATCGGCGGTGTCGGTGTGCAGATCGATCCGGATTTTAAAGGAGAGATCGATTATCAGCAGCAGTTTGAAGCTGTGCAGGCGACCGTTGCTTCCGCAAGGCTCGATTGTGTTGTCGGCGCACTGTGCCGAATAAGTCGGGAGAAGGCATCGACGGTCATTGCCGGCGGTAAGGTGTTTTTAAATCAGATCGAATGCACCAACGGTGCGAAAAAAGTGCGAAACGGCGATGTGGTGACAGTGCGGGGAACCGGTCAGTTTCTCATTGACGCCGTGGATACAATGACGAAAAAAGGACGGGTCAGATTGTTGGCCAGAAAAAAATCCTAACGGAGGGATGAAAAAGATGATGACACCGGAACAGATCAGACAGATCGAATTTCAAAAAGTAGGATTCAACGGATATAAAATGTCCGATGTGGATAGTTTTGTTGAGGAAGTTGCCGTTTCCATGGAAGAAATGATCCGGCAAAACAACAGTCTGCTGCAGAAAATCCAGATTTTGGCCGACAGCGTCGAGGAATACAGAAAGTCGGAGGATTCCGTTAAATCTGCGATTTTGAGCGCGCAGAAAACCGGCGATGCGATTTTGAAAGAAGCGCAGGAAAAAACGCAGAAATTAACCGAAGAGCGCGAGCGTATCGCCAACGAGATCAAAACAAAAGCGGAGGACGAAGCGGCAAAGGTTTTGAACGATGCGAAAACCAAAGCCAGAGAGCTGCTGGACGACGCGACGATGCGTTCCAGCGCGATTCTGGACGAATCGCAAAAAAAGGTGGAAAAAGCACAAGCTGATTTGGATAAAAAAATGAATCAGCAGTTGTTTACATACAATTATATCAAAGATGAAGTCAAACATTTTAAAGATGAAGTGATTGCAAAATATAAAGAACATCTGGATTTGCTGATGAATACACCGGAAACCAACCGGTATCTGGAGGAGCACCAGAAAAAGGCGGCGCAACAGGAAACTGCGCCGGAACAGCAGCCAGAATGAAAAATATCTGCCTGTGATGGAATGTTGCAGGCAGATTTGTCTGTGATTTGGTCAAAGGGGATTTTAAGTGAAAAAACATAAGTGGGCGGCAGTGATCATGGCCGCCGTGTTGCTGGTGATCGACCAGGTATCTAAACTTTTGGTGTATGCCTATCTGCCGCGCCATGAAGGGATTTTAGTGATACCGCATTTGATTCAATTTGAATATGTGGAAAACGAAGGTGCGGCATTCGGCCTTTTTGCAGATCAGCGATGGATTTTTATGACGACAACGACCATTTTTCTGCTTGCGGCGATCGTGTTTTTCATCCGTTCCAAAACACGCTCCAAAATGGTGATTTATGCATTGATGCTGATTGTTTCCGGCGGTATCGGCAATATGATCGACCGCGTGTGCCGCGGCTATGTCATTGATTTTATCGATTTTGTCTTTATGCAGTTTTACACCTTTAATATCGCCGACTGCTGTGTGGTCATTGGCTGCTGTTTACTGGTGCTGTATCTGCTGATCGACATTTTTAAGGAAGCCGGAAAGGGTAAAAATGAGCAAACCGAATGAAAGGGAAATCCTTGTCGATTGCGATTTGCCGCAGCGCGCGGATAAGGTGATCGCCAATGCGCTGCCGGAATTCACCCGGTCGGCAATTTCACATTTGATTGAACAAAGACAAGTTTTGATTGGCGGTAAACCGGTGCAGAAAAGCACAAAACTCAAAAAAGGCGATCGATTAGTGGTGCAATTGCCGGAACCGGTTTCGGATAAAGCGATGCCTGAGAATATTCCGCTTCAAATTGTTTATGAAGATAACGATCTTTTGGTCGTCAATAAACCAAAGGGCATGGTGGTGCATCCTGCGCCCGGCAATCCCAACGGAACGTTAGTCAACGCATTGCTTTACCACTGCGGCGATTCGCTTTCCGGCATCAACGGCGTGATCCGTCCGGGGATTGTGCACCGGATCGATAAAGACACCAGCGGTCTTTTGATCGTCGCCAAAAACGATGCGGCGCACCGGGTTTTGGCCCAGCAGATCAAAGCGCACAGCTTTAAAAGGGAATATGAAGCGGTGGTCTGCGGCGTGATGAAAGACGATGCCGGCACCATTGATGCGCCAATCGGCCGTCATCCAATTAAGCGCAAACAAATGGCGGTCACGGATAAAAACGCAAAACCCGCGGTCACGCATTACACTGTGCTCAAGCGCTACAACCGTTTCACCCACCTGCGGCTGACATTGCAGACCGGGCGCACACACCAAATCCGGGTGCATATGGCGTCGATCGGCCGCCCGGTTGCGGGGGACACGCTTTATGGCGGAGTACCGGTCAAATCCTTTTCCGGTCAGTGCCTGCATGCGAAAACCATCGGTTTTGTGCATCCCAACGGGCAGTATATGGAATTTACAAGTGAGCTGCCGGAATATTTCACAGCATTCTTAGAAAAATTGGACAGGAGCAACGCATGAAACGATTCGACGATGCTTTGATCGTCACCGATTTAGACGGCACGTTATACGAAAACCAGAATCATATGATTCCGCAAAATGAACAGGCGATTGCAAAATTTATGTCGCTTGGCGGGCATTTCACCTTTGCGACGGGAAGAGGTATTTCCACTGCGCGTCCGCTGGCACAAAAAATCAAAACAAGTTGCCCCGCGATTGCCAACAACGGCCATTCGATCTATGACTATCAAAACAATAAACTTTTGTTTTCGGTCTATCTGTCGGATGAAATCAAATCGTTCACCAAAGAAATTCATGAAAAATTTCCTAAGTGCGGCATTGAAGTTTATTGTGATGAACAAATTTATGTTTTGCAGCTAAACGATGTGGTCAAAGAACATCTGCATTATGAGCAGGTTCCCTGCGTTTTGGCGGATTTTGAGGAAGTGGAACAATTATCTTGGTCGAAACTGTTGATTACCGACAAACCGGAACAAATCGACATTGTGCGGGATTTCGCAAAGACGATATTGCCCGCATCAGTTCGCATGATTTTTACCAGCCGGGTGTTTACCGAGTTTGTCCGCCCGGATACCGATAAAGGAACCGCAGTGCGAAAATTAGCGCAAATGCTGGGCGTTGCGGAGCATAAGATTTATACCATCGGCAATTATTACAACGATCTTGAGATGATCCAAAGTGCATCTATTGGCGCCTGTGTCGCCGATGCGCCGGAGGATTTAAAGCAAACGGCGGACTATGTGACCAAAAAGACCTGCGCGCAGGGCGGTTTTGCCGAATTTGTGGAGTATGTGATGGGTTTATAAAAACGGCTGGTGCTGTTTTTGATATAGAGTCTAAAAAAAGTTGCAGTGCAACGGAATGGAGCTAAAAATGGATAAAAATGTAAGAAAAGACCTGGAGATTTTTGCATTGAAGATCCGCATGGGTGTGATTGAGGGCACCTACAATGCAAAAGCGGGACATCCCGGCGGATCCTTGTCTGTTGCCGAGGTTTTGGCATGGCTTTATAACGGAGAGATGCGGGTGGATCCCAAACACCCCGACGATCCGGACAGAGACAGGCTGGTGCTGTCCAAAGGGCATGCGGCGCCTGCGCTTTATGCCGCGCTTGCACTCAAAGGTTTTTTCCCGCTGGATGAAATCAAAAAGCTGCGTAAAATCAATCAGCTGCTGCAGGGCCATCCGGATATGAAACATATTCCGGGCGTGGACATGAGCACCGGTTCGTTAGGACAGGGCATTTCCGCGGCGTGCGGCATGGCGTTGTCGGCCAAAATGTCGGGAAAAGACTATCGGGTCTATGCGATCTTGGGCGATGGCGAGATCGAGGAAGGACAGGTCTGGGAAGCGGCGATGTTTGCCGGATTTAGAAAGCTCGATAATTTGGTTGCGTTTGTGGATTATAACAATTTGCAGATCGACGGGACGTTGGACGAAGTGGTTTCCCCGATGCCGATCGATGAAAAATTCAAGGCTTTCGGATGGAATGTCATCAATATCGACGGAAACGATCTGCAGGCGATCGAGGATGCATATGCAGCGGCGCGCGCTTATAAAGGCAAACCGACCTGTATCGTCGGCAAGACGGTGAAAGGAAAAGGCGTTTCCTTTATGGAGAATGCCTGCGGTTGGCACGGCACTGCGCCGAACGCGGAACAATATGCAACGGCAATGGAAGAACTGAACGCTGCACTGGCGGCAATGGAGGGCTAAAAAATGGCGGAAATCATTAAAAAAGCAACGCGCGAGGGCTATGGCGAAGGACTTTTAGCGCTCGGAGAACAAAATGAAAATCTGGTCGTGCTGGATGCGGACCTTGCAGCGGCAACTAAAACGGGGATGTTTAAAAAAGCATTTCCTGACCGTTTTGTGGACTGCGGCATTGCGGAACAAAATATGATGGGTATCGCTGCGGGACTTGCTGCAACCGGAAAACTTGTGTTTGCCAGCAGCTTTGCGATGTTCGCTAGCGGCCGTGCGTTTGAACAGGTTCGCAACTCCATCGGATACCCGCACCTGCCGGTCAAAATCGGCGCGACACATGCGGGAATTTCCGTCGGAGAGGATGGCGCGACACACCAGTGCAACGAAGATATTGCGCTCATGCGCACCATTCCGGGTATGACGATTATCAATCCGGCGGATGCGGTGGAAGCCAAAGCGGCTGTTTTGGCGGCAGCTGAGATCGACGGTCCGGTTTATATGCGGTTTGGCCGGTTTGCGGTGCCGGTTTTCAACGATGAAAAAACCTATCGGTTTGAAACCGGAAAAGCGGTGAAGCTGATCGATGGCGGCGATGTCACGATCATTGCGACCGGTTTATTGGTCAATGAAGCGAAGATCGCGGCGGGACTGCTCAAAGAAAAGGGAATTTCCGCCGAAGTCATTAATGTGCATACCATTAAGCCGTTGGATGCGGAAACGATTTTGGCGTCTGCCGCAAAGACCAAAGCCGTTATTGTGGCGGAGGAACATTCTGTTATCGGCGGACTGGGCAGCGCTGTGTGTGAATTGCTGTGTGAGCAGCTGCCGACCAAAGTGATTCGCATCGGCATGGAGGATGCGTTTGGCATGTCCGGCTCGGCGGCGGAACTGCTGCAATATTATGGCTTCACTGCGGATAACATTGCGAAAAAAGCAGAAGCACTGCTGCAAAAATAAAAAATAGAAAAATGAAAACGAGTCGTCCAAACCGGACGGCTCGTTTTGCTATTTCAATATTTGTATCATCCCGCTGTAAACAAACCTTTGAGCAGCGACACACAGCCTTCGACGCCTAATTTGGCAGAATCCAGCATGATATCATAATTGGATGGATCGTTCCAACGCTTTGTGGTGTTGGCGTAATAATAATTTGCACGCTTTTTATCAAAGCGTTTTATCGTAGCTTCGACCTGCGCTTCGTTGATACCGTAATCCGTTATGATGCGTTTTTTCTTTTCTTCCTGATCGGAACAGCGAATGAAAACATTCACGACCCCCTTGCAGTCTTTAAGCGCCTGGGCGGCACAATGCCCCAAAAAGACAGCCGGTCCGTTTGCACACAGGTTGCGAATGATCGCCTGTTCCGCGACAAAAATATGTCCTTCTTTTGTCAGCAGATCATTATCGCCGGACTGCATCCGTCCGATGGCAAAAAGGGAATATAAAAAACTGCTGGAAACGGATTCCTCATAATCCTGGATTTGCTTGACAGGGATGTCATACTTTTTTGATACTGCTTCTAAGATTTCCGATCCATAGCAGGCAACGGAACACTCTTGCGCCAAACGGCGGGCGATTTTTGTTCCGCCGCTGCCGTATTCCCGTTCGATTGTGAGATAATTGCATTTCATATATTCATCATTTCCTCCATTCCGGTTGTTTTGCGCAACACCATTTTGCAACCACACATTTCATGATGCGGATGCGCCTTCAAACTGACTGTTATAAAGATCGGCGTAGAATCCGCCTTTTGCCAGTAGCTCATCATGCGTTCCGCTTTCAATGATATCGCCGTCTTTCATCACAAGAATCAGATCGGAATTTTTAATGGTAGAAAGCCGGTGCGCAATCACAAAGGAGGTACGGTTCTGCATGAGCGCATCCATTGCGTTTTGAATTTGCAATTCGGTTCGCGTGTCCACAGAGCTGGTTGCTTCATCCAAAATCAGCATAGGTTTATCAGCGATCATCGCCCGCGCAATCGTGAGCTGCTGCTTTTGTCCCTGCGACAGACTGACCTGATCATTGAGCACCGTGTCATAACCATGCGGGAGCGTGCGGATAAAGTGATCCAGTCCGACAGCCTTACAGGCGGCTTTCATTTTTTCATCATCCGCCCCTTGCGTGCAATAGATCAGATTTTCCCGCACCGTTCCTTCAAACAGCCAGGTATCCTGCAATACCATGCAAAACTGGGAATGCACATCTTCGCGCTTTAAATCTTTGGTGGAGATGCCGTCGATACGAATATCGCCGCCCTGAATTTCATGGAACCGCATCAGCAGATTGACCATGGTGGTCTTGCCGGCGCCGGTCGGACCGACAATAGCAATTTTCTGGCCCGGCTTTGCCTTTGCGGAGAAATCGTGGATGATGATTTTATCGGAA
The DNA here is from genome assembly GCA_946493765.1 of uncultured Clostridia bacterium. Lineage (GTDB taxonomy): Bacteria > Bacillota > Clostridia > Oscillospirales > Acutalibacteraceae > RUG11462. The sequence goes on along the minus strand of CAMMAZ010000015.1, from coordinate 12,050 downwards.
TCTTCATAGCCGAATTTGACATGATCGAATTCCACATAGCCTTTTGCTTTTTCCAGTTTCGCGGTTTTTTTGCTTTCATCCGCCATTTCTTCAGCTTCCAAAAATTCAAACACACGTTCTCCGGCCGCAGCGGCGGATTGCAGCGTCTGCATAGCCTGCGCGATCTGAGAAAGCGGCTGGGTAAAGTAGCGGACATACATCATAAACGCGACGATAACGCCAAAGGTGATATGATCGTTCATGGCAAGAGCAGCGCCGACGATACAGACGGCGACATAGCCAAAGTTGCCGATGAAGGTCATCAACGGCATCATCAGACCCGACAGGCATTGGGCCCTGAACATGCTGCCCCGCAGCTTGTCGTTCATTTCATCAAATGTTTTTTTGGAAGCGGCTTCGCCGTTATAGGCTTTCACAACGGTGTGACCGGCATAGATCTCTTCAATGTGACCGTTAATTTCACCCAAATGCTTTTGCTGCCGGGCGAAATATTTCTGTGAATGACTCATAATCACCAACATCAGTGCAAAACCGATCAGCGTTGCGACAATTGCAGTGACAGTCATGATCACATCGGTAATCAACATCATGATCAGAGAACCAATCAGCAGCGTCACTGCGGAAACCAGCGTTCCCACGCTTTGATTTAGAGACTGCGCAATGGTATCCACGTCGTTTGTCACACGGGAGAGGATATCGCCGGTGGAGGTGCCGTTGTAATACCACATGGGAAGACGGTTGATTTTTTTGGAAATATCGCTGCGCAAATTTTTAGAAACCCGCTGGGTAACCGTCGCCATGATCCATCCCTGAATGCCGGACAAAACGGCGCTTGATGCGTAAAAAGCAACCAGGGTAAATCCGACGGCTGCAACGGCTTCCAAATCAATACCGGTCAAAAGACCGTCTGTGATCAGATCTGTTAAATCAGAAAGCTTATCCGGGCCGATCAGCGTTAAGGCAGTTCCTGCAATCGCGCAGATAATGGCGATGATGATAACCGCCCAGTATTTGTTGCAGTAGCGAATGAGTTTCGCCCAAGCGCCTTTAAAGTCCTTGGACTTTTCACCGCCGCCCATACCGTGATGCCCTCTGGGGCCTCGATGTTGGTGGGTTGTATATGCTTTGTTTTCCATTATGCCAATTCCTCCTTTGAGAGCTGAGAATAGGCGATCTGCTGATAAACATCACAGTCTTTCATTAATTCATCATGCGTACCCATTCCTGCAGTTTTTCCCTCGTCAAGGACGATAATTTTATCGGCGTCCCGAATGGTGCCGATGCGTTGCGCGACGATCAGCCGCGTTGCATCTTTGCATTCTTTGTTCAGCGTTTCCCGCAGTTTGCGGTCGGTTTTGTAATCCAGTGCGGAGAAAGAATCGTCGAAAATAAAAATTTCCGGATGGCGGCATACCGCACGCGCAATGGAAAGACGCTGTTTTTGACCGCCGGAAAGGTTGGAACCGCCCTGCGCAATATAGCCGTCATAGGTTTCCGGCATTTTTTCAACAAAATCATTCGCCTGAGCGGTATAGACCGCATCGACAATATCGGTTTGCAAAAAGCCGTCTTGCCCATTGTCGCCAAAAGCGACATTGCTTTTGACCGTTCCGGAAAACAGTGTTGCTTTCTGGGAGACATAGCCGATTTTGTTGCGCAGCACACTTTGCTTATATTCCCGAACATCCACACCGTCGACCAGAACCTGACCTTCACTTGCATCATAAAAACGCGGGATCAGGTTGACAATGGTGCTCTTTCCGCAGCCGGTTGCGCCGATAAAAGCAACCGTTTCGCCTCTATGCGCGGTAAAGGTGATATTTTGCACAACATATTCTTCCGAATCGGGATAGCGGAAACTGACATTGCGGAATTCCACTTCGCCTTTTTGACCGGGTTCGGATTTGGTCAACGTGCCGTCTTCGATGGATAAAGGCGTATCCAAAACCTCGTTGATTCTTTTGGCGGAAACGGCGGCACGCGGCAGAACGATAGAGATCATGACCAGCATCATAAAGGCCATAACCACCTGAACGGCATATTGGGAGAAGACGACCATATCCGAAAACAGCGTCAGTTTTTCCGTCATACCGGCATTTTCGATCAAATAAGCGCCAAGCCAGTAAACTGCAAGGGAAAGACCGTTCATGACAAGCTGAATGCCCGGCATCATAAAGGCCATGGTGCGGCTTGTGAACAGGTGGGTGCTGGTCAACGCACCGTTGGCGACTTCAAATTTGTGTTCCTGGTAATCTTCCGCGTTATAGGCACGGACAACCCGCAGGCCGGTCAGATTTTCGCGTGTAACACGGTTTAAATCATCGGTTAGGATCTGCAGCTTTTTAAACTTCGGCAAAGCGAGCAGCACGCAGACACCAACGATCAACAGCAATATCACAACCGCGACGCCGGTTGAGAATGTCCATTGCCAGCTTTTCCCCGCGATTTTGCAGATCGCCCACACCGCGGTGATCGGCGCTTTGAACAGGACCTGCAGTCCCATAACGATCAGCATCTGGATTTGGGTGATGTCGTTGGTGGAACGGGTGATAAGACTGGCCGTTGAAAACCGGCCGATCTCCGCCATGGAAAAGGACTGCACCTTGTCAAACAGTTGTCCCCGCAGATTTGCGGCAAAGTTGGAAGCAATCCTCGACACGCAAATGGCGGTGCAGACGGAAGCGAAAAGGCTGCCCAGCGCGCAAAGCAGCATCTTGCCGCCTGCGACAAAAATATCGGACATGGCGCTGCCCGGCGTTTGGACAAGCACGGTGATTTCCGACATATAGTCGGGCATGGTAAGCTCTAGCCAGACTTGTGTCACAATAAAGACAAGCACGGCAAAAGCCAGACCCCATTCTGTCTTTGTGAGTTTTTTTAGTAGTTTCAGCATCGGCACAAAAACTCCTTTCGTTTAATGTTTTAAGGTTACAAAATGAATCTAAACTGAAACGAAACTTAGCATATTTCCCGACAATTCAGATATACAAAAAAGCGGAAGATATGTTATAATAAAAGAAAATACTTAAATGATACGATATACGGCAAGAGGTGACAGGAATGTTTCACATTTTAGTGGTCGACGACGATAAAAACACAAGACTTTTAATGCGGGCGGTTTTGGAAGCAGAGCATTTTACCGTTTTCACAGCCGAAAGCGGAGAAGACGCACTTTCCGTGCTGGATCAGGAGCACATTGACCTGGTGATTCTGGATATCATGATGCCGGGCATGGACGGCTACACGTTCACAGAGACTTTGCGTTCTGTGCAAAACAATCTGCCGATTCTGATGGTTTCTGCCAAACAGCTTGCCAGCGACCGAAAAAAGGGATTTCAGGCCGGAATCGACGATTATATGACAAAACCTGTAGACATGGAAGAAATGGTGCTGCGTATCAAAGCGCTGCTCCGGCGGGCACAGATCGTCAATGAACGCAAGATCGTGATCGGAGATGTCGTTTTGGATTATGATTCTTTAACGGTCACCGGTCACGGAAAAACACAGGAGCTGCCGCAAAAAGAATTTATGCTGCTTTATAAACTGCTGTCTTACCCCGGAAAAATTTTCACCCGGATCCAGCTGATGGATGAAATATGGGGTATGGACTCTGATAGCGGCTGGGAAACGGTTACCGTGCATATCGGACGGCTGCGCAAACGGTTTGAAGGATGGCCGGAATTTGAGATCGAGTCGGTACGGGGACTCGGCTATAAAGCGGTAAAAAAGATTGAAAAATAAGATTTTTGATATGCACTGTCAATTCAGAAAGGAATGGTTGTCGGAATGAGAAAATCAAAGAAACCGCTGATCCCTGTGCTGACGCTGTTTTTTATCCTTGCCGTGTTTTGCATCCTGTCGGTCACGATGTTTATCGTCTCTTTGATCACATTTATTTTGGTGCGTACCGGTGTGCTCACAATCGGAAGGCCCGGCACGGCCGGTTTGGAATTTCTCATATTTGTATTTGTCGCTGCAAGCATTTTGATCGGAACATTTATTACGGTTTTGTGGGGACGTGTCCTATTAAAACCGATCAATCGTCTTGTGGGTGGGATGAACCGCTTGGCGGACGGCGATTATAAGACCCGGATCTCTTTGGGAAAACACAAATTCGGGAAAACTCTGGCAAACAGTTTTAACACGTTGGCGGAGGAACTGCAGAACACTGAGATGCTGCGTTCCGACTTTGTGAATAATTTTTCGCATGAATTCAAAACGCCGATCGTATCCATTCTCGGATTTACCAAGCTTTTAAAACACGGCAATCTGCCGCAGCAACAGATGGACACCTATTTGGATGTCATCGAAGAAGAATCCGAACGTCTGGCGGCAATGGCGACAAATGTGTTGAATATGGCCAAAATCGAAAATCAGTCGATTTTGACCGATGTAACGGCATTTAACCTTTCCGAACAGCTGCGCAACTGCATTTTGCTGCTGGAAAAGAAATGGACAGCGAAAAGCCTGGAAATGATCGTTACCTTTAATGAGCACATGATTTTAGCCAATGAGGAATTATTAAAGCAGGTATGGATCAACCTGCTGGACAACGCGGTGAAATTCACACCGGCCGGCGGCGAAATCGAGGTGACCATTCATGAAGGAGAGAATGTAGTGACCGTTCAAATTACCAATACAGGTTCAACGATCCAGAATAACGATCAAAAACGGATTTTTCAAAAATTTTATCAAGCAGACACTTCGCATGCATCGGAAGGAACGGGGATCGGTCTTGCGGTTGTGAAAAAAATTGTTGAATTGCATAAGGGAGAAGTCTTTGCACAAAGCGACAACAATCAAACGACATTTACCGTGCAGCTGCCGAGAAATTTAGGGGAATAGATTCTCTTGACAAAAACGGAAAGATATGCTATATTAAGAAAAAATTAAATACCAAAGGCGAAGAGAAGAAATAGTAGATATTTCGGACTTTTCAGAGAGAAAGCGGCAGGTGAAAGCTTTCAGGAAAGAAATATCGAACCCGTCTTTGAGCCGTGTGCCGAAATCACAGTAAGCAACACCGGGTTTCTCCCGTGACAGGGAAAAGGTATTAGGGTTATCCCTTGTGCCTGATAGAGTGCGGATTTTTCCGAATGCAGGTGGTACCGCGGACTTTGCATCGTTCGCCCTGAGCAAATAAACTTTGCTCAGGGCTTTTTTGTTTTGAAATGAAAACAGGAGGTATTTTTGAATGAAATTAGCGAATTTGGTGGGAGAGAGGTTTAAGGAAAGACCGTCCGAATGTGTGATCGACAGCCATGCGCTGATGATCAGGGGCGGCTATATCAAATATGTTGCGAACGGCATTTATTCTTCTTTTCCGCCGCTGAAAAGAGTGACAAAAAAGATCGAGCAGATCATCCGGGAAGAAATGGATAAAATCGACGGGCAGGAGGTTTCGTTTCCCGTTGTTTTGCCGGCAAAACTGTGGGAGGAATCCGGCAGATATGAAAGCGTCGGCAGTGAGCTTGTGCGTTTTTCGGACAGAAACGAAAGCAAGCTATTGCTCGGCATGACCCATGAGGAGGCGGCTGTCCAGCTTGTGCGGGAATATGGGCAAAGCTATTTAAAATACCCGTTTATGATCTATCAGATCCAAACCAAATTCCGGGATGAGGCGCGTCCGCGCGGCGGTCTGATCCGGGTGCGGGAATTTGTAATGAAGGACGCTTACTCGTTTCACACTTCCCAGCAGGATCTGGACGCTTATTACGCAAAATGCCATCAGGCCTATGAACGAATATTTGCCCGTGTCGGGATTCCTGAAACGGTTTCGGTTTTATCCGATTCGGGGATGATGGGCGGCAGCATTTCCCATGAATTCATGCTGCTCACACCTGCGGGAGAGGATTCAATTGTGATCTGCCGGCACTGTGATTACAAATCCAACATGGAAGCGGCGGAAAATATTCCGCTGCCTGCCGCAAAACAAGATTCGCAAGTGTTAAATCTTGTCCACACGCCGGACGCGCATACCATTGAAAGCCTGTGCGATGTTCTGCATGTTCCGCAGGATAAAACCTGCAAAGCGGTCGTTTACCAGCAGAAAACAGACGATCAGTTTGTGGTGGTTTTTCTGCGCGGCGACTATGAAATCAATGAAGCAAAACTCAAAAATATTTTAGGTTGCGAGGTCTATCCGGCTGTGATCGATGACACTTGCGGATTGACCGCCGGGTTTATCGGCCCCTATCAGCTGCAGGCAAACTGCAAAATCTTGTTTGACCGAACACTTGAAAACGAAAAGAATCTCGTCTGCGGCGCCAACCGACCGGACTACCATTATACGGGGTTGGATCTTGCACGGGATATCGGAGCGGTTTCGTTTGTCGACGTTGCAAAGGTAAAGGAAAACGGAATTTGTCCGGTCTGCAAAAGAAAATCGTTGACTGTGCGCCGGGGTATTGAAGTGGGCAATATTTTTCAGCTTGGCACGAAATATACCAAAGCCATGCAAATGACCTATTTGGATGAGAACGGGCAAAGCCATTATTCGATCATGGGGTGCTACGGTATCGGTATCGGCAGGCTTGCGGCATCGGTTTGTGAGGCGCACCATGATGAATATGGACCGATTTGGCCGCTTTCGATCGCGCCCTGGCAGGTGCATTTATGCGCTGTCCGTTCGGATCATGCAGAAGTGAAAGCATGTGCCGACCGGCTATATGAACAAATGCAGGAAAAGGGAATCGAAGTGATCTATGACGACCGGACGGTCAGTGCGGGGGTCATGTTTTCCGATGCTGATCTGCTTGGTTGTCCGATTCGGGTGATTGTCAGTCCGCGCAATTGCAAAAACGGGGTTTTGGAAATCGTCCGCAGAGATCAAAAGACAAATGAAAAGATCGAGCAGGAGAAGTTTTTCGATGTTTTGCAAGCTATGTTAAAAAGCAAGGCATAATAAAAGGCAGCAGGCATTTTGCCTGTTGCCTTTTAACATGTCAGTTTTCTTTTTCAATGACAACTTCGGAATAATCGCCGTCCGCGCGAACGGGAACCGGTGCATCTTTTGGAGGTTCAACCGGTTGTTCATCCACTTTTTCTTCTGTTTTAGCTTCCGGGATAATGATCGGCTGAATGACAGCGGCACAATTGCTGCAATAGTGCACGTTTTTTGGAATTCTGGCATTGCAAGCAGGGCAATGGATTTTTCTGGATTTTAACGCATTAACTACTGCCGGGATCAGATCAATATATAACAGATCCAAAACAGATAAGAGAATCAGTAAAAACCACAAAATAATAGACAAAATAAAACCAAGTGCTATATGTGTCGAATCACCTGAGAACACTAGCTTTGCGATCACACAAAGCAGCAGACCGGAACCGGACACTGCAACGCCGGCCGTTCCTCTTTTCTGGTCGTCAGAAAGAATATTGACCAATAAGGTGGCGGCCACTGGAAGCAAAAAAGCAAGAATAAACAGATATTGCCAGCTTAACGGAAGCGTATTGGATTGACCGGCAATCGAAAAGGATCCGGTTATCAGGTTAAATGCAGATATGGGAAAAGAAGATTCCTGGATGGTACCAGACAGAGAACTGCTGCTGTATGTATACATCATAAAAGGTAAAAACAAACACAAAATAAGACCAATACAACAAATAACCGACAAAACCTGATTGGAAGTAATTTTTTTCATAGTAAGCTCCTTATTAACAAACGACACTGTATATCATCAACGAACAACTTCAACAGCAACGTAAATTTTTATTGTTCCAGAGTGATGGAATCGATGGCCGATAACTCTTCGTCTGTAAATGTTGTATTGCCAAACATACGGATGTTATCAAGAATCTGCTGTGGGCGGGAAGCGCCGACAAGCACGCTGGTTACAACGCCGTCGTGCATGATCCAGGAAAGCGCCATTTGCGCTAAAGTTTGTCCACGCTGTCCGGCAAGCTCGTTGAGTTTTTGGATTTTTTGGATTTTTTCAGGGGTGATTTGGTTTCTATTTAAAAACGGGCTTTCTTTTGCCGCACGGCTGTCGTTTGGAATTCCATTTAAATACCGATCAGTCAGCAATCCCTGTTCCAGCGGGGAAAAGACGATCAGCCCTTTTTTTGTTTCCTGCACGGCTTTTTTCAAACCGTTATGCTCGATTGTCCGGTCAAACATGGAATAACGGTTCTGGTTGATGACAAACGGACAATTTAAATCCTTTAAAATCGCGCAGGCCTGTTTCATATGTTCACCGTCATAGTTAGAAAGACCGGCATACAATGCTTTCCCGCTTTTTACAGCCTGATCCAGAGCGCCCATTGTTTCCTCCAACGGCGTGTTGGGATCTGGCCGGTGATGATAGAAAATGTCTACATAAGGAAGCCCTAAACGCGTAAGGCTTTGATCCAGACTCGAAAGCAGGTATTTGCGACTGCCCCAGTCGCCGTAAGGTCCCGACCACATGCCGTAGCCTGCTTTGGTGCTGATGATCAGTTCATCACGGTACGCATGCAGGTCCTCCTTCAAGATTTTTCCCAGATGCAGTTCGGCGTCGCCCGGTTCAGGACCATAATTGTTTGCAAGATCAAAATGCGTGATCCCATTGTCAAAGGCGGTAAAGCACATTTGCCGCATGTTTTCAAAATCGTCCCGTCTGCCGAAATTATGCCAGAATCCCAGAGATACCGGCGGCAGCATCAGGCCGCTTTCACCGCAGCGGTTAAAGGCTGCGGTCGCATACCGCTGTTGGTTTGCTTCATATTTCATCTTTTTACCTCTTTTCGTTTTCCATCATTCTAATATAATACTAGTGTAATATAAATTGTGAAAAAAATCAATCCTTTTCCTTTTTCGAAAATTGATTCAATTTATTGCATAAATTGTCAATCGACACAAAAGTTATAAAAACAACCTGATTTTAAAGAAAAAGGGGCTAACGATAAAATAGGAAGCGAAAAGAATTGTGTGACATTAAATAGGTTACTTATCCAAAAAGAGTAATAAAAACGGATTTGTTTTCGTTACGATTTTCTATAATGACTTGCACTTTTACCCATTGTTTTTTTAAATACACGGCAAAAATTTTTCATGTCGGAAAATCCTACATGCAGTGCAATTTCTTCAATAGAAACATTGCTATTTTTCAAAAGCACACACGCTATTTCTATTCGGTGTTTATTTAATACATGATGAAACGTATCACCGGTAACGGTTTTGAATATTTTGCAGAAGTTGCTTTTGCTGTATCCGCATTTTAAACTGATTTCTTCAATACTGAGCGGTTCAAAATATCTGTTATATATACAATTTAGCGCTTCCTCTATTTTTATAATATCATGTTTTTTTCTGGTTAAGGTGTACAAAGATTTTTTAGGGCAGATTTCTTGCAGCAAAATTGCGCTTAATTTATACAAATTTCCTTTTAAGATCAACTCATAAAATGTTAAGTCTTCAGCATGATCATGATATAAAACGATTTCGTCAAGAAGTTTTTGCAACTGGATGTGGTTCTCGGCAAGTGGATTTTGTAAATGGAGCAATATGTAATTTGAATCCAAATGCATAAAATTTTCGAAGTAGTCCCCTAACAGAGCGGGCCCCAGCTCTATGGTTATCTTCAGGCAGGACGCATCGTAAGGTTCCGGAATTTCATGTGCCGTCATAGGGGAAATAATTGCAAGATCGCCTTTGTGCAGAACATGTTTTTGATTATCCACGATTAGACCGCAAGAACCTTTTAAACAATAATTCAGTTCTATTTCAGGATGCCGATGCACTTCAAAAGCTGAAGGATTATCAACAAAGATAAAGTACGGCTTGTCTCCAAGCAATAATTTTTGGTAAAGCAATCCCACACATCTCCTTTGTTTTAGTCTACTACATCGCAAAAATAATTGCAATACATATGTGAATTTTTGCGAACTTTTCCGGAAGTTTTAACGTTTACTATTTATAACGGAAAAAGTATACTAATTGTGAAAAAGAAGCTATTTTGTAACAGTACAGGCAACAGGCATATACAGCACATAAATTATGACTCCAAAACTATAATTTTTTATGGTATAAGTCGGTACATCTATATAGCGTTGTTTGCACGGATGAAGCGCTTCGTTCATATTATTAACAGTTGAAAGCGGGGAAAAGAAAATGTATAGAATGGGACAAGAAGAGATAAACGAACTTTCCAAAGTGATTATGGCGCGAGATCTTTTTAAAATCAACGAAGGCTTGCAGGAATCCTGTCAAGTTGAAAACAAGCTTAAAGAAATTTTCGGGTCACAATATTCTATTTTTATGACCAGCGGTCACGCTGCTTTGACCTCCGGGCTTGTTGCCATGGGTATCGGCCCCGGCGATGAGGTTATTATACCCGCCTATACTTATATTGCAACGGCGATGGCTGTTGTTGCATCTGGCGCAATACCGGTTATTGCTGAAGTGGATGATACGCTTACAGTTTCACCGGAAGATATTGAGAAAAAAATTTCAAAGTACACAAAGGCTGTTATTCCGGTACACATCCAGGGTTTTCCCTGCAATATGGGTGCAATCATGGATATTGCAAACAAGCACAACCTTTTTGTTCTGGAAGATGCTTGCCAGGCGGACGGCGGCAGTTATCATGGTAATCACCTTGGAACCATTGGTCATGCGGGAGCGCTCAGCTTTAACTATTATAAAATTGTTTCCTGTGGGGAAGGCGGTGCGCTGTTGACGGATAAAAGGGAATGGTTTGAAAAAGCAATTATTTACCAGGATAGCAGTGCGGTAGCCTTTTTCGGCGATCAAATGCAAGGGTTTTCCACAGAGGGCTTTTGCGGAAATGAATATCGTTCGAACGAGCTTTGCGCCGCGGTGTTGAATGTTCAGCTTTCACGTTTGGACGGAATCGTAGCGGATCTTAGAAAAAATAAAAAATATATCATGGAAAATCTTAAAAATATCTGCGAATTTATACCGTCCAATGATATAGACGGAGATTGCGGAACAACATTGGCTTTTAAATTCGAAACTGAGGAAAAAGCAAGGCGGTTTGCAAGCCAAACGGGCATAAACGGAATGCTGCCGATTGACACAGGCAAGCATGTGTATAAACATTGGACGCCTATCATAGAGAAAAGAGGCGCATTTCATCCTTTAATGGATCCGTTCAAAATGGAGGCGAACAAGAATATCGTTCCAAATTATAGCGAAGATATGTGCCCTAAAACGCTTGATAAACTTTCAAAAGTAGTTTATATGGATGTCAATCCTGATGACAATAAGACTGAGCTCGATAAAAAAATCGAATTGATAAAGCTTGCTTTAAAATAATCGCAACAAACAATTTAAAAAACTAAGTTTGAGCGGTATAAATCTCTTTGCTTTACAGATAATAGTATCACTACTAAAAACAAGGAGATTGATATATAAATGAAAGCCACAGGAATTGTGAGAAGAATCGATGATTTAGGCCGTGTTGTGATTCCAAAAGAAATCCGCCGCACCCTTCGCATTCGTGAGGGAGACCCACTGGAGATTTTCACAGAAAACGATGGGGAAGTCATTTTTAAAAAGTATTCGCTGATCGGTGAAATATCCGGGTTTGCGGGACAGATCGCAGAGTCCATTGCCAAGAACACAGATTTTCCGATTGTCGTGTTGGATCGGGATCATTGCATTGCAGCAGCAGGCATGTCTAAAAAGGAAGTGCTGGAACGCAGAATCTCCCAGCAGGCAGAGGATGTTTTAGAACAGCGTGCATCTTATGTTGCCAAAGCGGACGCGAAAAAGGTGTATCCGCTGGAAGGTGTGGACAGAGCGGCCGCTGTGTTCATGCCGATCATCGCAGCAGGCGATATTTCCGGCGCGGTGATCATGCTGGAAAATGAATCAGGCAGCTATCCGACCGAAGCGGATGAAAAGCTGTGCAGTGTCGCGGCACAATTTTTAGGCAAACAAATGGAAGAATAGAAAAGATAAAACCTCCGAAATTTTATTTCGGAGGTTTTTATGATGCAGATAACACAAATTATCTCTTACTAAACTGCGGTGCACGACGCGCGCCTTTAAGACCGTACTTCAATCGTCTGAGCGATGATTTTCCTTGATATTCCGGGCTTTT
>CAMMAZ010000014.1 GCA_946493765.1 uncultured Clostridia bacterium | reverse complement strand
GGGCCTTTTCAACACGCTGCGGGGGTATGTGGGCGAGGAAAATATCCGTGATCTGTCGTTATCCTATTACCGCATCAAATATGAAAAGTCCGAACTGGAAATGCGGCTGATCGAGGACAGCTGCCGGATCAGCGACAGCATGCTCGAAGGGATGCTGCGGATCCTGCGGCCGGGGCTCACCGAAACGCAGGTCGCCCAATGGGGCTATTGCATTGCCAATGAACTGGGCGCGGAGGATATGGGCTTTAAGGTCATGGTCACCAGCGGCGGCAACAACCGCACCATTGTCGCCAGAGCGTCCAACCGGGTCATCAGGGAGGGAGATATCGTGCATATCGGCGTTTCTCCCAAACGCGACGGGCTTTGCGGCGCGCAGCGCGCATCGGTCATGTGCGTGCGAAAACCGGAGGACGTCACAAAGGACTATCGGATGTGGATGGACTTTTTAAAAGGCGCCTATCACACGGCGGTCACGGAATTTGAAACCATTGCGAAAAACGGCCTGCCAGGTTACTTACATGAACAGGCGATGATCGATTATTATGAAGCGCAGGCGCCTGCGCTGCGGAAGAAAACAGGATTGCCGCTTGAACATTTCAGCGCGCTCAAAGGTTATGTCACGTCCCACAATTCCGGCTATACCGAGTGCCAGGAATGCTACGGCGCGCTCTCCTGCGATTTCAAAGACCCGCTGGCAAACACCATGGTGCTGATGCTCGACGTGGGACTTAAAGGCTTTTACGACACATGGGACGATGTCGCCATTCCGGGGCTTGATTATATCGTGATCGAAAAAACAGCTGGGAAATTCGGCAAACAGGTGCGGATTTTAAACCAACTTCCGGTCGATTTGCAGCCGTTTGTCGGTGAAGCATTTTAAAATCTGGCGGCGCGAAACATCGCGCCGCCGTTTGCAAAGGAAAGGGGGAAAACCCCATGCGAAAAGAAGAATGGCTGCGCTGCACAGGCGATCCTGCACAGCTGGCCGGTATTCGCGATTTTACCTTCAACGGCGGAAAAGCCGGCGGGCTGCGCGCGCTGGAGCTTTATAATGCCGCCGGTCTGTCGCTGACCGTTTTGCCCGACCGCGGCATGGATATCGCCCGTTTATCTTATAAAGGCGTGAACTTGAGTTTCCTGTCCAAAACAGGGCTCACCGCGCCGCAGTATTTCACGGAGGACGGCAGCCGCGGCTTTTTCAGAAACTTTTTCGCCGGTTTTTTGACCACCTGCGGACTCAGCTACATGGGCGCGGCCTGCACCGACGGCGGCGAAGCGCTCGGCCTGCATGGTCTGATTTCCAACACGCCCGCCGACGCGGTGAGCGCGCAAACGGATTTCGGACCGGACGGCATGACCATCACCGCAAAAGGCCGGGTCAAACAGGCGCGGGTGTTCGGCGAACATCTTGTTTTGCAGCGAAACATTACCCTTGCGGGTGAAAAGAACATTATTCAAATCCATGACAGCATCGAAAATCTGGATTTTGAACCGGTGCCGTTCATGCTTTTGTATCACATCAATTTCGGCTATCCCATGCTCTCACCGGCGTGCGAGCTGCGGCTGCCGTCCCGGTCGGTTACCCCGCGGGACGATGCGGCAAAAAGCGGGTTTTCCGAGCGTTACACCATCACCAAACCGGTCGACGGCGCAAAAGAGCAGGTCTTTTTCCACACCATGCAGCCGGACGAGAACGGCAAAGTCCACGCTGTGCTCGTGAACCACGATCTGCAAATCGCGGTCGAGCTTTGCTATCCGATCGCGCAGCTTCCCCATTTTACCCAGTGGAAATGCATGAAAAGCGGGGAATATGTGCTGGGACTCGAACCGGGCAACTGCCATGTGCTGGGACGCGCGGCGGCAAGGGCGGACGGCAGCCTGCAATATTTACAACCCGGCCAACGGCAGGAGATGCGCATCGAGATCAAAATTTACAACGTTGGGGAAAAAACCGATACCGCCGGTGCAACGCACGGCATGGCAGCAAAGGGGAAATAATATGTATTATATTCTGGGAATCGATATTGGAACATCCGGGGTCAAAGCGGTGCTTTATGCGGAAGACGGAACGCTTTTAACCAGCGCTACGGAAGAATATCCCATGTATCAGCCGCAAAACGGCTGGGCTGAACAAAATCCCGCCCACTGGTGGGAAAAAACCGTTTTGGCCATCCGCCGTGTTTTGCAGCTTTCCAAAGCCGACCCTAAACAGATCTGCGGCATCGGGCTGACCGGACAGATGCACGGACTTGTCATGCTCGATCAGGACAACAATGTCCTGCGGGACGCGATTTTATGGTGCGATCAGCGCACCGAAGAAGAATGCCGGACACTGACAAAGCTGTTCGGCAGGGAACAGCTCATCCGGGTGACCGCCAATCCTGCGCTGACGGGATTTACCGCGTCGAAAATCCTATGGGTGCAAAAGCACGAACCGGAATGCTTTAAAAAATGCAGGCATATCCTGCTGCCCAAAGATTATGTGCGTTTTTGCCTGACCGGGGATTTTGCGACCGATGTGGCGGATGCTTCCGGCACCCAGCTTTTGGACGTGCAAAACAGATGCTGGTCTGATGAAATGTTAAAATGCCTTGGCATCGATCCGGCTTTGCTGCCGGATGTTTATGAATCCCCCTTGCCGACCGGCCGCGTCAGCGCAGCGGCCGCTGCACAGACCGGACTTTGCGCGGGCACGGTCGTTGTGGCGGGCGCGGGGGACAACGCGGCGGCGGCTGTTGGAACCGGCGTTGTCCGCGACGGCACGGCGTTCACCACCATCGGGACTTCCGGCGTGGTTTTTGCGCACACCGACACCGCGCATATCGACCCGAAAGGACGGGCGCACACCTTTTGTTGCGCCGTGCCTGGGGCGTGGCATGTCATGGGGGTCACGCAGGCGGCGGGTCTGTCGCTCAAATGGCTGAAGGACAACCTATTGCAAAATCTGCAAGCGCAGGCCAAACAACAAAAAATAGGTGTTTATCGGCTGATCGACCAAAAGACCATGGACAGCCCCATCGGCGCAAACCGGCTGCTGTTTTTGCCCTATTTGATGGGCGAACGCACGCCGCATCTTGATCCGAACTGCCGCGGCGTGTTTTTCGGGCTCAGCGCCATGCACAACCAGTCCGATCTGATTCGTGCGGTGATGGAAGGGGTCGCCTATTCGCTCACCGATTGTTTATGCGTGCTGCGCGAAATGGGGGTCACCGCCGGACAAATGGCGCTTTGCGGCGGCGGGGCGAACAGTCCGGTCTGGCGGCAGATGCTCGCGGATCTGTTCGGCTGTCCTACCGTTATCATGCAGGAGAACGAGGGCGCCGCCGGGGGCGCTGCAATGCTCGCGGCGGTGGGCAGCGGTTTGTTTGCCAGTGTGCAGGATGTGTGCGACCGGTTTGTCAAAACACAGCAGACGATCCCGCCATGCGCGGAGAATACCCCGCAATATGAAAAGGTCTATGCCCAGTATAAAGCGCTGTATCCTGCACTGCAGGACCGTTTTCGGGCATTGGCGGAATTGGAATAGATCCCAAATGGACGGCAATCCCTAAAAAGCGGTCGCGGCGAAAATAAAAAGAAAAATGTGGATAAAAAAACCGGGGTTTATCATTTTGATAAACCCCGGTTCCTCTGAGGCTGTTTTTCACCGCCCCATTTTGAAAGGAATGGAATGAATGTATGTTTGGACTGAAATTGCAAACGTTATTCTTGAGGTGACAAGGTTTGCAATATCAGAATTTGGAAGATTTGATTTCCCACAGCAGCAGTTCCAGACGTTTTTTCCTCTCGCTTCCGGTGCCGGTGCAGCGCAAGCTGCACGAGCGGCACAGCGGATATATCCACAATGCATTAGAGCTTCACGCGCGCGTGGATGCCTTGAACCGGCAGCAGTATTTGGAAACGCTCGGCGGCTGGCGCTGATGGGAAAAGAGAAAAACGAAAAAACGGCAGAACTTTATTTTTTTCGCTTTCGGTTTTTAGATTCGGCGGGATCCGGCGCGGCGGGATGGCTGTTGTGCCGGATCCACCTTTTTATATAGCTTTTGACCGCAAAGGTGAAAAGCAGGATCAGAAAAACACAAACAACTGCAATTCCCACTTTTCAAATCCTCCTTTTACCGTCCGCTTTGCAAACAAGGTCAGGCCAGCGCTTTTCCAAGCGCGATGCAGGCGGCGTCCGCTTCGTCGTCGGGCGCTTCGTTGCAGATCACGCTGTCACAGGCAAGCACCGCGCCGTCGTTTGAACAGGTTTCTTCCCAGCTGCGCATCCACTCGCCGTCACCCCAGCCGTAAGAGCCGAACAACGCGATCTTTTTGCCTTTCAGTTTCGCTTCGCAGGCTGAGAACATCGGTTCAAATTCCGTTTCCTCCAGCTGCTCGGCGCCCATTGAAGGACAACCGAACGCAATCGCGTCAAATTCGTCCATCAGACCGGCGTCAAACGCGGACGCGGTAAAGGACGTCACCTGCGCACCGGCCTCCTTTGCGCCTTCGGCAACTTTCGCCGCCATGCTTTCGGTGTTGCCGGTGCCGCTCCAGTAAACAATTGCAACTTTGCTCATCATATGTACCTCTTTCTTTGTCATTAAAATTGCGGTCAGGCAGCCACGGTGAGCTGCAAAACCGTTTTTCCTTCTTTGTAAAGCCGCATATAAACGGCTTTGCATTTTTTTAGTTTCGCAAACACGCGGATCGCTTCGCATTCATTGCAGTAGACCTTCCAGCATCCGGTGCATTTCGCATTTTGCCCCGCATTGCGGATAAAACCCATCACATCCGCCAGAGGATACCCCAGAAAAATGCCGATTTCATGCGGAAAATCCGCACAGTTTTCCAGCCGATCGGTTAAAATATGCAGCGCGGTGTCCGCATCGGTGGTTTGGTATCCGTATTGCCGCAAAAACAGCGCCACTCCCGGCTGCAAAAGATCCGCCTGCAGCTTCTGTTTGCGGCAAACGTAGATCAGCGCCGTGTTTGCCTGCCGTCGCAGCAAAAACAATTGAATCCCTTTGCCGCAAAGCCGCTCGTTCCAGACACGGATCTGTTCGCGTAATGCTTTTTCACTGCCAAAGCGGTAGGTGAACAAATTGGCGGTGGTCAGCGCCGCAAGCGTTGGGGCGCAGTGCTCGATTAGATATTTTTCAAGCATAAACAGCTCCTTTTTCAGTCAGAACAAAAAATGCAACAAGTTAGTGAAAACTAACCTTGTGATAAAATCAAGAGTTAGTTTCAACTAACTAGATGATAACAAAAAAAGAAGCGTTTGTCAAGCAAAATTTTAAAAATTTAGAGGGAAAGACAAAATCGCTCTTTCATTGCGCCTTGCAGGACGGCACAAAAATTGTGCGGCATGTCCCGCAAAAGCTTATATACCGGGATCGGGCACGATCTCGGTGACCGGCTGTTCCAAAAGCTCCGGATTTTCGAGATATTTGGCAAACTGACGGAACGCAAGCGCAAAATAGCTGCCGGAGGCGATGCGTTCATCCATCACAATGCCAAGCGGAAGGCAGCGTTCGAAAACAATTTCCCCGTTGACCCTTTTTGGAACCTCACGCATGTTGCCGATGGTCATGAAAATGCTGGTGGTTCCGAACTCATAGCAGTGATGATAAACATGGTTGGTGCGAATGCTCGCTAAATTGGAAATGGACATGCTCGCATGGAAGGGACTCACGTCAATCAGTTTTTGGGGAAGAAAACCGTGCTTGTCCATCCAAAGTAAAATCGGAACGCCAAAACGCAGAAGACCCGGAATTTTGGTTAAAACGTCGATGGTTTTTTCTGTGGAATTATTCTCTTCATCCGTTCGGTTTTTTTCCACGTAATCCTTGATTTTATTGGTAACGTCGAAAATCGTGTCGGTCAGCTCAAATTTCATTTTGGACATGGTGCCGTGATTATCGATTTTGCCACCCTTTAACACCACCATGCCAACAGCGATTTCTTTCCGTGCATAAAACTGTTTATTGACAACAAAGCGGTTCAAAGCCGGGAACTGTGACACCGTGCGCAGATACGCCGCAAGCAGGATTGCCAGGTGATTCACCGGACCATTTTCCCGACGGCGTTTGTTGACATAAGCTTTGATCGGTTCGAGCGGAATATCGATGGTGATCATGTTCATCGCATCATACCGTTTTTTCATGATGTGGGCGGCAACGCGGTACATCGCGTCCGCGTTTTTGATTTTGATGCCGTCAGCCCGCATAAATCCATCACTCCAATTGTTAAAATCCAATTCATTATAACACAAGGGTTAAATTTTGTCGATAGAAAATTCAATCTTTTTTGCGATTTCTATTGACAAAACAGGAATTTGCTGATAATATAATACATACGAATCGGCAAACTAAGCGAAAGCTTAGGACGCAAAGCACAGTGTCTAATGCAAGTTTTTGCAATGATTGACTGGCTGCAGGGATTTTTTCCTTTGCAGCCAGTTTTTTGTTTTGAAAAGAAAAAAGGTGGAATAGAATGAAGGGGAAAAAGGGATATATACTGCTCGGCTGTGTCGCGGCGGTCGTTGTCGTGGGCTGTATCGTGCTGGCGGCGGTGTTTGCCGGCGGCGGAGATTATGCGACGGTTCAAATGACAACGACCACAAAAACGCAATCTGAAAGAACAACAGATACAATGTCTGCGGATGCATCCAGCACGACAGCCGATACAACTGTCAATGCCGGGGCGATCAGCATCCAAGCGGACACGCCGGCGCCGGAGGAGCTTGACACACAGCTGTTTGTCAAGCTCGGCTATGAGCTGCGCTTTTTGTTTGCTGTCGATGCGTTTGACGATCCGGCGGATATTTCGGTCAGCAAGCTGGTGCAGTTTGCGTTTTGCCATTTGTATCACGATAGTCTGACCGATGCCGACCGTGCGGAAACGATGGTTTATCGCAGCGCGTCGGCGCAGCAGATCGAGGATGAGCTGTATCAACTGTTCCGGGTGCAGGATGTGGAAATCGAGCAAAGCGATCTGTATAACAGCGGGGAAGCGATATTTGAAATGTGGGAACCGGATTACAGCGCGGATGTCTTTGCCGATGCGACGCTGCGGCAGTCCGGAGAGGATTACCTGTTGGAAGTGACCTATTATGCACAAGAACAGAAAACAGATCAGATCGGGGAACTGACATTGACGATCGGCAGCGATGACGGTTATTATATCGCGGCGATGCAGTGAAGAAAGGCGGGATGAATGGATGCAGGAAAAATTGCGGATCATGATCCAAAAGCTCAACCGGTTTGCCGACCGGTATGAGATCATGATGGTGGAAAACCGTCGGTTAAGACAGGATCGGGAAATTGTGCTGCAAAAGCTGGAGGAAAACAACGCGCAGTTTGCGGCGATCAATGAACGGATCGAAAGCCTGCAGACGATTTTCCTGGAAAAATTGTCGGCGATTCCGATGCAGCCGGCAGGGAACGGTATAAACGGGCAGGATCCCGTGCCGGCAGATGCAAACACGGTACCCGGCGGCACTGTGAAAACCGTGGATACGGGCCATGCCGTTGAAATTGCGGGCGCCGCAGGCGTGGCTGCAGGGGCTGCAGGAATTGCCGCCGCAGTGGCACAAGATCCATCGCCGCAAATAACGGCAGTGACGGAGGCGCCGGCTATGCCTGCCATCCCACTCACACCACAGGAACGCAATGAAAAAATCAAGGATATGCTCAAAAGATACACCAAAATCTAAAGCAGCTTCACACCCCATTGCAGAAAGGATGACGCCGCATGAAAATTCAGATACCGGCCAAAAAAACACAGCGCGCTGTGATTGTTGCGCTGTGCATGTTTGCGCTGACTTTTGCCGTGGCGGTGGTTTTCCAAACAGTGGTGCCGTCGGCGGTTTCGGACGACACGAGGATCTATGACTGGAAATTCATCACCGGCGACAGCGCGCAGGCGATCGAAGGGGATGTCACGGAATTCAAACAGGCGACGCGCAACAATCCGCCGCGCACCACGCTTTCGCAGCGGTATATGCGTCTAAGCTACACCGTTGCGGCGTCGGACAATGAAACCTACCTTGAACTGACAACGAAATTCAGCACGCTGCGTGTGCTGTGCAACGGAGAGGAAATTTACAATAACGGGTATACCGAAGCGCCTTACAGCGGCAGCCGTTACAGCCTTGTCCGTTTGCCCGCGTCTTCCTATGAACAGCAGATCGATATTTATTTGTATGCGCCGTTTGGCTTCTCCCTCTCGGCGCGGCTGCAGGCAGCCGTCAATCCGGTCAATTATGCTGAGATGACAGGGCTGATTTTGGGCTGCGCGGTGGTGCTGATCGGTATTGTGATGTTGGTTGTGACGTTTGCGGCAGGCGCGAAAAGCAACGGTATTGCACGCATGCTGCTGTTGTCGCTGACGACCGTTTTTTGCGGGATATTGCTCGGTGTCACGGCTTTATCCGATCATTCCACGCTGTTTTCCGCTTCTTACTGGCTGAATATTCGGCAGGCTTTGCAGATGTTTGTCGTTTTGCTGACCTATGCGGCGGTCTTGTCCTGTCATGGCGTGAAAAACGAGAGAAATATCGTGGTTTCTCTCTTGCTGTTCGGCATGATCATTCTGATGATCTTTATCAGCAGTGCGCTTTGGATGCGGATTTTGCTGGGTGTGTTTGCACTGTTTCAGATTTTGCTTGTTGCCGTCATCGTCAACGTCATGTCCAAACCGGAATACAACCGGATTAAAATGAACGGATTTATCCGGGTTTTGCTCTTCTATGTGTTTGCGGTGAATATTTACAATTGCGTGAGCAGTGCGATCGGCTTTTTTGCGCTGACCAACGCGATTTTCACCTTGGGGATCAGCGTGTTTATCCTGTCGATGTTTTGGGTATTCGTGTCTGTCGATGTGTTTGCCGCCCTGCGTGCGGATGAACGCAAACGGCAGATTCAAGAGGATTCCGTTTGGATCGATTCGGTTTCCGATCTGATTTCCAAAACCTTTGTGCAAAACAACGAGGTCGATTTCTTCACGGTCGTGGCGCAGGGCATCAGCTTTTTAGCGCAGGATATGGAAAGGCAGGATGAAAGCGAAGCGATCCACAGCTGCGCTGCCATTTATGAAAAAGACGGCTACAGAGAAATTTATAACAACGGTGTTGTAAATTGTGATTATAGCAAGATCGAGGAGCAGCTCGCCGGCCGGCAAGGCCATGTTTTTATCGGCAGCAGCTACATCGACATGGTCTTTCTTTCGGAAAACCATCCCAAAGCGGTTGTGTATATCGAAGGGGGAAGCATTCGCAGCAATCCCAGTATCGGCAACATTGTGCGCAATGCGTATGACAGCATCTTAACTGCCTATGCGAACATGCATCTCAAAGCCGACATGCATCTGATGCAGGAGAATTTGTTTATCCATATGGCGCAAATTGTCGAACAGCGTTTTTCCGGTACCGGACGACATCTTTTGGTCGTTTCCAAGATGGTGGAAACACTTTGCCGGGAATTGGGTTACGATGCGACGGAGTCCAGAATGATCGCCTCCGCTTCTTTAACACACGACATCGGCAAAATCGCCATTTCGGAATCGATTTTGACCAAGCGGGGGACGCTGACCGAAGAAGAACGCACACAAATGCAGGAGCATATTTATTACGGCAGAAATATTCTGTCTGCCTCTAAAGGTGAATTCTTTGACATCGCAGGGCAAATCGCCTTTGAACACCATGAAAATTATGACGGAACGGGTTATCTCGGCAAAAAGGGAGAGGACATCAGCGTCTATGCGCGCATCGTGCATGTAGCGGATGTGTTCGACGCGTTGCTGTCTCCTCGCAGTTATAAGCAGGCTTGGGACGAACCGGCCGCACTGGATTATATCGAAAAACAAAGCGGCGCTATGTTTGATCCCAAAATCGTCGAAGCGTTTCGCCGTTGCAGCGGCAGAATGCTGCAGGTCAAACAGATTTTAGAAACAGGAGGATCGGAGCATGAAAATCCGCAAGCTGTTTAAACTCTATTTTTTGATCCCGCTGATTTTGCTTATCGGTATCGCCCTGTTGTTTATCGTCTGGCAGTTTCTGCCCAAAACCGAGCTTTCCATTGCTGTTTTGGATAAAACCGTTCCCGCCACCCAAGCAGACGGGTTTTCCTATCTTGACGATGTGGACAATGATTACAGAAAGCATATCGGACTGTATTGGCTTTTGAATTACAAAAAGATCGTCAATCCGCAAACCGGCGAATATTATGATTACGAAACGGATTACTACGGCAATAAAATCGACGCGGACAGAAATATCACCGAGGAAACGGCTCTGTCGGAATGCACGAGCGCGCCGGATCTATTATATCTTTCGGATGCCTACGGCGTTGAATCCAGCGATTCGCGCGGTATCACGCAAGACGACATGAATACGATTTCCTACGCGCATTCGGCGGGCTCGGTGATTGTCGGCGAACAGGATATTCTGGAGAACGGCACCAGCGCGGAGGTGTCCGCGCAGCTGCAGGAGCTGTTCGGTATCCAGATGACCGGATGGGTTGGCCGGTATATCTATGATCTGCAGGATTTTACCGATGTGCCGGAATGGGCGCCGCCGATGTATGAGGAGAAATACGGGCAGAAATGGCTGTTTACCGGTCCGGGTCTTTTGCTTGTCGGCAACGGGGACATTATTGTTTTGGAAGAGAGCACCTGTTTCCAAAGCAAAAACCTTTTAAAAATTTCCGTTGCGGAAGGTTATGAAGAGGAATTCGGCAAGCATTCGGTCAATTTTTATAACTGGTTTGAGATCATCACCCCGGCCTACGGCACCGAAACCATCGCGACCTACACCTTCAATCTCAATGCCGACGGCATGGAGGAGTTTTCAAAAATCTCGGATCAGAATGTTTTCTGCGCCGTTGCACGCAACACGTCCGACGGTGCGCCGACCTATTATTTTGCCGGCGATTTTAATGATTATGTCGATGAAATGCAGCTGAGCTCCTTT
Organism: uncultured Clostridia bacterium; assembly: GCA_946493765.1. Classification (GTDB taxonomy): domain Bacteria; phylum Bacillota; class Clostridia; order Oscillospirales; family Acutalibacteraceae; genus RUG11462. Next base: position 36,819 of record CAMMAZ010000014.1, on the reverse strand, counting down.
TGCTTCGCCGACACCTTTTTCCGGCTGATTTCTTTTGATCGGGACGGCGACGTGAAAAACTTCTACTGGAATTTTTACGAACCGATGATGGAAAAAATCCTGGACGATATCATTGAGAATCCGTTGACCCAAAAAGAGGAAGAGTCGCCCAGCGATATTGCGCAGATCACGCCGGACGGCATGCAGGTCAAATCCGGTGAAGACTGGACGGATTTTGAAATCAAAGGCTTTAACATCAACGCCGCGCTGCCCGGCAGCGACAGCGCGTCCAGGGATTATGAATCTTATCAGGCGCTTTTGGAGATCGCGCTGGATACCGGCGCGAACACCATACGCGTCTATGATCTGCTACCGCCGGAATTTTACCGGGCGCTATACAATGTCAACGCTGCGTCCGAGGACGGAACGCTTTATCTGATCCAGAGCATTGCGCCGCCGGATGAGATAACCGGCGAGAACGCCGTCAATACGATCGACGACTACCGGCGCAAAATCGAGCAGACCGTCCGCGCGGTCTACGGCGACGGCAGCGTGACCAATGGGGAAGAGGAATACAGCTACCAGCAGGATATGTCGCAGTATTTGCTGGCGTTTGAAATCACCCCCGATCTGACGGACGCGCAGGTAACAAGACTGATCGGGCAAAACGGCGATTTTTCTTACAGCGGAACCTACTTTAGCGCGACCGATCCAATGGAAAGCTACCTTGCGGCGCTGTGCGATCATGTTTTGCAGACCACCGTTTCGGAATATGGCTGCAAAGTCCCGGTCGGTGCGCAGGTCAACCCCGGCCTGCTGCCCGATGTGGTCTGGAACGAAGGGGATACAAGCTGCAATCCCGGCAATATACAAGCAACGCAGGCAGGCGAGGGCTACCTGTTTTCGGCAGTCACTTTGCTGCAGGACGACAATGCGGTCGTCAATTTTGCGCAGCAGCTGTCCTACACCGACAGCGAAGGGGATTATCCGTTTGGCGGCTATGTGTCGCAGGTGATCGAGACGCTTGGCGGCGAGGTGCTGGTGGATGGTGTGAGCGCGTCGACCGCGGTTAATATGTATGAAAAAGATAGTACGGTCTACGGGTTGTCGGAAGAAGAACAGGGAGAAGCGCTCGTGCGCATGCTCGAAGCGGTGGAACAAAGCGGCGCGCTCGGCGGACTGGTCAGCGATCTAAATGACAGCTGGTCGGGTCTGTCCGAGGAAGAAGACGCGTTCACCGTTCCCAAAGACAACAACTGCATGTGGTTCAATGCGGCGGATAAAGAACAGACAAAAGGCGTGGTTGCGATCGAGCCGAACACCCCGGATGAAACCGGCATGGAATTAAACGATAACAACGGCCGGGTCAGCCAGATCCAGCTGTCGCACAACGAAGGGTATTTGTATATCACCGTTTTGCTGTCGGAAGATATCGATTATGACGAGGAGCAGCTGTTTATCGGGTTCGATACCGTGCAGCGCAACGACGGCGAATATTATTATAGCAGCGATTATTTCGCCAACAGCTTATCCGGTATGGAATTCGTGATCGAATTTGAAAGCAGGGTCTCCGCATCACTTTATGTGACGCCGAGCTATAACCGGTCAAACGGACAGTATCAGACGCAGGAAAGCTATACCGGCGAATATGATCTGGTGGCTGTGCTGAATTACGGCAGCTTTGACGAATCCAACACGCAGTTTTTCCAGACCGGATCGACGGTGCGGCTGCGCATTCCGTGGTCGATGCTGAATGTGACCGATCCGGTCGGTAAGCTGGTCATCGACGATGAAACCACCGGCGCATTGTCGGGCGATGTGAAAACAACGGTCACGGAAGGCGCCTTGGTGTCCATTCTCATCGGCAACAAGGAAGACCAGGACACCACCTATATTTTCCCGGTCACCAAAAAATCGCCGGGATATAAAGTTTATGAATGGAGCAGCTGGGAAACGGTGGATTTCACGATCCGTTCCAAACAAAGCTGTTCGATCCTGCGAAACTATTTTAACGGATAAAGGAGGCGGTTTGCAGTGGAACTGAATGCCGAGATGCTGGTTATTATCATTATTTTGGCGGTCGGCGCGCTGCTTTGCGCGGAATATATCTGGTTGTATATCATTGCAAACCGCCAGGAAGAAACGCTGCTGCGCAACGGGGAATATGACGGGGAGATCCACAACTGCTTTGAAGCGATCCTGGGCGCGCCGACACAGCTTGCCCAAAGCGAAGAGATCGGGCATTTGTGCGAATATGTCAAAAATGATTATGAAAAATTCGACATCGCCGCCTGCAAGCTTTTGGAGCTGCAAAACCGATCGGCGGATCTCTCAGAAGAGAAAAGGCAGGCGCTGCTGCAGCTGGCAGAACAGCTGCAGCCGGTTGAAACCTACCAGTCGTATTTCGATAACGGCAACGATTATCTGAAAGGATATATCTGCCGCCGCCTGGCGGATTTTAAATCCACCGATTCCATCGAACGGCTGCGCCAATGCGTCGACAGCAAAAACAAAACATTGCAGTATAACGGCGCGATGGCGTTGTCGGTGCTGGGCGACGAGGAATATATGGTGAAATACCTTTCCATGTGTGAAGATAACCGCAAATATTCCTATCGTGTCATCGTCGAGCTTTTAGATTTATATACCGGCGATAAGGCGTCGCTGGCCCGCCGGGTCTTTGCAGACTGCTCGGATTATATGAAAGCCACCGTGATCAAGGGCATTGCGCAGGATGGGATCCGGGAACTGACGGACGTGTATATCGAGGGCATGCGCTCCACCAACCCGCAGATCAAGATCGCCTGTGTCAAGGCGCTTTCGGTGATCGCCGACCCGTCCTTGGAGCATCTGCTGATCATTGCGCTCAACGATAAAAACTGGGTGGTGCGCAGCAGCGCGGTGCGCGGCCTGCAAAAAATCAAATCGCCGGCGGCGCTGGGCGCTGTGGAACACGCGACCGGCGACGAGGAATGGTGGGTGCGCCAGATCGCCGCAAAGGCGCTGGTCGAAATGGACGATTCCATGGAACATGTCGAAGCGGTGCTGCAGGGCTATGACAAATATGCGGCGGATGCGGTCAAAAACACGTTATATAAAATCATCAACATGGGCGGTGAGGACAGCAAATGACAATCATGGGTATTATCCGGGGTTTTATCCGGTATTTCAACTATTTTTGCATGTCCTTCACGCTGCTGCTGTGCGTAATCTATCTTTTGCAGCTGGTCATCGCCTTTTTCAAGATCCGGCGCAACCGCAACCGGCAAATCGCAGACGACTATCTGCGTTATGCCGATTCGGATAACCTTCTGCCGATCTCTTTGATCATCCCCGCGTTCAATGAACAGGAAAACATCGTGCATAACGTGAAATCGCTGATGAAGCTGTCCTACCCGGAATATGAGATCATCGTGGTCAACGACGGCTCGACCGACCAGACGCATTATAACATGGTGGAAGCCTTTGGGCTGTATCCGATCGAAACCTCTATCAAAATTTCAATACCGACCGAAGAAGTCCGCAATGTGTATTACAACAAGGATTATCCCAATCTGATTTATATCGATAAAGCATCCGGCGGCAAGTCCGACGCGCTCAACGCCGGCATCAACGCTTCCTCCTATCCGCTGTTTGCCTGTCTGGATGCGGATTCCCGACTGGAAAAGGATGCGCTTTTGCATCTTGGCAACGAGTTTTTAAAGGACACCACCACCGTCGTTGCGGGCGGACTTGTGCGCATTGCAAACGGTTCAAAAATCGAAGACGGCGTATGGCAGTCCTTTGAAGTGCCGCGCAGGCATATCGAACGGCTGCAGATCGTGGAATATTTCCGTTCCTTTCTGTCCGGCCGTGTTTGCTGGGGCAACGGCCTTTTGATCGTTTCGGGCGCGTTCGGCGTGTTCAACAAGCAGGCGGTGATCGACTGCGGCGGCTACAAACGCGGCACGGTCGGCGAGGACATGGAGATCGTGATGCATGTCCACAAGGAAATGGTCAAACAGCACCGCAAATATTCCGTGAAGTTTTGTCCCGAAGCGGTCTGCTGGACGCAGGGCCCCATGAATTCCAAGGATCTGCGTTCCCAACGCCGCCGCTGGCAGGTGGGACTCGTCGACACGCTGTTTTCCTATTTTCACATGACCTTTAACTTTCGCTATAAGGTCGCCGGACTGCTGGCGGTGCCTTATAACTGGCTGTTTGAATTTTTGGGCGCCATCGTCGAGGTGCTTGGCTATTTCATCATTCCGTTTTCACTGATCATGGGCGAACTCAACGGCTTTTTCTTTGTGATGTATCTTCTGCTGTCTGTGCTGCTGGGCGTTATTTTGTCGGTCGGCGGCATCATTTTGGAGCAATACATGCGAAAAGGCTGTATGTCCGCCAAACAGGCGATGAAATTGTCGGTCTATGCGATTTTGGAGAATCTCGGCTACCGGCAGATGATCATGCTCGCGCGCGTCGGCGGAATTTTGCGGTTTCGGCGGCTGCGCAACCTTTGGGGCAAGATCCAGCGCAAGGAATTTAATAAATAAAAATCAAAACCGGTTTACAGCCGGTGTTTCACACGGGTTTATACATAGCTTGTATAAAACGGATGATTTTGCAGGAAAGGGAAGGTGTCAAGATGAAAAAGGTGGCGATTTCCGTTGTGGCAACGATTGTCGTGCTGGCGGTCATGGCGCAGCTCGGCTGGCTGGAAATTGTCGGTATCCACCGCATCAACTTTGGTTCGACCTACCATCCGGAAACGGTGGACGCGGTCGATACCTACAGTTTTGCGACCGAGGATGATATCAATTATCGCTTTAAGACCGAAGGCGACGCATTTTATATCTATAACAACGGCGCTTGGGAAAAGATCTTTTTAAAAGGCGTGAATATCGGCGCGGGACAGCCCGGCCTTTTTCCCGGCGATCTTTCCATCGATTATGATACCTATTACCGCTGGTTTTCCTATATCAGTGAGATGAACTGCAACTGCGTGCGTGTTTACACCACCATGATGCCGCAGTTTTACAACGCGCTTTATGATTTCAACGAACAGGCGGACAATCCGCTGTATTTATTCCAGGGCGTGTGGATGGATGAGGACGATATCACCGCGCTTGCGGATGTTTATGCGCAAAATGAAAAGATTGCGACCGAATTCACACAGGATGCGCTGAACATGGTCGACGCCATTCACGGCAACATCACGCTGCCCGAACGTGCGGGCTTTGCCTCCGGCGCTTACACCACCGATATATCCAAATATTTTATGGGCTGGATATTGGGAATGGAATTCGACCCTTATTTTATCATGAACACCAACGACACCAACCCCGACCGGGATTCCTATGACGGGACCTATCTGTATACCCAGAGCGCAACGCCGTTTGAAGCGTTTTTGTGCAGTGTGGGCGATGCGGTGATCCAGCGGGAAACCGAGGAATATGGTTTTCAGGCGCCGGTGGCGTTTACCAACTGGATCACCACCGATCCGCTGACCCATGAAGCGGAACCGCATGAGGACGAGGATCTTTTGACCCTCAACACCGAAAGCATCAAAAGCCGCAGCGCGTATAAAGCGAATCTTTTCGCGTCCTACCACGTGTATCCCTATTATCCCGACTGTTTGAATTACCAGGAAGAATATATCGAAAACACCGATGAAAACGGCAATATCGACACCTACAGCGCCTATCTTGCCGATCTGCGCGCGGCGCATACCGTGCCGATCATCATTGCGGAGTTCGGCATTCCCACCTCCCGCGGCATGGGCCATCAAAGCGTGATGGGCTATAACCAGGGCAACGTCGATGAAACGGAGCAGGGCGCGATGCTCATCGATATGTTCCAGGCAATCTATGACGAGGATTATGCCGGCGGCCTGCTGTTTTCCTGGCAGGACGAATGGTTTAAACGAACCTGGAACAACGAGAAATTTGACATTGTCGACCGCCGTCCGTTTTGGTCGAATGTCCAGACCTGCGAACAGGGATTCGGTATTTTGACCTTTGATCCGGGGCAGGATGCTTCCGTCTGCTATGTCGACGGGGATACTGTGGAATGGGCGAACACACAGCCGGTCGCACAGACGGATGCCGGCACGCTTTATATGAAAAGCGACGAGGAAAGCGTTTATTTCATGCTGGAGCTGAATGACGATTTTGATTTTGAAAACGACACGCTGCTCATTCCCATCGACAGCAAGGATGCGCAGGGCAATACCAAAATGAACGAAACCGGCACCACTTTTGATACCGGTGTGGATTTTGTGATTTCCATCAACGGGGAAGATAATTCCCGCATCCTGGTCGACAGCTATTACGATGTGTTTTATTATCTTTATGGCGACCAGTATAAAATGCTCGACGAAGATGAAAACGCAGGGCAAAAGGACACCGGTGCGTTCAACACCATGCAGATGTGCTATGGCTATGAGCTCACCGTTCCCACAACGAATGAGGTTGTGCCTTTCCAAAGCTTTGAAACAGGAAAATTAACATTCGGCAACGGCAATCCGGAAAGCGAGGATTATCAGTCGCTTGCAGATTTTTGCTACAAAGACGGCAAGATCGAGATCCGCATTCCGTGGCAGCTGTTGAATGTGATGGATCCATCCTCCAAACAGATCATGGATGATTTTTATGAAAACCAGAGTATCACAGCAACCGATTTTGACGGGTTCACCGTCGGCGCCGGCGTTATAAAGGCCGGGGAAACCGGCGGTTCGATCGCGCTGGATGGCAGTTACACCTATGAAGGTTGGGACACGCCGACTTTCCATGAACGGTTAAAACCCGCTTATTATGAATTGCAGGCGGCGCTCGAAACGCTCGGTGGATAAGGAGAAAAAACAATGCGTATTTACAGGTGGATTTGTTTCATACTGACCGCTGCCATGTTGTTTTCCTTTTCAGCCTGCCGTTCGCCGGAATATGAGACCGTTTCCAACCTGCCGGAGCAAACCGGAACGCCGCAGGGCTTTCAGGCCAAAACCGATGGGTTTTATCTGCAAACGGAAAAGGGAGAACAAAAGGTTTATTTATGCGGCGTGAACATGGGACTGACCGAAGCGACCACCTCGCTGGATAACCCGAACGTATCCTATGATACCTACCGGGAGTGGTTTGCATACATCGCCGAAATGAACGCCAACACCGTGAAGGTGTTCACCGTGATGCCGCCGCAGTTTTATAACGCGTTTTATGATTTTAACACCGAAAACCCCGACACGCCGCTTTATCTTTTGCAGGGTATCTGGTTTAACGAGGACTATATGTATTCCATCGGCGACGCTTATGCCGATGATACCATCGACACCGCTTTTAGGCGCGCGGCAAAGGAAACGGTGGATATCGTGCACGGCAACAGCGATTACACCACCTATGGCGAGATCGAAAACGCCGTTTACAACAGCGATGTTTCCGGCTACCTTGCCGGTTTCATCCTGGGACTGGAATGGGACAGCCAGTTTGTCATCCAGACCAACACCCACACCGACAAAAGCGATTACACAGGCGAATATCTCACGGCCGACGAAAGCGCGGCGCCTTTTGAAGCGTTTTTGTGCGGTGTCGGCGATTATTTGATCGCATACCAGACCGAAACCTACGATTTTCAAACGCCGGTCGCTTTTTTGAATTGGGCGACCACCGATACCATTACCCACACCAACGAACCGTTCCCGGAAGAGGATGCGGTGGGTGTGAACACCGAAAATATTTTAGCGACGGATGCGTTCAATGCCGGGTTGTTCGCCGCAGTGGACGCTTATCCTTATTATCCGGAATTTATGAATCACCAGCCGGAATATCTGGATTTTGTCGATCCGGACACGGGAGAGAAAAATCCCTATCGCGGTTATCTGGATGATCTGTTGGGGGAATACACCGTCCCGGTCATCATCGCGGAGGTCGGGCTGCCGACCTCTCGCGGCAGCGCGCACACCAGCGTGACGGGTTATAACCAGGGCGGGATCACCGAAACGCAGCAGGGCGAATATTTGGCTGAAATGTTAAGAAGCATTTATGCGGAAGGCTATGCCGGCTCGATGCTGTTTTCCTGGCAGGACGAATGGTTCAAACAGACATGGAACACCGTGCGGTACACACCGGACGATCCATCCCGCCGCACCCCCAACCGCCAGAGCGCCGAACAGTCCTACGGCATCCTTGCCATGGAACCGGGGGAATCTGCCGCATGCTACACCGACGGCGATTTTTCCGAATGGACGGCGGACGACAAGGTCTGCGAAACCGACGGCTACACGTTGTATAGCAAATATGACGAAGGCTATTTGTATTTTTATGTGCAGCCGGCAAATAACTATGATTTTGCAAACGACACGCTGCTGCTCCCGGTTTCGACCGTGGGGCTGGGCAGCGCCAAATCGAATGACTATAATGTGTCGTTTGACACCAACGCCGATTTTCTCATTGTGATCAACGGTCAGGACAACACGCGGGTCCTTACCGACGCGTATTACGACGCGTTTCATTATCGATATGCGGTGTGCAACGGAGTTTATCCGGTAAATGAAAGCTACCGCGTGCAAAACGCGGGGGTTTATAACACCATCCAGCAGTTTTTGAGCAATGAGATCGTTTTGCCGCAAACCGGCGAAGTCATCGACCCGGTCAGCTATGAATCGGGCCTGCTGCGGTTTGGCAACAACGACCCGGCAAGCGAAGATTATGATTCGCTCGCGGATTTTAATGGGTCAAACGCGGGCGTTGAGCTGCGCATCCCCTGGTACCTTTTGAATGTGATGAACGCCGCCGACGGCGTTGCCATCGCGGATTTTTACACGCAAGAACCCGGCACGGACATTACATTCACCAATTTCGACAGCATCAAGGCGGGTCTTGCACCGGCTAGCGGCACACAGACCATCCGGCTTGCCGATACCGGTTATAACGGCATCGAAACGGTGCAGTTCCACACAAGGCTTAAAAGCTCCTATTCCATTTTGCAACAAGCCATCGGCGAGTTGCTGGGAAAATAAAAATTTTTGTATTTATTAATATGGGAAATTCTACAATATGGAGAATTCTGTTTAATTTTTGTTAAATTTAGGATTAGGTGTTGACAAAATTAACTAAAAGCCATATAATAAATTTACAAGGAATAAATCGGAAAAGGAGAAGAAAAATGATGAAAAATTTAAAACATTGTTTGATTCGCGTATTGTCGTGTGTGCTTAGTATGGTATTAGTAAGTTTAATTGTTCCATCGGGTATTTTTGCTTCTGCGGCGACAGTGCGAAAACGCGCGTTGGTCATAAGCGCGCCATATGATTATGGTGCGATTAGTCCAGCAACAGTAGATGGAATGTATAATATGTTTGTTTCACAAGGTATCACAACGACAAAATATGTAAACAATGCGGCAACAAACTCTTCTGTGTTTTCTAAAATTAATTCTGTATTAGGAAGCGCATCAAGTACTGATATCAGTTATATTTTTATTCAATGTCATGGTACGAGTACCGGCCAATTGGCCATCAATGGATCGGGTAAAACTTACATGACTTTATCTGCATTAAAAACGCAGTTGGATAAAATTTCTGGGCAAAAAATTATACTGTTAAACTCATGTTATGCAGGAAATGCGATTTCCAAAAGTTTAAATAGCGCAGATGATAACGTGAGTTATGCGCAGTTAATGATTAATCAATTTATTTATGGCGATAACGAAAGTCAAATCGTACCCAATAGCGGTGAATTTAATGGGGACACGGATTACGTTATTTTTTGCTCATCGATGAAGGACGAAGAGTCTTATAGCTATACGAATAGTTATGCTTTTGCTGCCTATGCATGGGCATTAGGCGCAGGTTATAGTATGGATTACAATGCAGCCACAAATTTATATGCTGATAAGAACAAAGATCAGATTATAACAGTAAAAGAATATTATGATTATTCAAAACAAAAGGTTTTAAGTATGTGCAGTTCGGGTCATGAGCAGACTATCTGTTATTATTCCTTTTCGGATTACTATTCTATTTTTTATAATGATTATCCTTTAGGCGACATCAATCAGGACAGAGCAATAACAGCTGCCGACGTTATGCTGGTAAGACAACATGTATCAGAAATAATAACTTTGACAGGGCGGCAATTTCAATTGGCCGATATGAGCGGCGACGGGAAAGTAGATGCGCAGGACACTTTGTTGATTCGTCGCTACGTTGCATTGATGTAAGCAATTAATAAAACAGAAAATGAATATAGTTGAATATTGACAGAAAAGCAGTATAGTGCTACACTATAAATAGGAAGAAAATACATATTTTCCAAAGGGGGACTTTTGATGAAAAAAATAAAATGTATGCGCATCATCTGCTGCTTGCTGGCGGCGGCGCTGTCCTTTACCGTGCTGAGCTTTGGCGCCGCGGCACAAAGCGTGCAGGGGGATGTCAACGGCGACGGAAATGTCAATGCGATGGACATCATGCTGGTGCGGCTGTATAACGCGGAATATGACGTTGCAATGGACACGGATCTTGGGGACATGAATCTGGACGGCAAGATCACCAGTGCGGATATCATGGCGATCCGCATGATGTTTGCCGAGCTTTATCCCGCCGGTGCGCAGGAAAATATAACGGCATATGCACTGGAACTGTTCCAAAACACCTGTCAAACGGATGAAAACACGGTGATTTCACCGTTGTCCTCGCTGTATGCGCTGACCATGCTTGCGAACGGCGCCGACGGGCAGACATTGCAGGAGATGGAAGCTGTATTAAACGGCGGGGAATCGATCATTGGAATGAATGTTTATTTGCAGGATTATCTGCAAAAGCAGACGGGGGATCATCTGCTGCTGGCCAACGGGCTGCAAAGCCGGAGCGCAGTTAAATCCTCTTATCTGAACACCGTTTCCAAAGCGTTTGACGCGCAGGTGTTCGCAGCCGACGCACCGGCGGACGAGATCAACGCATGGATTTCGCAGAACACCGGCGGCCATGTTGGGGAATTTGTCGATGATTTTGCGCCGGACGCGATGCTGCGCGCCTTCAACGCCCTTTCCTTTAACGCCAAGTGGGATACGCCTTACTTTGAGCAGAATATTAATGAGGATACCTTTACCAACGCAAAAGGCGAGACCAAAACGGTGGATATGATGTTCCAGGTGGAAAGAAAATATATCCAAGATGACCATGCGATCGGATTTTTGAAATACTATGAAGGCGAGGACTATGCGCTGGTCGCGTTGCTGCCGGAGGAAGGCATGGCGCTGTCCGACTATGTCAAAACCTTGACGCCGGGAAAACTAAAGGATTTCTCCACCTTAAAGGATTCGGACGCGACCTGTTCCGGCGTGATGCCGAAATTTAGTGTCGACATGGCGCAAAACCTGCAAGAGCCGCTTGAAAGCATGGGTGTGAAGCGTGCTTTTTCGGATGGGGCAGATTTTTCAAAGCTGACCGAAGAAAACGCGTTTATCAGTGAGATGCAGCATGCAGCGTCGATCACGGTGGATGCGTCGGGTACCACGGCAGGTGCCGCTACCAGCGGCGTTGTCAGTTCTGATGCGGCGGAAGCAGGCGCCGTCGTTTTGAATCGGCCGTTTGTGTTTGTGATCATGGATGTGAATGAAAAAATTCCGCTTTTCATGGGAACGGTCAACGACTGCGGCGAATAAAACCGATAAAGAAAAATGAAAAACAAAAATCAAGGTCACGCTATACCTGCGTGGCCTTGATTTATTTGACCCGCAAAGAATCCTGTGGTATAATCATCAACAACGATTCTAAATGTAAAAGAGGATGCACACATGCCAAAAGAACAGGATGCACCGGCAAGACCGAAAAAACAGAAAAATAATGCCGGTGAACAGCAGCCAGGATGTCCGCTTGCCAAAAAATGCGGCGGCTGCCAGCTGCAAAACATGGATTATCCCCGCCAGCTGCGGTTTAAGCAGGCGAAAGTTGTGTCTTTGCTCGGGAGATTTTGTCATGTAAAACCGATCATCGGCATGGAGAACCCTTATCACTACCGCAACAAGGTTCAGGCGGCTTTCGGCATGACCAGAGGCGGAAAAATCGTTTCCGGCGTTTACCAGGCAAGTTCCCACCGGATCGTGAATGTCGACACCTGCATGATCGAAGACCAAATCGCCGATGCGATCATTGTGGACATTCGGAAAATGTTGCCGCAGTTTCAAATGCAGCCTTACCGGGAGGATGCACAAACCGGCCTTTTGCGGCATGTGCTGGTCAAACGCGGCTTTGCAAGCGGGGAGGTCATGGTGGTGCTGGTCTGCGCCACACCCGTTTTCCCGATGAAAAAGCGGTTTGTCCGGAAACTTTTGCAGCTGCATCCCGAGATCACAACGATTGTTTTGAATGTCAACCCCAAAAGAACAAGCATGCTGCTGGGGGAACGGCAGGAAGTGCTGTTTGGCAGCGGATTTATCGAAGACACGCTTTGCGGCTGCGTGTTTCGCATCAGCCCGAAATCTTTTTATCAGATCAATCCGGTGCAGACGGAAATTTTATATAATAAAGCGATCGCTGCCGCAGGGCTGGACGGCAGCCAGACGGTGCTGGATGCCTATTGCGGCATCGGCACCATCGGCATGGTCGCGGCGCGGCAGGCAAAACGGGTGCTCGGCGTGGAGGTCAACCGGGAAGCGGTTCGGGACGCCAAAAGCAACGCACGCCGCAACGGGATCGATAATATTGATTTTGTCTGTGCGGACGCCGGCGCGTTTATGACTGAACTTGCCAATGCGGGACAAGGCGTGGATGTTGTCTTCATGGACCCGCCGCGTGCCGGCAGCGACAGGGCGTTTTTGTCTTCCCTTTTAAAATTGCAGCCGCGTAAGGTTGTTTATATTTCCTGCAACCCGCAAACGCAGCAGCGGGATCTGCGGTATCTTGTGCAAAACGGGTACCGTGTTCAATCCATTCAACCGGTGGACATGTTCCCCCACACCCTGCATGTGGAGACGGTATGTTTATTGTCCAAACTTAATGCAAAGCAACATATCGAGATAAACTTGGATATGGACGAGCTGGATTTGACCGATGCGGAGAAGAAAGCTACCTACCAGGAGATCAAGGATTATGTGTTAGAGCACAGCGGCTTGAAGGTCAGCAGCTTGTATATTGCACAGGTAAAACAGAAGTGCGGTATCATCGAGCGTGAGAACTATAATAATCCGAAATCTGAGGACGCTAAACAGCCCCAATGCCCGCCGGAGAAGGGAAAGGCGATCAAGGGGGCATTGAAGCACTTCGGAATGATTTGACGGTGTATGGCTATATTTTCTAGCAGGAGGTAGAAATCTATGATAAACATTTTACTTGAAGGATTTGACATAGATGCGCCATGGCTCTATGACGAATTAAAAAACTACATACAGCCAAGCCATTCTGTTGCGGTCGTGGCGTTTTCTTTTAGAGACAACCGTGTAAAATCCTTATCAGATTGGAATGCCTTGTATAGCAAAGAATGTGGCAAATATCACAACGGGATTGTTGGAGGCTTAACTGCTTACGGCATCCCGGAAGAAAACATTAACTTTATCAATTATTTTACCGACACAAAGGAATCTGCAGCTCAAAAAATCAAGAACGCAGACATTGTTTATTTCCTTGGTGGATTGCCAGACAGAATGATGGATCGAATCAAAGAGTTCGATTTGTATGATATTTTGATGCAACATGATGGGATTCTGATGGGCTATAGTGCCGGTGCTGTCATTCAGTTAGCGGAGTACCATTTGTCTCCCGATGATGATTACCCCGAATTTAAGTATTATGAGGGGCTTCCTTATTTGAATGATTTTTATATGGAAGTCCACTATGAGGGAACGGCGGTACAGGATGAGTCGATACAGCGTGTGCTTGCTGAACGTGGAAAAACCGTGTACGCAACTGCTGTGCGATCTGGCGCAATTCTCGTGGATAATGGAAACCTTAAACTGCTCGGTGATGTCAAGGTGTTTGGCAAATAGAGCTGCGGAGAAAAGATATGAATTTTGTAACGAAAGAACCAATAAACAAAGGCTGGTCAAGTGATAAAAAATACTGTGTTACCGACGAAAACGGCACACAGTATCTTTTGCGTGTTTCCGATATTGCGCAGCACGATACAAAACAGTCTGAGTTTAACATGATGAAACAGGTCGCTTCTTTTGGAGTGCCTATGTGCCAACCTATCGAGTTTGGCACTTGTGAGGATGGCGTATATTCCATCCAAAGTTGGATTGACGGCGAAGATGCAGAGCAGGTCATGTCGGGCTATACGCATGACCTCGTTTAATACTTGTTCCCGGTTTTCCTCGGTACAATCAGCGCAAAGATATTTTCCCTTTGGCAATACCTTTAATCCGTTGATATCCGCATAACGAACGCAGACGGCAAAAAGCCTTGACAATCCGTTTTCGGTGTATATACCGGCTAAATCCTCAAAGGAAAATTGTTCTTTTAAGGCCGGCGTAACTTTATCGTAGAAATGGCCGAGATAATTCCAAAGATTATCAAGCGTTGGCGCTTCTAAGGTATCGGACAGCAAAATAACACGTTGTGGATAATCTTTGAGAAAGGCGCGGCTGAACTTTTGTTGTCCCTGCAATTTTTTTTCATAGTCCGCTTTTGCCAACTGGATTTTTGATTTGCTGTATTGAAGCGCTGCAATTTTTGCATCGGCCTTTTTCTCCGCTTGTGCTAAAAAGTCCACAATTTTTTCAAGATCGTCATATTCTAAAACCTTTTTTATTTCCTGCAAGGATAAATCCATAAGCTGCAAAGCCCGTACCGTGTTCAACCGAACAATGTCCTGCTCGGTATAATAGCGATAATTCGTCCACTCATCTTTTTTGCTTGGTTTGACCAATCCGATGCGGTCATAATGCCGCAGCGTTTCGCTCGTTGTATGGGCAGCCTTTGCAGCTTCTCCAACTGAAAAATATTTTTTCATTTTTTATTTTCTCCCATTGACATTTGTGTAGCACAAAGGTTTATGATGATTTTAGCATAGAATATTGCGAAAAGCAATCCATATTTCCATTCGGTTTAGGAGGAATCATTATGAAAAAAATCATTTCACTTGTATTGTGCCTTATATTGAGTAGTTTCATTTTGGCAGGCTGCGCGGACAGCAGCGAACCATTTGAAGAAAAAAGCTATACATCGGATACACAGATCAAAGCAATCCATCTTGATGTGCAAGATAGAGAAATTGAAGTGTCGTTATCCGCAGACGAGCAAGTCCACATGCAATATTCTGAAAACAACAAAGCGTATTACGATATTTCTGTTTCTGACGAAAATGTGTTGACGATGACAAGCGTAAGCGATAAAAAGTGGACGGATTATATTGGAGGGAAACCCGCCGCCGAATATCGGAAAATATCGTTGCAGATACCGAACGCGCTTTTAGAAAACCTTACGCTATCCACAACAAACGAGGATATAACAGTTTCTGCATTGGCTGTAACCGGAAGTATCGATATTTCTTCAAATGGAGGAGATATTACCTTTGGAAACTTAGATGTAGGCAGTGCTTTGACTTTGAAGGGAAAAAACGGAGATATTTCCGGTGCGGTTGTTGGAGGCTATGATGATTTTGCCATTCAATCCGAAATCAAAAAAGGGGAGAGCAATCTGCCGGACAATAAAGATGGCGGCGAAAAAACGCTGTGTGTGTCGAACAATAACGGCGATGTTGCGATTGAATTTGTAAACGAATAATTTTTGAAAATAATTATTTTGCGGTTGGAGAATCTTAAAAACGGCAGTTCAATGTGAACTGCCGTTTTTTTGCAGGCTACTTGTCTTTAGCGGTTTTATTTTGATACATCATTTGGTCGACCTTATGCAGAATTTGCTCCACATTTTTATTCGCGTGGGGCGGCTCGCAAAGCAGCACGCCGGTGCTGACCTGATTGAAAGGACAGGGTGCGCCGTTTTCCCATTCGCGGCATTTTTTAAGCTGTTCGATTGTTTTTTGCGGGATCGTCCCGGGACACACGGCGACAAACTCATCGCCGCCGAACCGGAAGACCTCCCCGCGGCCTTGCAAGATGGCGGAACTGATTTTGGCGAAATGCTTTAAATACTGATCGCCGATCAGGTGCCCGTAATGATCGTTGATTTCCTTGAACCGATCCAGATCCATGAACAGCACCGAAAAAGTCTGCTGCGTTTGCAAAAGTGCATGCAGATGGTTCCACAGCAATGTGCGATTGCCAAGCCCTGTTAAGGAGTCGTGCAGCACCACATGTTCCAACTGATTCATTTTAATGGAATCGAGAACGATTTTATACAGAATAAAATAAGACACATAGATTGACGACAGCAGCAATACCACGCATAAAATTTTTAAAATCGAAGCTTTTTGTTCGATCAGAATCGCATTCAAAACGACCAGCAACAAAAAGTTAAGGCAGTTGCTCACCGCGATATATTGATACCACCGTTTCTCGAACGTGCCGATATTTTCAATCACGAAAATATATTTTGGAACGACCCATTTGTAAAACGGGAAAGCGGTCACAAGAAAAAGCACGGTTTCAATGGAAAAAATATAAACCGGCTGGCTGATTCCCAACACATCGGCGAGCTGCATAGATAGAGAAAGAATACCCAGCGTGTATACCCAACAGGTGCATACGATCGTGATTAAAAGCGACGTCTTTTCCTTATATAGAAATCGAAATGGGAGAAGATAAATAAAGCCCAACAGACTTAATTTGCCATCTCCCTCAAAAGAAATTTCTTGCGCAAACATAAGGGAAACCATAAGAAGGACAGCAGAAAAAACAAAGAGGACCAGTGCCGTTTTCAGTGCGGAATATTTTTTGTGGCAGCAGTGGTCTAATGTAAACAAGTTGAAAATCAGCAGTTCTATTGCAGGCAGATATTGAAGAATTGACATGTGACGCGGTATCTCCCCTTTGCAGATTGATAAGTCCTGTTATTTCAATTGCTATTTTACCATATTTTCTTGAAAAATGGAAGAGGGAGCAACCGCTTTTGGAAAATTAATTGTTTTTCACAAAACGATCCAATCAGCACATGCTGGCGCAAATTTCTACCGGCTCTTGACATTCCTGGATCAGAAATGTTATAAATATTATAGTTCATGTTTATATATTTTCTATTCAGCGGCATATTGCGGTGTTGGTGCGGATGATCGCAAAATTGTGAGAAAACAGACTGAAAAAAAGCAGACGGGGCACAATAGCGGTAATGAAAAGGAAAAGGATGGTGCCGCGTGACGGTTTTTGAAAGAATTTATGAGATCGTGAGAAAAATTCCAAGAGGAAAGGTCGCGACCTACGGACAGATCGCGGCGCTTGCAGGCAATCCGCGCTGGTCGCGGGTGGTCGGCTATGCGCTGCATGTCAATCCGGATCCGGAGCATATCCCTTGTTTTCGTGTGGTTGACCGGTTTGGCCGCGTGTCCAGCGCGTTTGCGTTCGGCGGAGAAAACATGCAGATTCATCTGTTGGAAAACGAGGGGATCCCGGTAACGGACGGCAGGGTGGATCTGTCGGTTTATCAGTGGCAGGGAGGAAAGGCGTGAAGAATGTTACAATCAAAAGATTATCCATTTCAATATGATCTGCATGTGCACACCTCGCAAGGGAGCCTTTGCGGGCGCAGCACCGGTGCTGAGATTGCAAAAGCTTATCAAGATGCGGGTTATGCGGGTATTGTGATCACCGACCACCATTTTGGCGGCAATACCCGGCCGGATCGCAATCTGCCGTGGGAAGAATGGGCAGAAGCGTTCTGTTCCGGCTATTGGGACGCAAAGCAAACAGGCGATGCGATCGGTCTGCAGGTGTTTTTCGGCTGGGAATCGGGTTTTCACGGCACGGAATTTTTGATTGTCGGCTTAACGCCGGAATGGATGAAGCAACACCCGGAGCTGCGCGACTGCTCCATTCAAGAGCAATATCAATTGGTGCATGAAAGCGGTGGTCTGGTCATTCATGCGCATCCGTTCCGCCGGCGGCCGTATATCAAAGAGGTACGATTATATCCCGATTATATCGACGCGGTGGAACGCATCAATGCGTCGCATTCCAATCCGGCAGTTGCGGACAAGCCGGAATACGACGATGAAGCGGCCGCATTTGCAAAAAAATATCACAAACCCGTGACCGCAGGTTCGGATCAGCACGACAGCGTGAATCTGCGCGGCGCAGGGATTTGTTTCAAACGAAAAATGCAATCCGCGAAAGACCTGGTGCAGGCGATCAAAAACCGGGAGGATTCGATTTTGACCGACGGCGCTGTATTTTATCCGGGGAACCGTCCGGAAACGATTGAAAAATAAAAACGTTTTATAAAGCGGGGGGAAAACGTGCTGAAACTATATCTCGTTATACCATGTTACAATGAAAATGCAGTTATCGATGAAACGACAAAACGGCTGAACGAAAAACTAAACGGTTTGATCCGTTCCAAAGCCGTTTCGCCGGCCAGCCGGGTCGTCTATATTGACGACGGTTCCACCGACGGTACCTGGGAAAAGATTGAAAGCATCAGCGCAACCAACGGTTTGTTTGAAGGGGTGAAGCTTTCGCGCAACTACGGGCATCAAAACGCCCTTTTGGCGGGACTTCACTACGCCGCGGATCATGCGGACGCCGTGATCTCCATGGATGCGGATTTGCAGGATGATATCGATGCGATCGACAAAATGATCGCGGAATATCAAAAGGGATGCGAAGTGGTTTACGGCGTGCGTTCCAAACGAAAAAAAGACAGCTTTTTTAAACGATTTACCGCGCAGGGCTTTTATAAATTGCTGCGGTTCATGGGCGTTGAGATCGTTTTTAATCATGCGGATTACCGACTGCTGAGCAACAGGGCGGTCAAAGAACTGCTGGGCTTTAAAGAAGTGAACCTGTTTTTGCGCGGTATCGTGCCGATGCTTGGGTTCAAAAGCGCCAAAGTTTATTATGAACGCGGCGAACGGTTTGCGGGGGAAAGCAAATATCCGCTGAAAAAAATGTTGTTTTTCGCGCTGCAGGGTATCACATCGCTGAGTGTCAAGCCCATCCGTTTGATCACGATAATGGGGCTGTTGTGTTTTCTTGTGAGTATGGTGTTGTTAATTGTTTTTATTGCACAGTATTTTATGGGAATCACCGTCAGCGGCTGGGCCAGCATGATCACCTCCATCTGGGGGCTTGGCGGTCTGCAGCTTCTGGGGATTGGCATTATCGGTGAATATATCGGAAAAATTTATTTGGAAACCAAAAAAAGACCGCGTTTTATCATTGAAAAAACGACCGGCGAAACAACGGAGGCGTCAATGTGCAAAAGTGTAGACAAATCTTCTGTGGATCAATCGGAGGACTCACAGCTGTTTTAATTCTGATTGCTGCTGGTGCAGGTATGATTTTTTTTGCGCAAAGCATGTCCGGCAAGGGGATCGGCGATACTGCCAGCATTTCAATCTGCCTTGCGGCTGTTTTATGTGCTGTTTTGCTTTGTATTTTTTTTATTTTTGCCTGCAAACGGATCGATAAAATCCGGGAAGCAACGCTGCTTCGGCTGCCTTTCTTTCTGTTTTCGGTTTATTTGGTGGGGATGATCGTAGTGCTGGTCTCCTTCAACGTTTTCCCGCCGGACGGCAGCGTTGCTATTGCGGATCGAGCTTTGGCGATCGCCCTGGATGGTTCCCAAAGCGGTGTCGTACCGGTGGAGGGCGATGCTCTTCTGACATGGATCTTAGCGTTGTTTTACCGTTTTTTGTCCGGCACCGGTATTGTGAATTTTAATTATGCATCGATCCTTCTCAACGCGGCAATGCTGCTGATCGCCGAGGTTTTGTGCTATCTGGGGGTCAAAAAGCTGTTTTCTGCCCGCATGGCCTGCAAATATTTGCTTTTGTCGGTGTGCAATCCGGTTTCCTATATGACGATCCCGTGGGTGGATTCCGTTTCCTTTTGCATGCCGTTGATGGGCGGCGTGTTTTATCTGGGAGCCTGTATATATAAACAGAAAAATACATATCTGTGCATTGCACAGAGCGCGGGCGTTGGAATTTTGGCCGCAATCAGCTGTTTTATCCGGCCTGTTGTTTTCATTCTGGTTTTCGCTTATGCAGTTTGTCTTCTCTTTTGGCTGGCAAAAGAGAAGAAGAAAATTTTAAAGGCGGCGGTTGTATGTGTCTGCTGTTTTCTATTGACAGCGGGAACTTTTTTTGGCGTTTTGGCAGTAATGCCAAAAAGTGATTCGGATGGCTTGGACGGTGTTCCGGCCTCCACAGTCGAAAGCACGGACGATGCAGAACAGGCGGATGTATCAAAAAAAACGGTTGGATGGCTTTTGGAAAAGCACGCTCGAACCTGGGGAACAATGGACAGCGGGGTATTAGAGAAACTGCAGCAGGATCAGCGATATACTTTCGTTTATAACGTGACGGTTGGAGATGAAAATATTGCTTTTTTGGCCTATTGCACGGCTTATCGGCTCGCGGTCTTTATGCTGGCGGTCTTATCGTTAGTATTTTGGATTTTGAAGAAGAACCGGCCCGGCGTTTTGCTCATGCCGCTTCTGACGTTATTTGGCGGAATGCTTTTTTATTTGTTCGGCCCGGCCGGTGCAGCCGACAGTATTCCCTTTTTGTTTTTTATCGTCCTTTTGGCAACGCATGGCGGCTGTGTTGCAGCTAACCGTTGGAGCGGCAGGCGATGCTGCAAAGTGGTGTTGCCTGTTTGTGCTTGCGCAACAGTGGTGCTGGCAGCGGTTAATGTTTATCCTTTGGCATTGCAAAAAAGAGAAAGCCGCAGGTTTTCGGTCCAATGTACAAACATGTCCAATATTACGGCCGTGCAGGATATTTTGGAAAATAACGACATTCTTTTACAGGACTTTTTTACCGCCAATGCGTTTGATACCGTTGCGCTGTATTGCACGCGTTTGTCGGGAGATGCAGTCTATGAAATCGCAATTTTAGACCAAAATAACCAGATCCAGGCTTTCGGACAGTTTTCCAAAGCAGATCTTAACGGTTCACTGTTTACCTTTCATTTCTCCGAAATTGATCCTTCGGTCCGGCAGCGGTATACCGTACGGATTCAGCCTGTAAAGGGACAGACGGATTCTGTTGCGTTCGATACCTATCGATATCAGCGCGCCAGCGGGTATGACGGCCAAATGAAAATCGGCGGGAAAACAGTTGCAGGCGACCTGCGTATGCAGGTATATCATACCTATAGCGGTGTCCAGATGCAGTTGCCTCTTTATCTGATTTTGACTGTTTTTTTGTTAGGAGCACAGGTTGTTTTTCTCATACTTGTTTCAAGGAAAAAATCACAAAAAAATAGTTGTTAAAACACCTTTTTGTCTGGGTAGGATTGGAAAATCGTCACTACTTACAAGATTTGAATCCATAAATTGTACAATAATGACAAAGATGTTTGAATCCGCAAAAAAAGATTGAAAATGAAGGGACAAAGTGGTACAATGAGGATACCAAAAAGGAGGTTTTTAAGGTGAAAATATCAAAAAAATTAATCACAATTGTATTGACGCTGGCGCTTGTGATCGGCACTGTAGCGGCCGTGATGGTTTCGGCGTCCGCGGCAGAGAACACAGTCGCATACACATTTGACGGCGCAAAACGGCTATATTCCTATGGCGAATATCCCGACACCGTCAAATATACAGACACCGGCTGGATTCAGTTCTATGGGAAAGATTTTCAAAGGCAGTATCAGGTTGCTTTCTTCCTGAGTGAAGCCGACAGCGATAAATTTGAAGCTGCAGTTGATCTGGCGCTTGAAGAAAACGGCGGCGTTTTGTGTTTCGATTCTGAAACGATTCGTTCCAAGGGCACTATTCAAAATGACCCGGGTTATGAAGAAGACACAGGTTTCCAGGTTGAATTGATGATCTGGTATAGCTATGTCGACGGCGGCGAAGAATATGATGACGGCGTAATCAAGCAGACTGTTTCTTGGCAGGCTCAGAACGGCGTGCATTCTTATAACGTCGATGTCAGCGATCTTTCTTTGTGGGAATCCTATGAGATCACTTCGATGAAAGTCGGTATGATGAACTATGCATGCCTTGCAAATCCGGATGGTCAAGCGGGTCTTGGCGACGCAGAAGTTCGTTTCTCTCCGCTTTATGTGCAGGGCTATCAAGCTCCGGAAATGGGTAACTTTGTGAACGAAGAGTTCGCGCAGGGTATTGATCCGTCCCTCTATCTGTGGGAAGATCCGTTGGCACCTGCAGAAGGTGAAGCTTACACTCCGGATGGTCCTTTCTATGTCGAAGGCGGCACCGAACCTTGGGAGAAAGGCGGAATGCTCCAGCGTGATGAAACCGGCGAGCCGATGCTTGTCAACCCGCCGACAACGGATCCGACCGATCCTGAACCGACCGATCCCGAACCGACTGATCCCGAACCGACAGAAGTGATGTACGGCGATTTGAACAATGATGGAAAATATACAGCGACAGACTCGATGTATATCCGTTTGATTGTTGCAGAGCTTGATCAGCCGTCACAGAATATCAATTATGATGCAGCGGATGTGAACGGTGATGAAAAATACACTGCAGCGGACACCATGTATATCCGTCGTCTGGTTGCGGAGCTGATCACAGTAGATGAGCTTCCGGTAAATCAGTAAACTAAAAAATTAAATCGGAATCTGCCCGCCCACGACTTATGTCGGGGCGGGTTTTTCTTTTAGTTAAATCTTCAAAAAAAATAAAATAGATTTGTTTGATTTTGCTAAAAATTAAAGAATAGCAGGGGAATTATTGACTAAATTCTAAAATCATGTTACAATATATACATATTTTATTCTCAGAGGAGGCATATCGATTTATGAGAATAGCAAAAAAAGCAATTAGCATTTTATTGATTATGACATTGTGCCTGGGAACCATGGCAACGCTGGCGTCCGTTTCGGCAGAAGGTATTCTTTATGGTAACTGTAACGATGACAAAGAGATCGATTTAAAAGATTCTCTGGTATTGCGGCAGTATATCGCAAAGTATGATGTGACGATTAATGAAGAGGCCGCAGACGTTGTGTATGACGGTAAGATTAATTCCAAAGATTCTCTGGTATTGCGGCAGTATCTTGCAGAATACGATGTGGTATTAGGACCGACTACCACCACAGAGCCGCAGCCGCAAACAGAAACCTATACGGTAGATCAAATGCTTGCTTCTTCCAATTTGGTTGGCAGAAGCGTTGTGGATGGCACTGTTTTGAAAATGGAGCAAACCACCAGCGGCATTGAGTTCATGGCAGATTGTGAGGGCAGTATTACATTCGAAGCTACCTGCAGCGGCGATGGCGGATACATGGGCGTGATGATCGACGATGATTTTGATAACATGACCCGTGTTACTTTGACCGGAGGTACGCATGCATATACAGTGGATGCAAACCTTGCAAGCGGCGAACATAAAATCCGCATCGTGAAACTCAACGAATGGGTTCGCAACACCATGCAGCTGCTATCGGTTACAGTTGAAGGAACTTTAACCGGTGCAAAACCGCAGGAAAAAGAATTGAAATTGGAGTTCTATGGCGATTCTATCACCGTGGGCTATGGTAATCTTGAAAGCGGCGGCGGGAAATGGAACTGGCAGTATCAGGACGGGTACCGCACCTATGCCGCTTATTGCGCAGACGAATTGGGCGCTGAATTTTCATCGGTGGCGACATCGGGCTATGGCGTGACAACCGGTTTCAGTGATAAAACGCAGACTTGGGATAAATTTGCCGGATATTCATTGGTTAATTCAAAAACAGAGTGGGATTTTGACGCTTATCAAGCAGATATTGTTGTAGTGAATTTAGGCACAAATGACTTTAGCTATTATAACAATACCGGAAACAACGCTTCGATTTCCAACGAAGATTTCAAAGCGGCATGCCAGGAATTGCTGGATTGGATTCGTTCCAAAAATCCGGATTGTGAAATTGTCTGGGTACTTGGGATGAACTATGTTGCAGACGTAAACAATATTAAGCCGCTTACAGTGCTGCAAGAACTGGATGAGGAATTGGATTACCTGCATTTCACCAAAATCACAACCAGTCAAAGCGGCGGCGACAGCCATCCGAGCGTTGCAGATCATGAAAAAGCCGGCGCGACTTTAGCGGAATATATCAGAACTGAAATTTTAAACTAAGGATATGTGAAAAATACTGCCGGGAAACGCTTTCCGGCAGTATTTTTAAAAAAATAGTGGGAAATGGGTAGGAGGAAAGCAGATGAGAAATTGGAAAAAAGGAATTTGTTTGATTTTAACCTGTGTGTTTTGTTTTAGCGCTTTAACGGCATTGTTTCCGGTTGCTGCTGACATTGTTTTATACGGCGATTGCGACGGAAATGGTAAAATTCATACCAGAGATTCACTTGTGTTACGGAAATATATTGCAAAATATGATGTGGACATTGATTTAAAAGCATCGGATGTTGCATATGACGGAAAAATCAATGCGAAAGATTCGCTGCGATTGCGGCAGTATTTGGCGGATTATGATTTGGTTTTGGGCCCGACGACAACGGCGCCCGGACCTGGTACCGAGATCTACACGGTGGATCAGATGCTCGCATTTTCCAATCTGGTAGGCAGAAGTGTTGTGGAAGATGGCGTCCTGAAAATGGAACACACAACCAGCGGTATTGAATTCATGGCGGATTGTGAAGGTGATATTGTTTTCACTGTTAACTGCAGCGGTGACGGCGGATATATGGGCGTGATGATCGACGATGACTTTGAAAACATGATCCGTGTGACATTGGACGGCGGCACCATGTTCTATTCTGCCGGCGTCAATCTCCCAAAAGGCGTGCACAAAATCCGCCTTATCAAACTGAATGAGTGGATGCGCAACACCATGGAGCTTCAATCGGTCATGATCGAGGGAACCTTAACCGGTGCAAAACCGCAGGAAAAAGAATTAAAGCTCGAATTCTATGGCGATTCCTTAACAGTCGGTTATGG
This sequence comes from uncultured Clostridia bacterium, assembly GCA_946493765.1. Taxonomy (GTDB): domain Bacteria; phylum Bacillota; class Clostridia; order Oscillospirales; family Acutalibacteraceae; genus RUG11462. The sequence goes on along the minus strand of CAMMAZ010000014.1, from coordinate 11,887 downwards.
AAATTTAACTACGGGAACAGATAAAGGCGGATGGCAGTGGCAGGATGGCTACCGTACCTATGCCGCCTATTGCGCGAATGAATTAGGCGCTGAATTTTCAACCGTTGCAGCGTCCGGTCATGGCGTTACCGCTGGATTCAGCGATAAGAGTCAAACCTGGGATAAATTTGCCGGGTATTCGTTAGTCAGCTCGCAAACGTCGTGGGATTTTGACGCTTACCAAGCGGATGTTGTGGTGGTGAATCTCGGCGCAAACGATGAAACCTATTATAACCGGACACAGAATCCCGCGATTTCCGATGCGGATTTCAAAGCGGCATGTCAGACGTTCCTGGATTGGATCCGTTCCAACAACCCGGATTGTGAGATCGTTTGGGCGCTGGGAAGTCATTCTGTCAGCGACAGCGAAAAAATCAAACCTATCAAAGTGTTAAAGGAACTGGATGCGGAACTTGACTATCTGCATTTTACGCAATTTGATTTAAAACTCAGCGGCGGCGACAGCCATCCGAGCGTTGCAGATCATGAGAAGGCAGGGCTGCAACTCGCAGAGTATTTGAAAACCGAAATTTTAAAATAGTTTTTGGATATCCTAGATTTTTATAGACTGAGAATTGACGCAAAATGAATTTAATGTTATAATAAAACAAGTACAAAAATCAGTTTTTGGAAAGCAATCAAATTTGTTTGGTTACTGGCGAAATGCCTGTGCGATATTCGCAAGTAGCGATGAAAATTTTATACAAAGGAGAAAGAAATGAAAAAACTAAAAAAGGGTATTTGTTTTATGTTGGTTTGCGCGGTTTGTTTTGGAGCTTTAACCGCAATGGCTTCTGTTTCAGCGGATGGCGTTGTCTATGGTAACTGTAACAATGACGAAGAGATTAATTTGAAAGATTCACTTTTATTGCGGCAATATATCGCTAAATATGATGTGACGATCAATGAAGCGGCCGCTGATGTTGTGAATGATGGAAAAATCAATTCCAGAGATTCACTTTTGTTGCGGCAGTATATCGCAAGCTATGACGTGGTGCTGGGCCCGTCAACAACAAAGCCTATTGTAGCAATGAAAGTTTACAAGGTGGACCAGATGCTTGCATCCTCCAATCTGGTGGGCAGAAGCGTTGTGGAAGATGGTGTTCTGAAGATGGAGCACACTACCAGCGGTATTGAATTCATGGCAGATTGCGAAGGCGATATTGCCTTTGAAGTTACCTGTAGTGGAACTGGCGGGTACATGGGCGTGATGATCGACGATGATTTTGACAACATGGTTCGTGTGACTTTAACGGGAGGAACTGCTACCTATACGGTAGATGCCAATCTCATAAAAGGCACGCATAAAATTCGCCTTGTGAAAGTCAACGAATGGGCCAGAAACCAAATGGAACTGCTTTCCGTTTCTATTTCCGGAGAATTGACCGGTGAAAAGCCGCAGGAAAAAGCGCTGAAACTTGAATTCTATGGTGACTCTTCTGCTGTGGGCTATGGTAATTTGAGCAATGGCGGTTCCGGAAAAGGCGGTTGGCAATGGCAGGATAGCTACCGCGCATATCCTGCATTCTGCGCAAACGCGCTGGGTGCGGAATTTTCAACAGTCGCTGCATCCGGTCATGGTGTGACAACCGGTTACAGTTCAACAGACCAGACATATAAGAAATTTTATGAATATTCACTGGTTAGTTCACAGACTCCGTGGGATTTCAACTCTTACGTAGCGGATATTGTTGTGATCAATCTAGGGTCGAATGACCGAAGCTATTATAACAATAATAGAATTGAAAAACCGGCGGAAGAATTTAAAGCAGCCTGTTTGGAATTGATTGCTTCAATTCGTGAGAAAAATCCAACCTGTGAAATCGTTTGGTGTATCGGAACTTCATATATTGTTGACACGGAATATTTTCAGCCGCTGACAGTATTGCAGGAAATCGATGAGGAACTTGATTATGTGCATTTTAAAAAGCTGAACAATGTGGGCGGCGGTGGAGATAATCATCCGAGCGTGTCAGGTTCAGAAAAAGCAGGTTTGCAGTTAGCGGAATTCATTCAAACTGAAATCTTAGATCAGCAATAAACGTCTGCTAAAGAAAAAAGCGCTGTGCTTTTTGCACAGCGCTTTTTAATATAGTATTAGAAATTTTAAATTTCTTGTTTACCCGAAAATGAAAGAGCATAATCCTCGACAGAAAAAAGAAGATTTTCCTTCTCGCTGCCGTCGGCAAAGGTGGTAAAACCGTATCCCGCATAGCCGGTCGTACCGTTTTCAAATATCAGTTCATAAATTGCGTCTCTGTCTGTTGGATGTTCGATCATTCGGTAACTGCCGGTCCAGCTTTCCTGATTTTCGTGATTTTCCATCACAAAGGCGTTCTCAAAGAAACGGCAGGAAAGCTTTAAAATAGTGGCATCAGGATTCGTTTTCAACATCGTTTCATCTCCGACGATTATGATTTCGCCTTTATCGCCGCTTTGAATATGTTCCATTTGCCACTGTGTTTGCGCGATTGGGTCTGCGCTTTCACAACCGCAAACGAGCAGCAATGTCAAAAGCGTCAGTAAAACGAGCATTGGTCTTTTCATTTTTCATCCTCCTTATAAAATCTATCCATATAAAAATCCGGACGTTTCTTTGGCATCCGGATTTTTATGAAATATCAGTTGTTTACCGGGTTGCCCAGTTCCACGTCGTAGTTTGCTAGATATTGTCTTAACAAAAGCAGGTCTTTTCCGTTGATTTTGGAATCCTTGTAGACATCTGCTGCCGACATATTAATCGAAACCTCATAGCCCGCAATATACTGTCTTAGCGGCAGAGCGTCTTTTAAATCAACAACATTGTTGTTGTCGACATCGCCGTAAAGCGTATCGTCTGCGGCGGGCGTGAACAGCTGGATTTCGTCCATGTAGCAGGTGTCGCCGCCCTCATGCTTTAATAAGAAGCCGTTGATTTTTGCAAGGTTTTCCGCTGAAAGACCGCATTCTTCAAATGTCAGCGTGACCCATCCGCCGCTTGGTTGCGCCGGAATCGTGGCGGCGCCGCCGACCGGAGAATAGGTACCCGACATGAATTTCAGATAGGACTGGCGGGAGGATTTTAAATAGAACCGAACGCCGGTGTATTCGGAAAAGTCAAATGTTCCGTTTTCCGCTGTGATGTAGGTAGCGCCATTACCAGCATCATTTCTCCATGTATCTACAAGGCTCGGATAATTGATTTTAAGGCAATTTCCGCTCGCCGCGTTTTCGGTGACAATATCAAGATATTGATAATCCTTATATTTATCCGGCGTATAGGAATCAAAGCTGTTGAAGGTCACATAGGAGTAGTTTTCATCTGTTCCCGTTGTTGATGTCGCAGTCGTGGTGATAGACGTTGAAGTGGAGGAACTGCCGGTAGAAGAAGTGGTTGCCTGTGTTCCGCTAAAATAGAAATACTGCGCATACAAGGACCCGGCCGTTTTCGCGGTGAAGCGGATCACAATATCGCCGCCGTCGGTGGTGAAGACGCCGATATCGTGGGTGCGGATTATTGCGCCGCCGGAGGTGGAAACGGCAAAGTTTACATTGTCGTTAATCACCGTTCCGTTCACCGAGATCGAATAGGTGCCTCTGGAATTATAGTCCCTGGAGAGCACAGAAAACGCATAGGTATCCGCCGGAAGATCTTTCACGGTAAATTCAATATAATTGTTTGCAGCACCCGGATCAAAGGAAACTACCTTGCCGTTTGGTTGCACATCTGTCTGTTCATAAATTCCGCTTTGACCCGCATTTGCTTTGTAAGTTGTATCCGCGGCGGTGACGGTATAATCATATTCCGCGGCGGCTGTTGTGGTGGTCGTTGTGGTTGTGGGCGCTTCATAGCCGTTCAGGTTGCCGAACACATCCGGCAGCTGTGTGATCACGACATAGGAACTGTTCGGATTGTCGGTAAATACATAGGTGTTGCGGATATATTCGATGTTGTCGATTACCGCAGTGTAAGCGCCGCTGCCAAAGTCAAAGGAAATCGAGTTAATCGAATTGCTGTTTGCGATGTTGAAATAAACATAGTTCATGGTGCTGGGCATATTGTTCCAATACAGCTCCACGCAATTGGTTTCTCCCTCAACAGCTTCAAACGGCCAGCTGCCGGTTTTATCACCCGACTGGATGTAAATATTTTTGGAAAGCTCGCCGGTGTAGGAAAGGTAAAAACGGATGCCCTTGGTGTTGGACACATTCTGCTTCAAAGTGTTGCTGCTGATGGTCAGCAGTCTTGTCTGTGTGCCGTCACCGGTGGTGGTGACTTTCACAGCATTTGCATCGGAGTCCGGTGCAATGGCATCTGCCGCTTCCAATTTGGCGGTTTTATCAACAATCGAAACGCCGGATAATGTCCCACTGGTATAATCTGCATCGGACAGCATCGTCGCGCGCTCATCTTCCGCAGCGGTCACCGTCGCATCGTCCTGCAAAGCGGAAAGGGGCATGATCCCTTCGTTGACAAGCATCGCGGTCAGCCGTTTGGCGTCGTTTTTATGTGAGGAAACACGCGGGTGGGTCCCGGAACGGCCGAATCCGACCACATAAACGTGGTTCTCGGCGCCGCCAAGCGTTTGCACAGCCGCTGCCAGATTGGCGCGCACGCCGTCTGCCTGCATGGCGGAATGCACAAAGACGACAGGAATATTCTGATCTTGATAACCGTCGCGGATTTTGGTCACAAACGCGTTTGCCTGTTCCAGCCAATATTCATAGGTCCTGGTTCCGTCATTGGTGCCCAGATTGATGACGACGACATTAGGCTTTCTTTGGTAGTCATAAGGCGTTGTGTCGCGATCCTTGCACATGTAATCATATTCCGAGAGCATGGTGCCGCAGGTGCTGCCGGAAATGGAGATGAAAGAATGATCCGCACCGAAATTCTGGGCGGTCAGATAAGCATAAGTTTTGGTGGCGTCACCGTATAAAGAAGTGGTTTTGTCGCCGCTGTTAAAGCACAGCGCACTGTGTCCGCAGGTGATGCTGTCGCCGATGAATTCCATGAAATACTCGCTGTCTGCCGGCCGTTCGGTCAGTTTCCCAGCCAGCGATACCGACTCAAACACGACCCGCGCCTGTTTGACGGTGGATTGTTTGATCAGCTTGAAAGAGTGGGAGCCCTGCGGAAGATCCTCGGCGATCGTCAGCGTTTGTTTACCGTCGGCAACGCGTAGCCTTTTGTCCAGCAGCTCGCCGTCGATATAAACAGAGAAATAACCGTCTTTGGATTCCTCGCCGCCCTGCACCGATAGGGTCACGGCAACGTCGCCTTCGCAATCGGCGTTGAACTCGATACCGGACGCCGACCAGTCGCAGGTGATACCGGTGTCGATGACCTGCGTTCTTCCATAGGTCTTAACGTTGTCCGCATATTCCGTGAGAGAATAGACGGTCAGCGGATCCTCAGCACGAACCATGAAGGCGCTGCCGAATAACAGCATGGTGCAAAGAATCAACGCAGTGATTTTTTTGAACTTGTTCACAGTAAAACTTCCTTTATTTATAGATTTTTCAGACTTTTATTTTAACATAAAAGTCGGTTTTCTTCAATCTCTAAACCCCAATTCGGTTTAAACTTGAAAGGATTCTTCGAATTGCACAAACCGCGTTAAACCTCCTTGTGCAAAATGCAGTTTGTGTGTCCGGACGCTGTCATATCATAGCAGCTTTGCACAGTGATTTGCGGCAACAATTCTGAAAGGCCACCCGGCAGTATATCATCCGTTTTTGCGAATGCAACGGTCTTGGGTTCTCCGGGAAATAGATCAAACCAGTTGTCGTCCAACCGGATATCACGGTCCTGCAGCGACAGACAGACGCCCTTTGCATAACGCTTTGCCGTGCAGGTGAGCAAAATATGGGTTTCGGATTCTGAGAGCGTAACGGTGATGTCCGGATCGAGAAAAGCAAAGTGCTTGGCCGGACAGAACAGGGCGGTCGCCTGTGCAACCGGCTGTCCGTTCGCGGTCAAAACGCATTGCAGCACACGGCTTCTTTTCTGCTGCGGCTGCTGCAAAAATTTGGACAGATCAAGCGTTACAACGTCTTGTGCGGAAAGTGCCTGTTGGGTGAAGGCTTTTTCACCCTCCAAAAGCACAGCACCTTGATTGTCGCGCAGGCGCCAGGAGAGTGTCAAAGGCACCGGCTGCCTGCATTCGCTGGATACGCTGACCACCACATGTTGCAGATCCGATTCATTCACGCATAAAAGCATCGGCGCATAAAAACGGCGCGCGTAATAATGCAGCGCTTTTGGGCGGTGAAAATAGTCAAAGCTGCTCCAGGAGATAACAGGATTGGTGTCGTTGACCTGCCAGTAAAGAGAACCCATACACTGCCCGCGGAAACGGCGCATATGCTCGACGCTGTAGCGGATCGCGTCGGCCTGCATCATCTGCGTTGCATAGATCAGTGCGTCGAAATCTTTCGGAAACGGCATCAGCTGCGTTAAATAATGCATCAGTTTTTCGTTGCCGTTATCGCATTTTTGATGCGCTTCCATGACAGGTCCCGTCAGATTGCATTCCTCCGGTTTTGCAAACGACAAAACTGTTTTTTTCTCCGGGATGGATTCAAATCCGTATTCCGAGCAAAAACGGAACCGGTAGTTGCGAAATTCGGTTAATGGTTTAAAGCCGTGCCAGATGTCCCAGTTATGGGTGTCACCGCTATTGCTGTCATTCGGATTAATAAAACCGCCGCCGCAGGATGGGGAGGACGGCCAGTAAAACCGGTCGGGGTCATAGGTTTTGCAGATTTGCGCAAAAAGCTGTTCAAACTGCTTTGTATAATCCGCTTTTAGATCCGCTTCCTGCGGAATACCCCAATCCGCCCACATCGTTTCGTTTTCATTGTTGCCGCACCAAAGGCCGAGGCTTGCATGGTGCCGCAGCCGTTTAATATTATCGATCAGTTCCGCCGTGATGTTTTCTTCAAACGCGGGATCAAGCCGGTAGACCGCACAGGCGAACATAAAATCCTGCCAGACGATGAGCCCTAATTGGTCGCACAGATCGAAAAAGGAATCATCCGGATAATAGCCGCCGCCCCAAACACGGATACAGTTATAATTTGCAGCAACACACTGTTCCAATAAGTCGCGCGTTTTATCCGGTGTGCACCGGGGAATGATCTGGTCTTCCGGAATATAGTTTGCGCCCATGGCGAAAATTTTGACGCCGTTGGCGACAAAGCAGAACGCCATACCGTATTCGTCTTTTTGTGTGGAAACGGTCAGGGTGCGCAGACCAATATTGTAAACGGCGGTATCGAGTGTTTGTTCATTTTGCAAAAGGGAAATTTCCGCGCGGTAAAGCGGCTGATCTCCATACCCGCGCGGCCACCAGAGCATTGGATTCTCAATGGCAAAGCAAAGCTGTGTTTGATTTGTGATATCGGCTTTTTGTGTCCAACTTTGTCCGTTGGGGGCCGTTAATGTGCAGACTGCCTGCAAACCATCCGTCGCACCACACGCTTCACAGGACATATCCACAGTCAAGCGAACCGTCCCGTCGGTATGTTTTTGTTTGAAAAACACATCGTCAATGCAAGCGGACTGCACGCCGATCAGGCTGACGTTCCGCCAGATCCCCATATCCGGCAGGATCGGACCCCAGTCCCAACCGAACATGTAATGCGCCTTTCTAAGGTAAGGATAGCCGGGCACAGTGGTTGCAACGCCATGCAACGGGCGCTGCGCCTGCTTTTCAAGAACATATTGGGTCGGAGATGCAAACAGGATTTCCAATCGGTTATTTTGCTTTTGCACAAGACCGGTAACGTCGAACCGGTAGGTGCGGTGCATGTTGTTGGTTTTTGAAACTGGCGTGCCATTCAAAGTGATGGTTGCCAGTGTGTCCAGTCCTTCAAATTGCAAGAAGATCCGGTCGCAGGACAAAAGATTTTCGTCCGTATTGAAGGTTTTGGAAAAGCAAAAATTTCGATCACTGATTTTCGACGCTTCATATTGGTTCTCACCAACAAACGGATCCGGCATTTCACCGTTTTCCAGCAGAACCGAATAAACGGAACAAGGCACATTTGCGTTATATTCCTTTGTGCCGTTTTGTTCTTTCATGGTCCAATTTTTATTTAAACTGATTTGCACGGATAATCCTCTCCTTACTTTAAAATTTATCAGACTGTTGTTCCAGCTTACGATCCCGGAACATTTTCCAAAACAAAATCCAAGGATCCAAAAAATAAGACTGTCCGCATTCGGTGATTTTGAATGCAAAATGAGAATGTTCGTGCCAACCTGTCGCTACACCCGCACCAATGGCAAACTGTTCGCCCTGCCGGACAGGGGTGTGTTCTTGAACGGTTAGCGCAGACATATGGTAAGCGCGCAGTTCCCAGACAGACCCGTTTTCCCATCGATGAATACCGAGCCATCGGTTGTTGTTATCTCCCATTTCTAAAGAATTAAAATAATATTGATCGTCAAGATCCAGCGGTGCAAACAGCGGTGTGCCTGCAGGATGATTGATATCCAGTCCGCCATGCGCCAGAATCCCATTGTAGGATCCCATCCAGCAGTCCTCGCCGCGGTAACAGTTTTCAATATGAAAACCGTCCTCCGGTAACGGGCACCACGGGTGCAGTCTGCCGGGACAAATTTCAAGGGCAGCGTCCTGAATAGCAAACCGGGCGTGTTTATTGGGTTTGCTGAAGAAATCACCGGCGCTGTCCTTTTCCAGCAGAAAACCGCCGTCACTTTTATAGGTGCAGCTTACAGCATCGAAAAAAACGGTGAGACCTGCAATGGAAAAAGGCTTGTAGAAACTGTTTAGGGTGGGAATTTCACGTTCCAACCGGTAACGCGTTTCCTCTGCCTCGATTTCACAGAAAAAGCGGTAGACGGTTTTAAGGCATTTTTGCCAGCCGTTTTCCGGCTGATCCAGCGATCGCAGATCTGTAGAAATGATGGTGTAGCCGGTGTCGCACAGCGTCAGGCGAACAACGCTGCCATCCGTTTTGGTAAACAAAAGCGTGTCACCCATGTTCATTTCCACCGGTGTTAATGTATCCTTTGCCGTTCTTTCCAGTATCATGATTATTACACCTCGTTCGGTCGATTTACCTGTATTATACTATGGTTTTTATCAAATGCAAAGATGAAAAATAAATTTTATTTTTTTGCTGCTTACCGATTGACGCCGTGGCATTGACCCGTCTGATGGAAGCAGCTTATCGGTCTTATGAAACCGGGAAAGTTGCCGTTTTGTAAAATTTGTTGACAGATGTGTGTTAAAAACCCTGCTGTGCCGCCGCACGGCAGGGTTTTGCGTCGGTGGGATTAAAGGAGAGAACTTTGTTGTGAAAAATTTAACCCCCCGTCTTGACAACCTATACCCCTATATGTATAATAAAAACATACCCGTATGGGTATGAAGGAGGCATTTTATGAAAAAGGTTATGGAAAAGCTGGAGGGGCTTTTAGAAATAGGCGGCACAAAAAAAGAGATCGTGTTTCTTATTTTATCCGGTGCGGCGCTGATTGTCAGCATTTTTGATCTGCTTCCACTGCCTTTTGATGCAGCGTGGATTGCCATTGTACTTTGCGGCGTTCCGATCATTTTAGAAGCGGTGATCGGTCTTGTGACTGCTTTTGACATCAAAGCAGATGTGTTGGTATCGCTCGCGCTGATTGCGTCGGTGATGATCGGAGAGGATTTTGCAGCGGGAGAGGTGGCTTTTATCATGCAGCTTGGCGCACTGCTGGAGGATTTAACGGTTGCAAAAGCGCGCGCAGGGATTGAAAAGCTGGTGCATCTCACACCGCGCACAGCACGGATTTTAACGACAAGCGGAGAAAAAACCGTTCCCGCGCAAGCGGTTCGGGTGGGCGATACCCTGCGTGTGCTGCCGGGCGAAACCGTTCCGGTGGACGGGGTGATTTTATCGGGACAGACGTCCGTTAACCAAGCGGTGATGACCGGTGAATCGCTGCCGGTCGATAAAACGGTAGGCGACACCGTTTCCAGCGGAACGGTCAATCAATTCGGCTCTTTCGACATGCGGGCGGTGAAAGTGGGGGAGGACAGTTCCATTCAGCGGATGATCCGGCTGGTGCAGTCGGCGGATGCGGGAAAGGCAAAGATCGTCGGCATTGCCGACCGCTGGGCAACCTGGATTGTGGCCATTGCGTTGACCGCTGCGGCATTGACCTGGATAATCAGCGGAGAGATTATCCGCGCCGTGACAATTTTAGTTGTGTTTTGTCCCTGCGCGTTGGTGCTGGCAACGCCGACAGCCATTATGGCCGCGATCGGCAACGCGACCAAACACGGGTTTCTGGTGCGGGAGGGCGATGCACTGGAACGGTTGGCGACGGTTTCGAAAATCGCATTTGACAAAACCGGAACGCTGACCTATGGAACACCGGCGGTCACATTGGTGCACAGCGTTCGGCCTGATGGTGAAGCGGAACTGTTTGCGCTTGCGGCGGCAGCTGAAAAACGTTCGGAGCATCCGCTTGGAAAGGCGGTTGTGCGCTGTTTCCGGCAGGAAACCGGAGCGATTGAAACGGAACCGTCGGATTTTCGCATGATTCCCGGACGGGGTGTTTTTGCAAGAGTAGATGAAAAAACGGTTTTGGCGGGTAACAGCGCGTTGCTCGCAGAAAATCATATTGGGTTAACGGATCAAGTGTTGGGTGCAGCAGAGGACTGCCTGGCAAAGGGCTGCACCGTCATTTATATTGCGGTGGACGGATATATCGCCGGATTTTTAGCGCTGGCGGATGGGCTGCGGCCGGAAAGCGCCGGCATGATCCAACAGATCAAGAAACTTGCGGTGCAGCCGGTTTTGCTAACCGGTGATCATTTGGCGGCGGCGCAGACCATTGCGAAAGAACTCAACATCGATGAAGTGCATGCCAACTGTCTGCCGGAGGATAAGCTGACATGGATCGACCGGTATCAGGAAGCGAAACAGCCTGTCTGCATGATCGGCGACGGGATCAACGATGCACCAGCGTTGAAAAAGGCGATGGTCGGCATCGCCATGGGCGGGGTCGGCAGCGATATTGCAGTGGATGCCGCCGATATTGCGCTGGTGGACGATGAGGTGAAAGAATTGCCGCACCTTCTGGCGCTTGCCAAGCGGATGATGCTGACCATTAAATGTAACCTGACTTTTTCAATGAGTTTAAATTTTGCGGCGATTGTTTTGGCAATCACCGGCATTTTAAATCCGGTCGTCGGCGCGCTGGTGCATAACGCGGGTTCGGTGTTGGTCATTGTCAATTCAGCATTTTTATTGAAATGGAAAAAAGGAAAATGATTTTTAATGGAATTGCATTATTAGCCGGTGCGTTGGTACTGGGTGTGGGACTTTATTATCTGGTCAAAGAAAAAAGCGATAGGGAATCTGTCAAAATCTACGCAACGATCAGCGGAGTGGGCGCGCTGATCGTGATCGCGGTTCTGATTAAAATTCTAATCGCGTTTTTGTAATTGCAAAACGCCTGGAAATAACAGAGAGAAAAGTTGTCACCCAAAAAGGGACGACAATTTTCTATTGAAAATTGTCGTCCCTTTTTGGGTTGCGTTACAAAAAAGATACGCATCATAAACGCGAGTGAAACAGCAAAAAACTGAGCCCGGAACGCGAATTGCGTCCAGGCTCAGCCTGGTGGCGCGCTGCGAGGGACTCGAACCCCCGACCTACTGGTTCGTAGCCAGTCACTCTATCCAGCTGAGCTAGCAGCGCAAAGTGCGGTTTTTTAAAACCGCTTTGCAATTATAACACATTCTTTGTTAAATTGCAATACCTTTTCTGAAAGAATTCTTTAAAATGTGTAGGTTTGTCAATGATGTGTTACAGAATTAGAAAACTTCACCGCAAGCAAGAA